>JAGVOD010000014.1 GCA_020052935.1 archaeon | reverse complement strand
TATACTTGGCGCGCTTCGGCAGGCTTCCAGATACAGATACCCATCAGCAGAGGCCATTGAAGGAGTTTAACTGAGTTCTATTGTAGTTTAGGTCTGCATAATCTGCGTTATTGAAAAGTGTGGTGCCGCCCTTTTGCGTAGCGACGTTCTAATGATTAGACAGGCTTGCCAGGGGGACGCCCCCTACGGGGATGGCAAGTATTGAGACTGAAGTACGGTGAGCGGAGCCTGGCGGCATCCAGCGAAGCTGAACTTTTCAATAACGCCACGCTGTCATAAGATATTTAAACTCCGTATGCTTATCCGTATGTGGGGGGATGTGTAATAAGCAGGAGAAGTTCTGGAAGGCAAGGTGGCATAGAGGTCTGTTTTGATGGGCCTAATGATGACCCATCACCAGATTATGGACGCCCTGGGCCTGATGATGCAGGCGGCAATGAGAACCGCAGAGATGCGAGTTCCCGTCGTTCAATTTCTGCATATATGCATGATATCGGGAGGCATCCTCTTCTTACCAAAGAGCAGGAGACGCAGATATTCGAGGAGATTGGTTTCTGGCGTGATACGATAGATTCTTGGGTACTCACTACTCGGTATGGCCGCAGGCAGTACCTTGCGCTGGAAAGTATTGTCGCGGACGGAGTCAAGGCAGAGAGTGGCGGAAACGTGATAGAGCGGTGCAAGTTGAACGAAGGTAAGCTCTGTGAGGAGGAGATGAAGCAGGAGTTCTACCGCTTCCTGGAAGCTGTCAAGCGTGTCAGGTATCCGCGCCAGGGCATGAAAATCTTGTCCAGCATGCAGCACATCAGGCTGAAAGAGGGTGTGCGGAAGGATATCAGGCAGAGGTTCTATGAGGATCTTCTCGCGTATGTGGAGATTGCCGGCGCGCGCAAGAGGAGCGAGAACTTCAGGAACTACGCAGCATTGATTGCGGATTTCGGTGTCTTGCCGCCTGACGCTCCTGAGCTATATGCTAAAGTGATGTCATTGGAGAGGCTGCTGAAGAAAGGCATAGATAAGATGGCCAACTCCAACCTCCGTCTTGTCGTGTCCATCGCCAAGAGGTATCATGCGCGTAGCATGACACTCATGGATTTTGTGCAGGAGGGCAACATTGGCTTGCTGAAGGCGATAGACTGCTTTGACATCCGCCTCGGCTACAAGGTCTCTACTTATGCTCCCTGGTGGATACACCATGCGATACGCCGTTCGATAGGCGACAAGAGTTCGACGATAAGATACCCTGTGCATCTGCAGGAGACCATCAAGAAGATAGAGGACTATTTCAGATCAGACCCTGACGCTGCCAAGCGGCAGGATGCTGAAGAGATATCTGCTGCGATAGATGTCGGGCAGAGCCAAGTTGAGCTTGCGCTTGAGGCGAGGGCTGTGATGCATGTGGAGTCTCTTGACAAGCCTATAGGTTATGGCCCTGATAGCAGGTCATACGTCACTGCTGTTGCTGACCCGCACTCCCCAGACCCTGAAGAGGATCTTGTGCGTGTTGATTTCAGGAGGGTGGTGCGTGATACTGTCTATTCTGTTCTTACGCCTCGCGAGAGGCAGGTGCTTGACAGAAGGTTCAGCGGGGACGAGACCTCGCTGAAGGATGTCGGCGAGCTTACGCTGAAGGTCAATGGTGAGGAGGGCGGCGTTACGCGCGAGAGGATTAGGCAGATACAGCAGCAGGCTCTCGGTAAAGGCAGGAGAGCGTTGTTTAGAGTGATTGACACTTGCCTTAAAGACGGTAGTGAGCTGTCGAACTAGCTATTTCTCGACGTACTGTTTGTTGAGCAGTGCCACCGCCAATTTGCGGAGCGTCTTGCTGCAAAATATTCAGGCGTGACAGGGGGTCGCCCCCTACGGGGACGTCACGTTGCGCAAATAGAATCAATAAGCGTAGCCTGGCGTGGCACTGCTAGTAAAGCTATGCTGCGTACTTCTTCTTCATCCATGGCAGCACGAAGAATGCTATAACTGCCAGCAGCACTGCGAGAGAGAAGAATCCTCGTGCAGGCATCTTGCCCAGCACGTAGAGCGTCAGCGCAGCAAGTAGTATCACAGAAAGCACGACAGAAAGTATCTTGAGCGCGAGTGCAGGCACATGTATCGCCCGTGTCTTTGGCTTTTTTACAGAAGTCTCTCCAACAGCTTCCTTGTGTTCTGCCTTGCGTTGCTTCTTGCGTTTCATCTAATGCATCCTCGACAGCATGCCTGTCCTCTTCGCCCTCCTGAATGAGAGCCAGTACAGGGGCCAGGAAATGACGAAATATCCGACAGTGACTGCCAGCCCCCACCATAGCAGCATGTGCGGCACCGTTCCAGTCAGGCTGAAGTTCCTCGCTGCCTCGAATATGGCCGTGAATGGCATCACATAAGAGAGATAGAGCAGCGCTTTTGGGTATATCTCTTTAGGGAAGAACGGCGCTGAGAACATTATGAACAGCTGTATGACTGACCAGACTAAAAACCCGTATTCCCTTCCCATGTAGAATATCGTGGCTGCGATGATGACTGCCAGCGCGAGCGAGCCGAGCAGGGTTATGCCTATCAGCATGAGCATGTCTAGCTTGAAGAAGTTTATCTGGAACAGCAGCGCCAGGGATGTCAGTATTGCGACCATCACGACGGAGGTTATCGCAGATGTCATCAGCCTCGCTATTATGTATTCGAACTCTGTTATGCCTGTCAGCAGTATCTGCTTGAGGCTTCCGCTCCACACGTCCTCCATCATCAGCGCGTTGGCTGTTGTCTGCGCAATGTGCGCGAATGCCCAGAATATGTTTATTATCAGCACTATGAGGCCGGCCTCGGCAGCCATCTGCCTTGCGTAGACTGCGAACAGGCCCCATATCAGCACTGTCGTTATCGGGAAGTATGTTATCTCGACTATGCGGAACTGGACCCTGCGTAGCGCTATCGAGTCGCGGTACATCAATGCAGATATCTTTCTCCATCTCATATTATCTCAGTCCTTTCTTGCGGCACTGTTGAAAGTTGTGTTGCCGCCTTTTTGCGAAGCGGCTTTCAGTCAATTACTCGCACGTGACAGGGGGTTGCCCCC
>JAGVOD010000095.1 GCA_020052935.1 archaeon | reverse complement strand
TAGGCGCTCTTGCAGGAGATGGTCATATGAACAAGGGCACATATGAGATTTCTATTTCTCTGGACAAAGACCTTGATAAAGAATATTCTTTCCATATCCAACGCATGTTTGAAGAATTGTTTGGCGTATCTTCAAGAAGATATGTCCAAAAACCACATAATAAGGTTAAGTGTTTCATATATTGTAAACAGTTAGTAGGTCACTTATCAGAAGTTTACGGACTGCCGTTAGGAAAGAAGAAAGGCAGGCTACATATACCTTTGCGCATACTGAAGGACAAGGAACTTCTTAGGGCGTATATCCGAGGAGTATTTGATACAGATGGTTCAATTAACAGACACCACAAGAATACTGCAATGGTCGGGCTTAGCAGCAGGGATAAGATTTTTATCAAAGAGCTTCAAACCGCTCTTTCAAATCTTGGATTTACATCCTCCCTAAGCAACAAGAACCTTCACATTTATGATCAAAAGCAGATTGGTAGATTTTTCAGCGAGGTGAAACCCTCAAATTCTAAACATTTGTTTAAATATGCTTATTACACTAAGCATAAAAGAGTGCCTCTCACTAAGGAGTTTCTGAAGCGTTAGTTTTATAAAGCTGTGTCTTTCATTTCAACTCGTGCGCCGGTGGTCTAATGGCTACGTGCTAGATTAGGATTCTGGTTCCTTACTCTGGCGCGCCGTAAATGACTACGGCCTTCCAAGCCGTGTATCCGGGTTCGAAAAAGTGTTGGAACTATCCAACCTTACGAAGGTCCCGGCCGGCGCATTTTTTCTTTCATCTTGCTTAATGTAGTTATAGCGTGCTATCGAGCGTAGGCGAGATAGCACTGGATGGCGCTGCCAGCCGGCAAGACAGCTGTTCCTGAATCCCCGCCGGCGCATTTAATGACAAAGTATTATATATTGAATTCTTTCTTTGTCCTGTATGACCGTCAAGACCAGATTTACGGAAAAAGTTTTGAGCAGGATTCTTGCAGAATATGATTTAGGCGGGCTTACTGGTTTTTCTCATTTCAAAGCAGGTAATGTCCAGACAAATATCTTGATAAAGACCACAAAAGGCAGGTTCGTGTTGAGATATTATGAAAACAGGTCTGAGAAGAGTGTGCGGTTTGAGGAGGATTTTCTCAGTCATCTGAGCAGGCACAAATATCCTTGTGCAATGCCTATCAGGAAGAAGGACCGCTCAGTTATGGGCATATACAGGAACAAGCCTTATATCCTTTTCAGTTATCTGACCGGAAGGCATCTCAAGAACATAAATGACAGGCAATTGCAGGATATGATAAAATATTTGGCATTGCTGCATAATATTTCCAAAGGACGTGCGCCTGTCAATTATACGTATAGGGAGCCAAGGACGATCAAGTTCTGTTTGGCTGTCGCCAAGAAAGAGGCCAAGCGGTTTAAGGATTGTACCGGAGAGAGAAGGTTGCGCGTCGTGAAAGAGGGGCTGGCCAGGTTGGACTTGCCAGAGACGCTGCCGAAAGGCATCATCCACGGGGATTTTGACAAAGCCAACATCAAGTTCTTGGGAGATGGGGTTTCAGGTGTGTTGGATTTTGATGATGCTACCTACACCTTTTTGATTTATGATCTGGGTGTTATTTTGCTCTACTGGACAAGATTCTATGTCAAGAGGTTTGACTTCAACAAGGCCAGGAAAGTGATAAGTATCTATCAGAGATACAGGCCCTTATCTGGATTAGAGAAGCGTCACGTGTTTGATGCTTTGCAGCTTGCGACGTTGATGATTATGTCTTGGTTGCTGCATGATGAGTGGAAAGGCAGGGACTTGTTCAATACCTTATCAAGGATTTTGGACGAGTTGAACGCTGTGGGCAGGGACGGGTTCTATAAGAAAGTGTTTCAGTGACCCTCTGGGGGGCATTGCTTAAGTCTATCTTAAAAAGTTTTATAAACCTCTTGCGCTGAGTGGGGTCTATGGCCAAGAAAGACACAGTCCTCATCATATGCGCGCATCCTGATGACGAAGTCCTTGGTGTAGGCGGCACCATCGCGAAATACGCCAAGGAGGGCAAGCGGGTAGTCACTGCTGTGATGTCCTATGGCGAGAAGTCGCATTGGTGGATGCAGAAGCGCCATACTGTTGAAATGCGCGTGAAGGAGTCAAAGGCTGCTGGCAGGATGCTCGGCACCTCTGAGACCATCTTCCTGGGGCTGAAGGACTTAGAGCTTAAGGAGGAGCTTTCGAAGAAGCGCAATCTCGCGCTGCTGGAGAAGGTCATAGCGAAGTACTCTCCTTCTAAGATATTCACCCACTCCCCTGATGATATGATCTATTCTGACCACAAGGCTGTCTGGGAAGCTGTTGAGAAGGTCACGAAGCGCATGGAGTACAAGGGAGACATCTATGTTTTCAATATCTGGGCGAGCGATGTGCATCTCAGCAAGAACCCTAAGCTTGTCGTGGACATCTCTGACACTTTCCACCTGAAGTTGAAGGCGTTGACGTGTTTCAAGAGCCAGCACAAGTACATATTCCAGCTGTATCCTGGCATGCTGTGGCGTGCTTTCAGGTCTGGTCTGGATAATCATTGCCGTTACGCAGAGGTTTTCAACAAGGTATAGCTATGGAAGAGAAGAAGAAGACTTTGCTCATCGCCACGGACTCTTTCCTGCCGCGATGGGATGGGATATCGCGTTTCCTGAATGAGATAACGCCTTATCTCACTAAGCATTTTGACGTCGTGATAGCTGCTCCGAGGTTTCCGGGCACGCTTACAGGATTTGACGACGTCACTGTCATACGTTTTCCCATATCGAAGCTGGCTGTCGGTGACATAAATCCTGCGAAGCCGAAGCGTTCGCAGATAAAGAAGCTCGTCAAGAACTCTGACATCGTATGGACGCAGAGCATCGGCCCTATCGGCGCGTTGGCGATGCATTATGCGAGGAAGATGGACAAGCCGCTCGTCGCGTTCGTGCATTCTGTGGAGTGGTTCCTGTTCTCTAAGTCCCTGAAGCGCTTCAAGAAGCCTGTCGAATTTTCCATAAGGAAGGTCATCCCTTACCTTTACAACAAGTGCGACCTGATAATGGTGCCTTTCGACGGCATGGCGCAGCTGCTTGATGAGCAGGGAGTCAAGCCGAACAAGGAGATAGTCTATCTGGGCATCGACCATAACCGGTTCAGGCCTGCCGAGTCGAAGATACTTGCGAAGGAGCACCTTGGCCTGAATCCCAACAACATCGTCGTGGGCTATCTTGGCCGTTTTGGCAGGGAGAAGGACATCTCTACTTTGTACGCTGCGTTCAGGAAGCTGCACCAGGACAAGCCCAACACTGCCCTGATGCTGGTCGGCGGCGAGGCGAAGTTCGACAACATGGAGAATGTCAAGGTCTTCGGCTCTACTGAGAATACCCTGCCTTTCTATCATGCGATGGACATCTATGTCCTCCCTTCACTTACAGAGACGACATCACTTACTACGATGGAGGCGATGGCCTGCGGCCTGCCTGTCGTCGTCACTCCTGTCGGTTACGTGGAGCAGTACGTGAAGCACAAGGAGAACGGCTTTGTTTTCCCTTTCCAGAATGTCGACCGCCTCTATATAATACTGAAGAAGCTGGTCTCTGACATGCCCTTGAGGAAGGAGATCGGCCGCAAGGCGCGTCAGACGATGATACAGAAGCATTCATGGGATAAGACCGCTGACCAGATTGTCGATATGCTGAAGAAGTTCTGATCTTTTTTGTCGGTGTCTTACCCTGTCTCGTTGCCTGCTACCCTGAATGTCTTCTGTGACTTCTTCTTGTTGCCTGCGTGGTCCTGCGCGAATATGCTGGCGTGGTACGTGCTTGTGACATAATAGTCGCTTATCGTGAGCACGACAGTGTATTTGTCATCTCCAGCCACTGCGTCTCCCTCGAGCCCCTTGTCGTTCATGTCTCCTATCTCGCCGTGGCTCTGCGCCAGCTCAAGTATCTCTACCCACACCCTTGCTATGTCCTGTTTGCCGTTCGGGTCTAATACCTTGGCTTCTATCGTTACTTCATCTCCTATCGAAGATTCTTCAGGTGTTATGGTTATGTTGATTATGTCTGGTGATTCCTGCTCTCCGGTTATTTCCGGCTGTGTTGTCTCTTCTGGCGCCGCGGTCATCACTGGCTGTTCGCAGTCATTGTCAGCTTCATACGCGCATCCTTCTGCACAATATCCGTCTGCAGAGATGCATTCTGTTATCGTTGTGTGCTGGCACGTCTTCGGCGTCCCTGAGCAAGTATCTCTTGTCGCCGCGTCATTGTCATTGCACTCTGCATCGGCACGGCACTGGTCCTGCTTTGCCGCGACGCAGGTGTTGCTCTCGCATACGCTTCCTGGTGTGCAGCCGCAGTCAGTGCAGCAGCTCATATAGTTCTCTCCCTCCACGCATCTCCCGTCGCCGCATACCTTGGCGGCAGTCGGCCTTGGTGCTTCCTTGCTCTCTTCTGCAGGGAATGTCAGAGTGTCTAGCGTGCTGAGCTGTTTCTTTATCACGTAACTGGCTTTCAGCACGTCTCCCATCTTTACGTTGTTGAAGTTGAATATTATTACAGGGTCGCGCTCTGCAACAAGCCCTCCTTTCGGCAGTGATATCTCATCGCTGCTTGCTGCTGTTGTTTTCGGCACTGCCTCGATGATCTTCAGCAAGTCTACGTTGCGGTTTGCCTGGAACCTCATCTCTACTAGTGTCAGCTGTTCAATTCCTGATTTTATTATGCTGTATGCTGTGGCTTTCTTCTGGAATCCTGTCACTGCGTCGCTCATCTTCAGGCCTGAGAGCAGCGGGTTGCTTTTGCTTTCTTTCAGCATGGACTCTGCGCGTATCCTCTCCACAATCTCGTCTCTTGCGTATACCTGCGCTCCGCCTGATATCTTTCCTTGGGCCGGCGTCAGTCCCAGGCTGTCGTACAGCAGTATGTTTATCTGCTCTGGAGATGCTTTCGGCTCTTCTTCCCCGATGCCTACGAAGAAGAACGCCACAAGTAGTATGAGTATCAATGCTGCGATGCCGAGTACTGGCACATGGAACCTTCTCGCTACGTGGTGCTCGTCTGTCCTCTTCACAGTCTTCTCCTTGTCTTTCTTGGATAAGCGCGCGTGCTTCTCGACGTATTCTGCAGCGAACTGTATGACTTCCTCAGGATAACCTTCTTCTAGAAGACCTTGTTTTATCTGTTCTAGTCCGTATCCCTGAGCGAGTTCATCTTCTATGTATCCTATCGCTTCCTGCTCGAAGCTAATGACTTCAGGGCTCACAGAGCTATCTTCTTCGATGATTGCACCTCTTTTTGTTATTGTTTATTTTATTTCCTTATATTATTTACTCTTTTGCTCTCTTTTCGCGCTTCTCCACATAAACTCGAAGTAGTTCCTGTACCCTTCAGCTATCACCTTGTTCTTCATGATTATGACCAGCGGTTTCTCGAGCAGCACGTGTATCCCTACAGTATCGCCGAATATCGTTGTTGTTGCGTCGCTATCAACGCCTTCGAGGAATCTGACTTCCGCTGATGGCAGGAGCTTGATCTTGTCTGCTGAATATTTCTTGTTCATGATGCCTCTTATCTTGCAGCTCCCTTTCGCGATTTTCTCTTCGAAGTGCGGCATCTCCCATCTGAGGACTTCATAGCTTCTTCCTGTACCGCCGAAGAACACCAGCTCTTTTGTCTTGAAGATGTCCTCGAAAAGGACCTTCAGTCCCTCTTTCCCTTCGTACACCGTGACTGCTTGGGGTATTGCGGCAAGCTTTTCTATTGTCTTCAGGTCTGGTATGAGCTTTTTGACATCTTTTTCCCGCTGCTCCAGGTTTGTGAGCAGGTTCTGCGGGTCTGTCGCTCTATAGACCCTGATTTTCTCTTTCATGACATAGCCCACGAGCCCTTTGTCTATGAGATTGTTCAGGACAGTGTATGT
This sequence comes from archaeon, assembly GCA_020052935.1. Classification (GTDB taxonomy): domain Archaea; phylum Nanobdellota; class Nanobdellia; order Woesearchaeales; family UBA11576; genus JABMQF01. The sequence goes on along the minus strand of JAGVOD010000095.1, from coordinate 16,441 downwards.
CAGGCTACGGTCAAGGCCTGCTTTCTTGGCCAGTTCGCTGCCGTTTATCTCCCCTCTCTTCAGCAGCTCCAGGTATATCTTCGCCTCGTTGCCTGTCAGGCCTGCCCGCTTGAGTCTTTCTTCGAATGGCTCCATAAGGCTTGTAGATGCATTTTTCTATTTAAATGTTGTTATTTTTAATAACAACACAATCTTATATACTTGTCACCACCATTATTAGATAACAAAACGTTTGTGGGCGGGTAAGATGTTCAGGACAAAAGAATTAACATTGGTAGGATTGATGGGCGCGCTTATGTTTACTGTTTCTTTTTTATTCGGGAGTCTGTTGAATGTTGCGCTGGGCAATCCTGCAGCATCTGGTTTTATCACTACCTTTCTTCAATCAGTCATTCTAGTTATCACTGCTCTGATTCTACGGAAGTTTTGGACAGCGACTTTCATCTTTGGGATTTATGGGGTTTTGGCAATACCGACAAATATGCTGGGAGGCCTGCCAGGGATATTCAAGGTTGTTTTAGGGTTATTGATAGGATTTATTTTTGATGTTGTCGTCCATCTCTGCAGATACAAGAGGTGGGGTATGTTTTTAGGATTGGCAGTCACGTACGTTTCGCTTGCGCCACTTTTCATGCTTTTGTATTCATTATTGGGTATGCCTGGTTTGGACAGGCTCATAAAGGTTTTTCCCATCATGGTCGCCATTTTCTTGGTTGAGGCAATGATTGGCGCATGGGTCGGGATGAAGATATTTGACAGAATAAAGAATAAGAGAGCGATCAGGCAGATAGCGACATATTAGGAAGATGGCAGTGATTGAGATAAGTGACCTTTGCTATTCTTATCCCGGATCTAAGGTGAAAATTCTGGACGGGTTGGCACTCGATGTTGGCAAGGGCGAGATTGTAGCTGTGATAGGCAAGTCAGGATGCGGCAAATCAACGCTGCTGCTCACTTTGAACAGGTTAATCCCAACAAGTCTTGGGGGAAAGCTCACGGGCAGCATAAGGATCAACGGAAAAGCCATACACGGAAGATCAACCGCAGAGTTGGGCAGAGAAGTACAGATTATGTTTCAGAATCCGGAAAGCCAATTTTTCTCATTCAATGTACGGGATGAAATAGCGTTTGGTCTCGAAAACATGAATTTGTCACCGGACGAGGCAGAGCGGAGAGCAGATGAGGTATTGAGCCAATTTAAGATCAGCCATCTGGAGAACAGGTCTGTTGAGGAGTTGAGTTCAGGAGAAAAACAGCTTGTCATCCTGGCGTCGCTGATGGCTATGAGGCCTGATGTTCTGGTCTTGGACGAGCCCACTGCGAATCTAGATCCTGTTCAGACGAGAAGACTGATGAAGTTGCTGAAAGAGATAAATAGGATGTATGGGATGACTATCCTTTTTTCTGAGCATTCTCTGGATTTCATAGAGGTAGCAGACAGGGTCTTGGTATTGGAGAATGGCCGCCTGAACGAGTATGGTGGTGATGGTTGCGGCGATGTATGTCTTTCTTCCGGCAGGCAGGTCTTGAAGAAGAGCAAGGGAGGCCGCAAAAAGACCGTGCTGGAAGTGGAAAAGCTCCATTGCTCTTATGACTTGCGTCCTGTGTTGAAAGGGATAGATTTCGAATTGGAGCGCGGGGACTTCGCAGGTCTTGTCGGTTTTAACGGCTGTGGCAAGTCCACTCTTGCGTTGAATATCATGCGTTTGCTGAAGCCAGATGCCGGTAAGATACTGTTTGATGGGCAGGACGTCACGAAAGAAAAGACCTGTGAGATCGCAAAATCGATTGGTTACGTGTTTCAGAATCCTGATTATGCCTTGTTTGAGAACAGGGTGCGCGATGAGGTGAGGTTTGGAGCCAAGAACTGCGGGATTGAAAATGGGAAGCTCAACAGCAATGTCCGACAGATTGCTTTGGCGTTGGGTATTGCCCATTTACTGGACAGGGACCCCAGCAATTTGAGTGTGGGTGAGAAAAGGAGGGTCAATATAGCATCAGTACTGGCTATGGACCCGAAGATCATCATTCTTGACGAGCCGGATACCGGCTTGGACCGTTTGACATCATTGAAGCTTATGAGCTACCTGGCCAAACTTAATAAGGAGTCAGGAACCACTGTCCTGATAATATCCCATAATCTGGAATTGGTGGACGGATTCTGCAATAAGAAGATCTTCATTGAAAACGGCAAGGTCAGTGGCATCGCTGACTATTATGCCAGAATAGCTGAGGCTTCAAGATGATGAAACTGTATGAGTATTATAATGCGGATTCCTTCATTCATAGGATGAACCCTGTTATAAAATTGTGCTGGGTTGTCGCAATGACATTCCTGGTTTTTTCGACCACAAGCCTGCGTTATCTGCTGTTTATCTTTGCCATCATGCTGCTCTCCATAACCATCTCAAAGGTGCCTTTCAGGATGTTGACGGACTACTTGAAGGTGTTCTTATTTTTCATCATAGCCACTTACGTGACGGTGTTCTTGCTAAGTTGGGCCAGCTTTTACATTGGTGCTGTATTCTTGATCAAGATAATCATCTTGATTTTAGTCGTGGTTTTATTCACTTTGACAACCTCGAAAAAAGAATTTCTTATATCCTTGATTAAGATGAAGATACCTTACTCGTTTGCGTTTGCTTTGATGATTGCCATACGTTTCTTGCCGACTGTGCTGAAGGAAGTCAATTCTGTTGTGGCTGTCCAAAGAACGAGATGTCACAGGATAACTTTTAACATCCTGAAGCCTTTTGAATCCGTGATGAGCTATGTCCCCATAATCATCCCGTCATTCATTATCATTTTCAAACGCGCCTTCGAGCTATTCCTATCGGCAGAATCCAGGGGGTTTTCCCCGCGGACTTATGAAAGAAAGAAGCTGCATGTCTGTTTCGGAGATGTATTGGCGGTTTCCTTCCTGCTTCTTCTGGTTGTGGGTTCTTATTTTGTATAAGTTGTAGTTTTGTCTCATCTCCGGAAATCTTCCGTCGATAAATCAAAAGATTTATATTCGGGCGATGCTTATACTGTATTGTGACGCAGGGCTGCGATCCCTCTAACACATATCGTAATGGGTATGAGCTATGGAAAGAAATGTGGGTTTGGCCCATCCCCCCAAGTCACAATTAAGAGGGCGCTGCGCCGACTCGTGCCATAGCCTGCAAGGGTGAAATCACGCCTTAAGCGCAGAAGCGGAGGCTGTACCTCCCTCCTCTTGTTAATTTTCTCCAGCACTTCCGGAAATCTTCCGTCGACAAAACGAAAGCTTTATTAATTTCATCGGCTTTATACCCTTCAATAAGGGGTCTACGCCGACTCGTGCCATAGTCCGTAAGGATGAAATCACGCCTTAAGCGCAGAAATGGAGGTCTAGCCTTCACCCCTTGTTATTTTAAATATTTTAGGATATCTTTCTCTGTCAATTGTTTTGTTGGTTTCAATACTTGGCGGTTTGTCAGTAGTGCTATGCTATGTGCGCGTGATTTTTTGCCTATGCTTCTGAAGTTGACTATGTCGTCGTCATTCCTGTTTAATAGAAGATAGAGTTCTCTTTTGATAAACGCTTCCCATCCAGGATATTCAGTGCAGATCACGACTGTGTGCTTTCCCTCTATGTGCTTCTCGAGAAGGTAAAACAGGCATATTGAGAACATCTTCTGCACTATCTGCCTGATATGTGGCCTGTATCTTAGGAATATCTCTCTTTTTATGCGTCTATCTAGATGTACTGATGAGAAAGTGTCATTGCTAAACGCCACTATTGTGTCTTGCCGTAGATCCTCTACCTTCCCGCTCTGATCAACCTCTATCAAAGTCATAGATGTTTCTATGTTTTCTGTCTTAATAACAGGTTCTGAGAAGATTCCGTAATTTCTCCGACGAGAACAGAAGGTTTGCGGATATTGTGTGTGGATTTTCGGAATAAGAGCTGTTTTTTGGAAATCTTCCGGTCTTTTTAGAAATGTTCCGAAGGTAAGTTGAGAAGACCCAATAATTCTTGTTACTAAAATTGTCGTTACGGGCTTAGAATTCGGCGACAGCGGTGGCACCGCCATATCCTTACTTCATATCTTCAGGCTCACCACATCGCTCATGCCGTGCTCGTTCATGGCCACGCCATAGAGGTTGCTGGCTTCTGTTATGATGCCGTCGTTGTGGGATATCATTATGTATTGCGCTTTTGATGAGTATGATTTTATCAGCTCTGCTAGTTTCTGGCTGTTGTGCTTGTCCAGTGCCGCATCGACTTCGTCAAGCACGTAGAATGATGCTGGTTCGTATTCCTGCACCGCGAACAGGAATGCTAGTGCTGTCATGGTCTTCTCTCCGCCGGATAGTGAGCGTATGTCGAGGAATTTAGTGCCTGTCAGCCTGACATTGATCAATAATCCTGCTTCGAATGGGTTCTCTGTGTTCTCCAGCACCAGTGATGCTTCTCCTTTTGTCAGCAGTTGTGAGAATATCTTCTGGAACTCTCCCTGCAATGCTTCGAGCGTCTTGGTGAACAGCACTGTCTTCTTGCTGTCTATCTCTTCCATGAGCATCATGACGTCTTTCTTCTCTTTCTCCAGCAGGTCTTTCTTCTCGAGCAGCTGCTTGTATTCCCTCTCTGCTGAGTCGAATATCTCCAGTGCCCTGAGATTGACTGCTCCGAGGTTCTCCACCATCTTCGCGAACTGTGATATCTCCCGCGCGAGTTCCGCGTCGCTCTTCTCCTTGTCTATCTCCACTCCCTGGTACTGCTCGGATTCCTTCTGCATCCCCCCCAATTCAGCCATTATGCGCGCAAGTTCCAGATTGATGGCGTTCATCTTGTTCTCTGTCTTGCGCGACTCGTCGTTCAGCGCGTACATCTTTGCCTCTTTCTTGCTCGCGTCATCTGAGAGCTTTGTGCGCTTGTCGAACAGTCCTCTGAATTGTGAGTAGAACTCTGTCTCTTTCTTCTCCTTCTCTTTCAGCTCGGATTCGTTTCCGTCTATCTTCTCTTTTGTCCCTCGGATCTCGAGCTCGAAAGCTTCAGATTCCTTGTCGTGCTGCTTGATTATGCGCGCTATGTTCTCCTGCTCTGGCTTGAGCATGCTGTTGACCTGCGTGTCGAAATTGCCCATCTCTGACTCGAGCTTTATGAGAGTTTCGCGTATCTCGCGTCTCTTCTCTTCGAATGCGTTCAGCTCTGCGAGCAGTGTCGGGCTTCGTAATTGTGATATCTTGTCGCGCAGCTCCTGCCTCTTGATCTTGTTGTTAGCGAGTTCACGGTTATTGGCAGAGACTTTGTTCATGACGTTGCTGAGCTCTTCTTCTATCTTCTTGAGCTTGTCCTTGAGCTCCTGCTTGACCTTCTTGTTCACGTCTATGTCGCCGGAATCGAGGAACAATGACTTCTCCATCTTTATGACGTCTCCTTCGAGGTTGGCTTTCAGTTCCCTCAATCTGGTTATCTTCTCTTCGTCATCTTTCTTCTTCTTTTCTAGGTTGGATATCTTGCTGCTCATATCTGATTGCAGCTTCTCGCACTGGCCTATCGAGCCCGCGAGCTCTTTCTCTGAGAATCCTAATCCTTCGCGCTGTTGCCTGAACCCTCCTGTCATGGAGCCGGATAGCTCTGCGAGGTCTCCGTCCAGCGTCACCATCTTTGCAGCGCCGATGCCTATCTTCCTGGCTGTCTCGAGGTTATCGACGACTACTGTGCTTTCGAATACGAACTGGAATACCTTTGAGAATTTCGGGTCGTATGTTATCAGCTCTACTGCCTTCCCTACCACGCCGTCTGTCTTCAGTATGCCTTCTATGTTGGCTGATTCTGGCTTGGGCCTTATCTTGTTGAGCGGCAGGAATGTCGCGATTCCAAGGCGGTTCTTCTTGAGGTATGTGATGCATTCTGCCGCGACCTTGTCGCTCTCGACCACGATGCTCTTTATCTTGTGTCCTGCTGCGACTTCCAGCGCGAGCGCGTACTTGCTGCTCACCTGTCCCAGCTCTGACACTGTGCCGTATACTCCTTTGAACTTGTCTTTCTGTTCGAGTATCTTCTTGACTGCGATGTTCGCGCCTAGTTTCTCCTGCAGCTGCGCCTGGCGCGCATTGAGCTTCGACAGTTCCTCGTTCGCTTCCAGCAGCCTCCTGCGGGCGTCTCCCAGCTCTGCGGATATGCTGCTCTCTTCTGTCTGCAGCTGCGCCAGCTCCATCGACGCTTTCTTGAACTCTGTCTTCTTCTGTTTGAGTATCTGTATCTGTTCCTTGTTCTCTTTCTCTATCGCGAGCACTTTCTCGATCTTCTCGTCGATGGATTGTATCTGGAACTCTATCTTGTCCTTCTCGCGCAGCATGTCCTGCTGCTGTTGTCTCTGTTCAGAGGCCTGTTTCTGCAGCTCTTCTGCCTTCTTGTCGAGAGCGTCTATCTCCTTGTCTATCGCCTCTGCGTCCTCGAGCTTGTTCTTCTTCCTGAACTGCTCCAGCCTGGCGTCTATCTCGCGCTCTTCCCTGTGCCGCAATGCCTTCTGCTTCTCGAGCTCTTTCTTGTCGTTGAGCAGCTGCTTGATCTTGAGGTCTGTCTCCTTGAGGTTGTTGTTGAGGTTGTCTTTCCTGGTCTTTATCTTGGATATCTCGTCCTTGCAGGTCTCCATGCGGGCTTTCTGGGTCGCGAGCCCTACTTTCAGCTTCTCGACTTCGCGGTGCAGCTCGAGCTGTTCCTTCTCTCCGCGCCTCTCTATCTCCTTGTTTATGTCGTCTATCTCTTTCTTCAACGACTCGGCATCTTTCCTCAGCCCGTCTGACTGCTGGGTCGTCTTGTCGAAAGATTCCTTGTGCTTCTTCACCCTGTCGTCCAGCTCTTCTTTCTCTGCATCTTTCTGCTGCATCTGCCTGTGCAGTGCAGTGGCTTTGTTGACCATTATCTTGGAGTCGAGCTCTCTGTATTTCCTTGCCTGGTCGCGTTCTTTCTTCAGCTCCTTGAGGTATGTCTCGCGTTCGTTAAGGACTATCTCTGCTTCCTTGATCTTGCCATCTACTTTATCGAGCTCGTTCATGGCTTTCTGTTTCTTGTCCTCATATACGCCGATGCCTGCTATCTCTTCTATTATCATCCTTCTTTCTACAGGTGTCATGTCTATGAGGCTTATGATGTCTCCTTGGAGTATGATGTTGTATCCGTCAGGGTCTATCTTGGCGAGAGACAAGAGTTCAAGTATCTGCTGCCTTGTCCTGGTCTCGTCGTTTATCTTGTAGACTCCTTGGCCGCTCTGCTTCACGATCCTTGTGAGCTTCACTTCAGCATCTTCTGTTGGGAACTCTTTTGATGCGTTGTCGAAGTATATCGAGACTTCTGCGAATGATGCTGGCTTCTTGGTCTTTCCGCCGTTGTAGATGAGGTTTGCGCTCTTCTCCACCCTCATGGACTTCGCGGATGACTTGCCGAGCACGAAGCACAGCGCGTCCAGGATGTTTGATTTCCCGCTTCCGTTAGGTCCAAGGACGCAGTTGAAGTCTGGGCCGAATAGCAGCTCTGTCCTTTTCGCAAAGCTCTTGAAGCCGTGCATTATCATCCTGTTTATGCGGGTCATGGCTGCCTCTGTACGAGTCTAGAACTATCTATACCTCTGTTTTTTGGCTTTTCACCCAAATTTACTACCTCTTATAGGCCAGAAAATTAGATTTTACTATTTAAAGTCTTCGGTTGTTTTCATAAAACGAGATTATAGGTTTTAAGCGGCTCAGGATGTATTTTGGAACACGGCAGCGCCACCGCCAATACTCAAAGCAGTGGCACCGCGAATTTGCGAGGCGCTACTGCAAAAATAATCAGGGGCGTTATCGGGGGTTGGCCCCTACGGGGGGATAGCCCAGTCAACAAAACCGACGCACGCCGAGCCTCGCGTGCCACTGCTAGTTTTGTCTGGCGTGGCGTTGCCCGGATTATCTTGAATAGAATATTCCATCATGCTTTTCTGTCTGTGGCGCTGGCAAAGGTTCGAAGTACTCTCTTTTGCTGGCGTCGCTTATTGTCGGTCCGACATAGAATAACGGCTCGTACCGTCTGCCAGGGTTCATCGTCTCCTGTCCGGCAATCCCTGCGGGAGTTGACTCGTCTCTTGCTCTCTGCTTTGTCGAGTCGTTGCACGTATTGAGGTAGCAGACTGCGCCTACTGCCATTGCACCGAGTGTTATCCCGATGTTTGATGCCAATCTTTCGATGCCCATCTGTTCACACCATGTTCATCCTTCTATAATATGATGTTGTCCTGCTGCCCAGTCTTCCTGCGTCATTGTTCCTTGTCGGTGGGCGCGCGTAAATGTCTTTTGTATCCGCGAAACTTGCCATCCTCAATGGTGAAGGCACTATCGCCTCGCGAGGTGTGTAGTCCTTCTTGGGCTTGGGCGTCGGCGGTGTTCTGTTGTAGTCCCTGTTCCTATTCGCCGTCATCTCTGCAGGGGCGTAGCTGAAGTCATACCTTGTTTGCATCCTTGCAGGTTTTTCTGTCGTTGTTCCCGATTCTGTTTTTGCGCCGATGTCTTGGTCGGATGTGCTAGTCGGAGAGGGTATGAATAATGATGCGATCCCGGCCACCAGTCCTACTCCTAATGCTATGACGGTTCTTCCTCTTGATGACGTATCTTCTTCAACACCCATTGTAGACATTTTGTATGCGTAGTCATTTATTAATTTTGCTTAGCGGGTTTAAAAAGTTTTTAAGCACACATTATTTATCCGGGAAAAGATTAAATAGTCATGCGTGTACGAATGTATTGGTGATGTGTGTGGATAAACCAAACCTGGAGTTGTACCATAAGTTACATGAAGCAGAACAGTCTGGCTACAAGAGTGGCCTGATTTATGGGTTATTTCATGGTGCTGTTATTGGCATAGTTTTGCAGGCAGTTTTCAACATTGCAGATCATAGTCCTTCTTTTGATTCTGACAGGCAGCCTCACCATTCTGTTGGCAATAACTCAGGTTACGTGCAGCGCAGCAGTGAGTCAAATGACAGAAGTTTTGATTCTGCCTCTGTCGACGGTGTAGTGCGCAGGGTAGAGCAGGCGGGTATGATGACTCAAAGTTTCGCTGGTCCAGTCCAGCAGTACACGATGCTTCCTGAAAGAAGATACAATCACGGCATCAAGAGAAGATAGTTTTTGGTGAGACATATGACAGAAAATCAATCAAGTGCTCGGGAGCCTGTAAGGCAATCTATGCCGAAGGGTGTTAAACTAGTTGGCATTGCTGTGAGTGCTTTGGTGGTTGGTGTCGTTGCTAATGCGTTAGTAATGAGATACAGGGAGTCGGTTCAGCAGTCTGGCGCTGCACAGCAACAAGGTGTTGCCAACCAGTATTACTGCTCTGCATCCAGGCCTGCGCAAAGGTCACAGCATTACGATCAGTTAGAAGAGGATATTCGTGTTCTTGTGGATGCTTGCTGGAATTTTCAGGAGCAGGATATGGGCGAGTCAGGTGAGCCGCGTTGTGGTTTGGCTATCCCTTATCATGATGAGGTCTCGGACGCTGTTCGCGGTAAGGGTGATGTAACTCTTTTTGATTCAGAGCTCATGCCCCGGGACGAGCCCTTCCTTGGTGTTGTGCATTTTCCCTGTCTTTCGCCCAGGATAAGCATTGATGGCATGGTCATTTCTGGTCGCGATTTTCTTGATTGCAGAGGGGATTTTTATTGTTCCGGTCCTGTGGCTGGCCAGATACGTTCTACTGACGTGAGAGGTCACGATTTGGCTAGCAAGGTTCACGAGTTTGCAGTCATCGCCGAAAGAAGGTATAATCAAGGCAATCATAGTAGAGAGAGAAAATAATATTTTTATTCATCTTTTCTAGAACTCATTCAGCCCTTTCTGCTGTTTCTTCGCAACGACGTCTTTGTATGTCTGCCAGCTTTTCCTGAATATGTCTGGGTAGTTCTTGTAGTTGTCGCGTATGAATGCCTGCGTCACAGGATCCGCTGGATATCCCGAGCCGATGTCATGCCCTACCTTCTTCTTTATCTCCTCTATCATCCTGTCGCGCGTCACCTTCGCGATTATTGAAGCGGCCCCGACCACGATGTGATTCAGGTCTGCTTTGTGTTCTACCTGCAGTTCGCAATCGACGTTCAGCTTCTTGCGTATGTACTCCTTGTAACTTTCTATGTTGTTGCTCGGGCAGTCTATTATCGCTTTCTGCGGCGTCAGCTTGTTCACTATCTCTGCTGCGTGGTCTGCTTCCAGCCAGTTCAGGTTGGTGTCAGGGTCCATGAGCGCAGAATCGATCTCTTGCGGGCTCATCACGACTATCTCGTATTTCTTTACGATTGCGAGTATCTTGTCGAACAGCTCTTCGCGTTTCTTGGGCAGAAGTAGCTTAGAATCCTTGACTCCTATCTTCGCGAGTTTCTTCTCATCCTTAGGCTCGATGGCTACGCCGCACATCACCATAGGCCCAATAACAGGACCGCGTCCTGCTTCGTCAATGCCGCATAATAGTGTCATGGCCTGCCTTGTTGCGCTTTCGGTTTATTAATCTTTTTAAGGCTCAAGAGGAATTTTACGCTGTTCTTCTTTTCTTTTCTTTGGTCGCAAAGCCACGACCTACTTCGCTTTTGCTCCCCAAGGTCGCAAAAGCTATCGTCGTTGCCGCGCCCGCCTAATTCGAGTTTACGAAGTTAGTCTGTAAGAATCCTATTATTTCTATGACTAATTTCGTTGCAATAGCGGGCTAATAAGGCAACGACGGTCGTGGCTTTGCTTGGTTGTTTTATTGCGTAAATTGCCCAAATCCTGCCTTGACTACTCGTTAAGTTTAAATACTATTATCTGCTGTTTTCATTGTATCATTAGCTGTAACCGTATTGAAAGGGGTGAACGATATAGATAGCAGTAAAGCTCAGATTTCTATGGAGTATCTTGTCATAGTGGGCTTTGTCGCGGTCATAGTCATCCCTATGATAGTCATCTTCTATACCTATGCTGGCAGGACCGAGGACCAGATAGTCTCTAACCAGCTGCAGAAGATAGGCCTGAAGATAGGGGATTCTGCTGAAGCTGTCTATTACCTTGGCGAGCCTTCTCGCACCAGGATGCGCGCTTATTTCCCGAAGAACATCGACAACGCCACAGTGGGCAATAATGAGATAGTGTTCATCGTAAGGACCAAGCAGGGCCTTGACCACATAGTCGTCTACACGACCATCCCTGTGAGCGGGAGCCTCGACATCCATTCTGGCTATCACAACATAAACATCCAGTCGAGAGGGAGCTATGTCGAGATCGCTGACTAGGAAGGCGCAGGTGGCGTTCGAGTTTGTCGTGCTTGTCGCGATAATGTTCGGCGCGCTCATCGTCTTCACATCTTTCGTGCGTGACAATTTCGCAGAGGTGCAGACCGACACTGATTATTTCAAGCTCAAGGACCTCGCCCTCTCGGTCAAGTCTGAGCTCAGCCTCGCCATCGCACTGGAGGATGGCTACCAGCGCGCCTTCTTCGTGCCTTTCACCGTCGACGGCCTGGAGTACAACATCACGCGCGAGAACGGCTTCCTGCTTTTTGCGAGCGGCAATGCTGAGTACTCTGTGAACGTGCCACCCTATAACGGCACGCTCCAGAAGGGCAACAACATGATAAGCAAGACCGATGGGGTTGTAGAGGTGAACACGTGATGTCCAGGAAGTCACAGGTATGGTACACGGACTTCATGGTAGGTGTGATGATATTCACTGTGGTTGTCGTGACTTATTTCTACTATGTGGAGCATTCTGACTACTCTGATGAGACCCTGATATCTGCGCTCCTCACTGAGGCGAAGACCATATCCAATTCGCTGGTGACGCAGGGCTATCCTTCCGGCTGGTCGCTGTCCGACGTAAGCACAGTAGGCCTCACAAATGGAGATTACCGCATCAACTCGTCGAAGCTCGCGGATTTCAACTCGTGGGGCTACGAGGAGCGCCGCGGCTATCTCCACACCACCAAGGATTACTACTTTTACCTTCAGTACATGAACGGTACGAAGTTCAACGAGCTCTGCGAGGACCAGTTCGCAGGCTGCGTCGAGTGGAACTCTTCATACCAGCTTGTGCAGAACACCCGCCTGCTGATATATGATAGTAAGGTGGTGAGGCTCGTGCTCAACGTATACCAGGCTCCATAGTAAAATGATGGCCAAAAAGATCAAAAGACGTGCATTGTTCTTCACGATAGATGCGCTCATAGCTGCGCTGATAATGATAACCGGCCTTCTCCTGATGACATCCTCTTACGTGACTGAGCAGCCTCGCTCGACGATAAACACGATGTCGCAGGACATGCTAAACATACTATCTGAGCTGCGCATCTACGAGGTCAACAACTCGTACATCCAGGCGCTTGTCGACAACGGCTCGATAAAGGACGTGAACAACACGCTTCTGGGCCAGATAGGTGAGTTCTGGGCCGACAACAACCTGACATTGGCGCATGACTTCGCGATGAATGTCTCTGAAGGAGTGCTCAGCCAGGTGTTCGGCTACAGCATAATCATGGACAACGAGACGATATACTCAAGGGTAAATCCTGTGAAGAACTCTCTCGTCACTTCCAAGAAGATCATAACCGGCATCCAGAAGTCGAAGCCGATAAAGGGCTACATCGCTAAGGCCCGCGCGACGACTGTCAGGAAGACGACCAACGTCGTCATCCCCTTCTCCCCTGCTGGCGCAGGCTGGAAAGGCTCTACAGCCTCTCCAGGTATCGTCGAGGTGGTAAAGGTATTCTCGCTTCCCAACGTCACCTTGAACAACGCGACCGCTTACCTGTCTCTCCACCTTGACCGCGGCTCGACCAACTGGAATGTGGCGAACATAAACAACGGCCTCTGCACCATAACGCGGGATGACATGAATCTCGCTCCGGGCAATGAGGGTGTGTTCCGCGTCATCCATCTCAACACATCCTGTTTCCTCGAAGGCAACAACTCGATAAGGCTTGACCTGCGTAACAACGGCTACAACGCGCACATCCACCCAGGAACTTTCTTCATAATAAATTACAACCAGACAGAGCAGCTTCAGAACCTCGGCTGGGAGCATTCCGAGCGCATCTACTTCGACAATGTGAACAGCACGCAGGGTGGTGGTGTTAGCGGCGCAGGGCCTTGGGTCATCACTCCTTTCCATATACCGACGGACGCTACAAACATCAGCGTGTCTATACAGGTCGCAGGAAGGGGAATCCGCGACTACACAGGCACTTGCAACTCTGCGGGTAGATTCAGCGGATGGGGTGGCTGGCGGTGCAAGAAGGACTATGACTACATAATCTTCCTCAACGATGAAGTGCCCTTTGCCTCTAACGGCACTCCTGGCGCGAATCCTCGTTTCTTTTATTCCCCTTCGCAGACAGCTTCGCGTATAGTGAATGGCACGAACATAATATCTGTCTACTTCAACAATTATGAGGATGATTACTGGGGCCAGAACACCGAGATGATCTACTCTGACCAGATAAACAACGTGTCAGGCTCGTCTTTTGTCGAGGTGAATTATACCTCTCCGCCTGTTTTGCCTTATGGTGTCATCGAGATAAGGCAGGTCAAGGAGTTCGGCGGCGTGGAGAACCCGACCAAGGACTCGAACTTCTCTTTCCCTGCAGAGGCAGAGGGTGTCAGCAGCGTCTTCGTGCATCCTGTCGAGCTTTATTCCTACATAACGCGCGTCTATTCTGACACCGGCTACCCGCCAGGGCATCTTGTGTTCGAGTCTCCATCATCGCGCGCAGTCCCGACATCTGTCTACATCCCTCTCGAGACCATAGACACTACTCCGTTGATGCTGAATTATGAGCGCATCCAGGAGACTTCAGGGAATGATGTCCTGCCGAACTCGACGATAGATTACGGGTTCTACATGCGGGGCTTTGTCGGCTACGGCCAGGTGTTCTCTTCGCAAGGGGAGTCTGTCGAGGACGCCATAGCAAGATTGCAGGAGGTGCTTGGCAGCTATGTCAATGCCTCTGATATTGTCATAGAGAACACTTCGATGTCTGGCGTGCCTTCTTTGTGGGGCCCTGCTGTTGCGGAGGTGCGAGTGTGGAATTAGACCCTCACAAGTTGGGCAAGAGGGGGATATTCTTCACGCTCATAGCAGTCAGTCTGCTCGGCATAATACTTTTCACATACACCGTGACTTATTCTTACTCTCTGCAGGAGAAGTCTTCCATAATCGAGACCCGCGTCGACACCATGAACCGCTTCCTCTCGAGCGTCGATTCTGACATGAGGAACGCGATATACATCTCTGGCTACCGTTCCATCGTCGGCCTGACAGATTACGTCACCACCAACGGTGTATGTGTGGATAATGCGACGTCTGCTCTTGTGGAGCTTTTCATCAACGGCACCATCGAGGGAGAGAACTCGACCATGATGCTGAACAACACGTTCCCTGACTGGATGGGGAAGATACGTGACAAGGGCGCAGAGATAGGCATAGGGTTGGAGATAGAGCTGGTCTCTGTCTCTGTCTATCAGACGAGCCCTTGGACAGTGAGGGTCAGCATCGAGTCATTGATGAACCTGACCGACCAGAGATCCACTGCATCCTGGTACAAGTCGAAGTCTCTCTACTCTGATGTGTCCATAATCGGTTTTGAGGACCCGTGGTATGCCCTGCATACGAACGGGATGGTTGTGAAGAGGGTCAACCAGACCATCTATGACGGTAACTTCACTGTAGGCAATGACACCTCTAACCTGAAGGACCACGTCGCCAAGACCTTGTACATCGCTTTCAACGCATCGCCGAGTTTCCTCATGAGGTTCGAGGATGACCACAACGCCAGCGTCTATGGCATCGAGAGCCTTGTCGACAAGGTGGAGGTCCTGGATTATTGTTCTCTCACGACGAGCTCTGTAGACACCATCTGCTGGCGCCGCAACTATTCCATCGCGACATGGAGCGTGGTGGACATGAACGAGTCGAAGTTCAAGATTGACAACCAGACGAATGATGCGGGCATCGGCAGGGTGCAGCGTTACGGGCTCGAGGGAGTGATATACTGATGATGCTTAAGAGAAGGCGGTCAGGGAAGAAGGCGCAGGCAGCTATGGAGTACTTGCACACCTACGGGTGGGTGTTTCTTACGGCGATAGTCATAGGCAGCGTCCTCATCTACCACAACGTATCTAATGCGAAGTATGTTGTTCCGCTTGAATGCAAGTTCCTCTCAGGCCTGAACTGCGTCGACGCGGGTACTGAAGAGACTCTCCTGTCTTTGGCAGTCATCAACGAGTTCAACTTTGCCATCAGCAACATCTCTGTCAGTGTCAGTGGCACCTGCAACAGCACCGCGAACACCAGTGACGGCAACATATACAGCAATCCGAACGTGATGCTTGAGAACCAACAGTATACTTTCATCTTCGAGTGCCAGAACCTGACCAACATGAGGTTGTCCGAGACAATCAGTCTTGGGTATGTGAATGTCGAGACTGGTGAGCAGCATGTGAAGGTGGGTAAGTTAGAATTTTCTCCTACTGGTTAGTGAGTGGTTTGTTACTTGTTCTGCTAGTTTCGGCAGCACCACCGCCACTTTGCGGAGCGTTTATCAAGTTATAGCGTGCCACCGAGCCGCAGCGAGTGTGGCACTGGATGGCGCTGTCAACCGGCAAGACAGTTGAAGCTCGTAGCATGGCGTGGTGCTGCCGTGGTAGAATAAAGTAATACTCTGCGCCACTTCCAAGTGATTACGTCCTTGCTGCCTCAGAGCGCCAATCTTGGCAAGATTTACCAAAACCTTTTTAAAGGCCTGTTGTTTTGGGTTCTTCGGGTATGGTGGTTTAATGGTGGGAAAAAAGAGTGTGATTGAGACAGGAGTAGATAAACTAGTCATGCTTGTCGCTGAACGCAAAAAGATTTCTGTCAACGATGCCGCGAAGGAGCTTGGCGTTCCCGTTTCAAGCATCGAGGACTGGTCTGATTTTCTTGAGGAAGAGGGCATAATAAGCATACAGAGCCGCTTCGCGACGGTATATCTCATAGAGAAGCAGATCGGCAAGAAGGAGCTCTTGGATAAGGTCAAGGCTGTCAAGGATGAGAAGGATGATTTCATGCGCCGTGTCGAGTCCTCCATCAATGCGCTGGAGCGCGACAGCGAGGAGATCAAGCTTATCGATTCTGAGTTCAAGGGGATGAAATCGCTTCTTCAGGATAATTTCTCAAAGCTCTGCACCAAGCTGGACCGCATCAAGGACTACAGGAAGGCGCACAGCGAGATAGAGGAGAAGCACGCGGATGTCAAGGAGGAGTATGAGAAGAAGCTCAAAGAGCTGGACTCCCAGCTCAAGTCAGAGCGTGCGGATTATGACAAGGTCGCCTCTGTCGTCTCTGAGGGCGCGGAGCACATAAAGAAGGAGAAGTCCGAGGTGGAGCAGCTGAGGGCTGCTGAGAAGCAGCTGCAGTCTAAGGTCGATGACATCAACAGGCTGCT
>JAGVOD010000025.1 GCA_020052935.1 archaeon | reverse complement strand
TTAGGCCACATAGCAGCCTAAATGGGCAGTTTCCTGCCCAAAAATATCATGATTTTGCAGCACTATTCTGACTGGTGACATATGTCACTGCAGCATACAAGCTGTTTCGCACAGAAAGATTTAAATAAGGTATTAGCTCGAAAGACCATAAAATAGAGGCTATGAAACATGGAAAAAGGGAGTGATGTGCCTAAGGCATTGGCTTTTACGCTTATTATACTTACAGTTCTTATCTCTGCTGCCAGCACTTGGGTACTTGTGACCAAGTCCATGGACTCTTCCCCTTCATTCAGCTTGAACATGGCGAATGTCCAGCTTGGCATTCTGAAGGGCTTCTATAAGGAGCCTCTGCTTAAGGATTCTAATGAGGGCAACGCCCGTATTTATATTGCTAAACCAAAGGAGGTTAGTTAGATGGAACAGGACCTTTCGAACAAGACTCTCGCGATTCTGCTTGGTGTCTCGATAGTGATATCATTGGGCGGGCTCATCGTCTTCCTTACTACAGGAGGCGATCAGATTACTGGCGCGGCAACATCGCCGACAGCCATCGCCAGGATCAACATCACTTCGCGCGCCTCTATAAACTGGACTGTCTATACTATTGATTGGGGCACAGGCTACGTGAATGAGACTGCGCAGTATTGCGTGTTGAACTCAGAAGGGCTGAATGATGCTAATAACTGCTCTAACTTCACGACGGTCTATGAAGGCCTGAGGTTGGAGAACGACGGCAACCGCGTTGTCGCTGTCAATTTCTCTTCTAACGCCAGCGCAGCGCAGTTCATCGGCGGCACTGATCCTTGGTTCCAGTGGAAGCTCGCGAATAACGAGTCTGACAGCTGCGGCAACGTGCAGGCAGGCAATACCTGCTCGCTGAACGCTTCTGCACTGCAGTACCAAGGTTCTTACAACACCGTCTCTACCGCTCCTATAGAAGTGTGTCCTTGCTTCAAGTTCCAGAACCCGAACGACACGATCAATGTAGAGTTGCAGGTCAAGGTACCCTCAGATTCCTACACAGGCGTGCGTGAAGCAACAATAACCGCGGTCGCTACTGTAGTGTAAGATGAAGGGGCAAGATGCCGTCGGTTAAGGGCTGTTTTTTTGTATTTTTTTTATCGCTTCTTTTTCTTTTATTATCTTCCCTTCTTGTCTGCGCCATAGGCATAAGCCCTGCAGATGTCTACATAGATTTTGTCCCGAACCAGGAATTCATCATTGACTACTCTATAACTTCATACAGGCCTTTCACTTTCTATGTAGAAGGGCCTTTCAGCGAGTTCACGACCATAGATACCATCTCAAAGAGCGATTCCCAGGGCATTTACAGGCTGCATCTTACTCTTCCTGATGATTACAAGACGCCGGGGAAGCATCGCATGTATGTGGCTGGCAGGGAGACCCCGCTCGGTGGGACTGTCGGTGCAGTGGCAGTCATCCGCGGCTTTATTGAGATTGATGTCCCTTTCCCTGGCTACTATGCAGACATGGACATCAGTGTTGTGGATGTTAATGAGGACCAGCCCGTCTATATCTCAATCACTGCGCATAATCGCGGCAAGCTTAATATCAGCAATGCTAGGCTGCAGCTGAGGATATTGGCAGATGATACCACTGTAAAGTCGCTTGACTCGGAAACTGTCGCAATCGACACAAACAGAGATTACACATTCAGCTATTCTGTGCCTGCGCGCGAGCTTAAGCCCGGCAGCTACAAGGCATATGCTGTCTTGTCTTATGAGGGCGGCCTTGCCGAGAAATCTGCCAATTTCAGGGTCGGCACTTTTGATGTTGCGATAGTAAACTACACCGACAAGATGCTCGTGGACTACGTCAATCCTTTCGACATCACTGTCGAGAGCCGCTGGAACAATCCCATCTCTACTGTCTACATGGACCTGAGCATCGTGAACAATTCCAAGGTCCTTTCCACTTCTAAGACTCCGCCGTTTGACCTGCCTCCGTGGCAGAAGCAGACCTCTTCTTTCTACTGGAACACCGCAGGCATCCCTGTAGGCGAGTACGACCTTGACATCGTCATCCATTATGAGCAGCAGGTCAAGAATGAGAAGAGAAAGGTATTTATTGTAGAAAGCCTGCCTGCTGAGGTAGAGGCGCCTTCGATACCTATGTCGACAGTGCTGCTTCTTATCATCGCGCTGATAATAGTCGCTTTCAACATCTATTTCATCGTGACTGGCAGGAGAAAGCAGAAAGAGGAGGAGAAATAAGTGCGGAAGACAAGAGAGGACCTCTCTAACAGGACATTGACATTTCTCGTAGCTCTCGCTCTCCTCATCTCTCTGTTCAGCACGGTAATTTTCTTCTCTCGATCAAGTGGTGTGGAGATAAATGCCGCGCTGGTAGAACAGGCCAGGGCGCGCGTGAACATAACATCGAGGGCATCTATCAACTTCACAATCAACATGATCGACTGGGGTTCTGGCTATGTGAATGACACTGCGCTCTACTGCCAGCTCAACTCAGAGGGACTTAACAACCCTGCCAACTGCACCAATTTCACGACGGTATATGAAGGCCTGAGGCTGGAGAATGACGGCAACAGGAACGTCCAGGTCAATCTCTCTTCGAACAATTCAGCCATACAGTTCCTTGGCGGAACCTCTCCATTGTACCAGTGGAAGCTCGCGAATAACGAGTCTGACAGCTGCGGCAGCAGGGGTATCGGCT
Source organism: archaeon (assembly GCA_020052935.1). Taxonomy (GTDB): domain Archaea; phylum Nanobdellota; class Nanobdellia; order Woesearchaeales; family UBA11576; genus JABMQF01. Next base: position 28,700 of record JAGVOD010000025.1, on the reverse strand, counting down.
CGAATTGCGTCACGAACGCCTCTGCATTGCAGTACCAGGGCGCCTACTCTACTGTCTCGACCTCTCCTGTGGAGATCTGTCCTTGTTTCCGCGCGAATAATCCCAGCGACCTTGTGAACATAGAGCTCCAGATACGCATCCCTTCAGATTCCTATTCTGGTTTGAGGGAGAGCACGCTGACTGCCGTGGGTACGGCTATCTAGTGGTGCAAGATGAAGAAGACGAAGAAGAAAAGAGAGCTTAATCTTGCCTTGGTCCTGGTATGCGTGTCGCTCATCACTGTCGGCGCTGTGCTGCTGTTCTTCTCTTTTTACGCCGTGTACCAGGCCTATGACCTGAGGATGGCTGTCGTCGTCTCTGACACTTCCGGCTTCAATACAGATACTGAGTTCATCAACTTCGGCAAGGCCATGCCTGGCAATTCAAACTCCCGCGTCATAGTCGTCTCGCATGACTACGAAAAGCCGTTGCTCATACATTTCAAGAAGTCTGGCAACATCTCCTCGTTTGTGCCGCTTCCTGACGATTTCTATCTCGAGCCCGGCCTGTCGAGAGAAGTCACTATCACTGCCGCAGTCCCGTCGACAGCGCAGAAGAGCAGCTATGACGGCAGGCTTACAGTTTATTTCAGAAGGATATGATTAGGTTGGCTCTAGAGATTTCTTAGTTTCGATTTGACCTTGTTGAAGTCATTTATGAAGCCAGGGCAGAATCTTTCAGGACTTTGCTGCATCTCCTTATCGATCTCACCGAATGTCATCCTCCTGAATGAGACGAGCTCGTGGTTCAGCTTCGGCTCTTCGTCAGTATGGCCTAAGAACACGCCGCAGAATATCTTCAGCTTGCTGCCTTTGTGCTCGATCTCCTGGTAGAACTTATCTAGCATCTCGAGCGGGCACTCGATGCCAAGCTCTTCCCCAAGCTCGCGCGCAGCAGCCTCTTTGTAATCTTCGCCTGCATCGACGTTGCCGAAGGCAGCGAGGTCGTGCTTGTCAGCATCAAGTTTCTTATGGGAGCCGCGCTTGCTGACGATGAACCTGCCGTCGGAATCCCGCAGCATCACTGCGACCACCCGCGAGATGAAGCCGAGCTCAGGCTTCCTGCTCTTCAGCTCCTTCCCAATCACCTCATCCTTCTCGTTGACGACATCTATGTAATGGTCTGCCATGGTTGCCTCTGAACAATGCTGTTTTATAAGTTTTTTGTTCACCCTATCTTGAACACAGCCTCGGGCTCTGGTTTTGTCTTAAATGACGTATGCTTCTTATGCGTCACTCCGTTCTTGTCTGTTGCCGTCGCTGTGATGTTGAACTCTGTGGAGTATGCCTTCTTGGGGAGTATGGCGAATGCTGTGTAGTTCGTGACATACTCTCCGCTGGAGAACCTTGCGCTGTAGGCTGCTGACGTCATCTCTATCTCTATCATCGAGCTTGCCTCTGTGCCTGCAGTCATCACGACGAATGGGTGGAATCCGTCTGCGAAATTGTCGACGTCGTTCCTTGTTATCGAGACTGTGACGTAGTCTGTGGGCTGCTGTCTTGCATACATCATGTACTCTGCCACTGCGAAATATATCACCACGACCGAGACCAGGAGTATGCTGCAGTACAATACATAGTTCAGCCTCGATATAGATACCATGTCTATCATTCTCTCTTTCTTAGGCATCCTTTCTTTCATCATGTTCGTCTAGCAGCGCCACCGCCAATATTGCGGAGCGACTTTCTGCATTTCTATCACAGCACGACGGGGGATGCCCTGTTTCGAATGCTGCAGCATTCGTAACATGTTACAAATCCCGGGGATTTGAAACACTACGGGGTGTCGTGCTGTCGGTAATCGGTACTTGGAGCGTAGCCTGGCGTGGCGCTGCGGTTTGGTAACTGCTTTCATGTTGTCGCTCCTGCTGTGCTTGATGGTGATTGTGCGCTCTCGCTTAGTTGGGGTGTTGTCGTCGGTGCTTGTGGTATCTGCGGCGTGGCCGGAGGCTGCTGCGCAGGCTGACCTGTCGGCTGTTGCGTGCCCGGCTGTTTTCCTTTGCCTCTTAGTTTCACAAACAACGCAGCTATGACCCCCGCCATCGCGAGTATTATGAGTATCAGGTAGCCGTTCTTCTGTAGATTGAGCTCTTCTCCCTGCGATATCGCTCCTCCAGAGAGCAGTTCTCTAGCTACAATCCTGTTCGGATAGACTTCCAGCTCGAATATCTTCTGCGATACCCTGTTTGCATAATGCAGCGTTATCTTCGCCATGTAGATTCCTGGCGCGACTCCTTGCGTGTACCAGTATCCCTCAAGCCTTCCAAGCGCTTTCGGCTGCAGGTCGGTTGCGACGGTCTTGAATTCTGTATAGCGCTTGTTGTCCTGGTCTGTTATCTCCATCTCTGCGTACACGCCTTTCAGCTCTGTGCTCCAGGTGTTGTAGAGGAGTATATCGAACTTCGCGACCTGGCCGAGGCTGAATGAGTCTACTACGAGACCGCGTATCTGCACCTCGAGCTCTCCGACAGTGAATTCCGCAGATGCCTCTGTCTGCCTGTGGTCATAGTCTACTCTTGCCACGGCCTTGTATTGTCCCGCAGTATATTCCTTTGTCGCTTCTGCGATGAATTTGGTGTTCTCTCCGGTCTTTATCTTCTGTGTCTCTGTCTTGAGTGTATCAACCACCGCGCCATCTGAGGAATAGACTGTTATCTCTGCCGCTGCTTGCTCGATGTCCTGCGTTCCTTTGTTGAACACAGGCACGTGGAACTTGGCTTTCTTTCCGAGTTCAGTATCCAGCACATATATCCTTGCCTCTGCGTACTTCTCAGGGTACGGGACTTCGATTGTGAGTTTTGATATGACTGCTATGTCTGCCTTGACTACAGTGCCTTGGTCTTCCTGCGACGGCGTCATGCCTACTGCGACTATCTCGAGTGTGTGCTCTCCTGCCGTGTCGACGCTGGCAGGCATTGTGAACTCTACATCCACTTGCCGCATCTGGTCTTCCTTCGCGAGTCTGAATGACTGCGTGCTGAGCTTTATGTTCTTCTCGAACTCTCCTCGCGGGTAGAGCATGACATCAAGGTCTTCGTGGCCGTTGTTGACTATGTCTAGTGTATATGTTATCTTCTGTCTGGATTCGAATTTGATTGTCTTCGCTGACGGCGCAATGCCTATTGCATAAGAAGACGCCGCAAACATGAGCAGTATGAGTATCGCGAGCACGACTTTCACGGTCCGTACTTTGTTGCGGTGCGTCATGATTGCTCTCCGTAGAATATTAGTCCTGTTATCTTGACTCCTGAAGGCTCGTCGAGCGGAACATGGACCTTGACATCTATCTCTGCTGTGTCATTGAGGTCGCGCCAGCTGAGCCTGTCTATTATCCTTCGTATCGTCGTGAGGTTTATCCACTGCGTAGCTGATCCTGTCCAGTTGAACGAGTTCATCTCTGTCGAGTTGTCTGCCTTCAGCTGGAAGTCAGCGTCTGTCGCGCTGGCTCCGACAAAGAAGCTCTGGTTCGCTGTCGCGTTGATTATGTTCGTGTAGACGTTTCCGTCGCTCTGGAGCAGGAACGGCCAGGGGTTGTTGTCTATAGTGTCATTTGTCTCGTCGTTTGCTGCTTCGCCGAAGTCTACTGTGTTGTTGATGAGGAACAGCGCGATGTAGGGCATTATCGAGAAATTCCATGAATCAGACCAGTTGCCGTAGTAGTATCCGTCGTAGGCTCTGACGGTCCAGTTGTATGCGCCGCACTCGTCATAAGTCCCAAGCTCATAGATCGGCGTGTAGTTTGTCGTCGAGATGTTTGTGTCGTATATGTCTGCGCACACAGGACTTGTTATATTTATCTCATACGTCAAGCTTTGATTGTCAGGGTCGCACGCCTGCTGCCAGATGAACGTGAATATCCTTTCTATGAGCGTGTTGTTGCCGTTGTTCGGGAACGTGAGGTTGACTGTGCATGGCGGCATTCCTACGAGTGTTGTGAGGTTGTTGGTTATCTCTGCGTCGTGGCCTTTTGACTTTCCGAGGAAATGGCCTGTGTGAGTCTCATTGCTCGCGTTGATAGGTATGTCGACGACGAACCACAGCTTGACTGTCTCGTTGGTGTCTATGTCTGATACTGTCTTGTTCGGCGGGTTCGAGTCCCATATGAGCTTGTTGGTACCTGCCTCGCTGCCGGTTGTTATGGTCGCCACGAATGGGTCTATGACTACGCTGCCATTCACCACGGTTATGTTCGGCGCGTCCTCTCCTGTGGTGTCGATTGTCCAATCGTCCTGTATGTTATCGTAGTACGGGTCCCTCAATATTCCTACTGCGTCTTCTGTCACCTGCGTCACGAATACCTCGAGCCTGTACGCCTTTCCTATGGTGAAATTGACTGACTCAAGGTCATAATACTCTCCGACGAATGTGCCATTGTCCCTTCTTTGAGTCGAATTGAGGCCTGTTACGTCCCACACCTTGATCGACTCATTGTAGTCTGGCGCCCTGCCAGCTCCTGCTCCAGGATCTCCTGGCGCGAGATATATCGTCGCCCACCCTGGCCCGTCCGATAGGTTCTGTATCACGAAGAAGTTATTGCTGTTGCAGCTCCTGTTGTCGAAGTTCCAGTCAGTGCATTTCCAGAAGTACAGGTCGTGCCCGTCTCCATACGTGAAGTTTATCTTCGCGCTTGCGTAATAGAACAACGGGCTCGTCCACCAGGTTATCGCCTCTGCCCATTTCCTTATCTCGTCGGGCTTGTCTGTCTCGTTCTCCAGCGAGTCCTCGAGCCTTGTGAAGTTTATCAGTATCGTCGGGAACGTGACGTTTATGTATGTTATCTCCTTTATCGAGCCGTTGTTCGGCACTATTGTTATGTTGTATTTCTCCCCGCGGTATAGCTTGAATGAGTATGTCTCGTCATCAGTCCATACGATTTGTCCTGTGGAGTTCCTTATGTACAGTGCAGATGGCACTAGCTGGTACCTGGTGTTTGTTATCACTCCTGAAACGTTTGTGAAGTTGTATGGCTTTATCACTATCTGGCCTGTCCACGGCGTCGAGACATTGTAGAATGTGAAGTTGTCGTATGCCCATATCTTGTACGTGTATGTACCGAAGGTTATGTTGGCTGTGTCGAGAGTGAAGTTATATCCTCCAATTCCTGTTGGGATACCTGGCCCGCTCATCGAGTAGTTCTTTCCTGCAATCTCCAGCAATGCGCCCTTCACGACGGTTTCGTTCGGGAACCACCTCAGCTCTCCTGCAGTTACGTTCGCTGTGAAATTGACTATGTCCCCTTCGTACACCTCAGGTGGTGTGTAGTTCGCGGATAATATTACTGGCGGCGTGTTCACATAGAAGTTTATCCTTGTTATCTCTGCGCTGCCTTGTCTATTATACAGCACCAGGATCCATTGCCCGCTCAGGTCCGAGGCATTGACATAGTAATTGTCGTCGGCCTGGTCCATGGTGTCCACAGGTATGTTCGGGCTCAGCCTCCTCACTGTTGCGTTGGGGTCTATGTACTGGAAGTACACCCAATTCATGTCGAGGGCGTATGCCTGCGCGTATACCCTCTCGGTCTGCTTGAAGTAGTAGCTCTGTAGCTGGAAGTTAGAGTCCTTGTATGTGACTAGCTTCTGGACAGAGACATTATCCAGGGCTGATGTGTTGTACGTGCTCTGGTTCGTGAACACGGTGTAGGTTATCAGGTCTGTGGTGTTTATCGGCGCTGTCGCGGGTATGTTGAGCTTCGCTACAATGGTCTTTGTGAAACCATTCACGCCGAACCATCCTGCGTCTATGATTCCATTGCCGTTTGTGTCTGTGAGTGGTATGATGTAATTACCTTGGTAGAGATAAAGTGTGAAGTTCTGCGTCTGGTTGTACACCAGATCGACCACTCCCGATGTATTAGAGACATAGGTTATGTTGTGTACCAGGTATATTGCTGTGCCCTGACCTGCCGCCCTTGTTATGTTCGGTATTATGCTCAGGTGTGGCGCTATCGTCGTCTTGTCATAGGTCGTGCCATGCTCGCCGAACGTATTGTTCGCTATTATGGTTGTGTTGTCTATCGTGCCAATTGTCGCCGTCGCGGGTATCTGTATCCTGACGAGCAGTGGTTTGAACCATCCTCCAGCTATCTGCCCCACGTCCACGACAGTATCTCCATTCGTGTCTGTCAGCAGCGTTCCGTTTATGTAGTGCAGCGTCACTGTATATCCTTGGCTCGATGTTGCATTCACATTGACTGTTGATGTCACGTCGTTGTTGTAGATTATGTGGCTGTATTCTATAGTGGTGCCGTTCATCGCCAGGCCTTCTCTCCTCGGGATGATGGCTATCGCGCCGACTATTGTTGTGTCGACGACGAACGCGTTTGTCGTGTTGCTCAGTTTTGAGTAGGCTGTGACTGTTGTCGTGTCTATGTCGCCGCTCGTGGCCCACGTCGGTATTGAGACCTTGACTTGGAGCGTGACGCCGTAGCTTGGGAGTATGTATCCTGTATCTATCCTTCCATCCGAGTCTGTATCTGTCAGCTGCGTGCCGTTCGCGTAATAAACAGTCACGTTATAGCCTGGCGTCGTTCCTGTTATGTTGAGGTTATAGAGGTCTACCAGGTTGCCTATGTTTCTCAGCGTGTGGTAATGCGTGACTGTCGTCCCTTGCTTTCCGCTCTTTATGCTGTCTGGATAGAACTTTATTCCATATACCCTAGAGTCGAACTTTCCCATGTTGTCCTCGACATTGTTCGGTGCCTGTTTTCCTGTGCCGCGAAGTGAAGATACGTGCGCGATTATCGGTGTGCATGCTGGCATGCTGAGATCTGACCATCTCACTCTGTATTCGAGGACGATGCCAGGGTCTGTACCACCGAAAACGTTTGTCTCCAGGTCGACCTGGTTTATGAGTGTGCCTGGCTCGGTCACTCCGTCACCAGTTATTGGGTCTCCCGAGATATTTACAGGAGAATAATTGAAGAGCATGGTGTCATACATCCTGGTCGTTCCTTGCCAGTCTGCCACCAAAACTTTGTCCGTCGCGTCGAGAAGCTGGTTCTGATCTTGGTCGAAATATGTGTCTAATCCAAGCACATCGCTTCCGCTTGAAGACCTTCTTGCGTACATCCAGAGCCATTCCTCGTTCCAGGTCACAGCGTACCTTCTCAGATCCCTGTCCGCGCTCTGTGGAGTATCGAGGTCGTCTACTCCGCCTAATCCATCTGATATCTGGTTAGCAGGATTCTGCAGCACAGGGTCCCAGTCTGCCACGTCGCCGTCTATGGTTATGTTGACGAGTGTGAATATGCCTGTCTCCATTCCAGGACAGGTTATTAGGGTGATGTTTATGTTGATTGAGTCTGAGCTGGATAGCCCGAATGAGTCAGTTGCTGTCAGCGTTATGGTGTGTTGGCCTGGGCTTAGTGTTGCGAATGTGAATTCGCCGCCAGTTCCGATGATGCCGTCGATGCTCGACCTCCAGACCAGGCTCGCACCGGTGAGGTTGCCGTCCTCGAAGTCTGTTGCGTATCCTGTGAAGTTTATGTCATATCCCTGCGAGAATGCGTCCCCGTCGTAAGGCGATGTTATGTTCACTACCGGCGGCACCTGGTAATCGACCCTGAATGTCCCGTTGACGCTGCTCCACTGGCCGAGCGTATCGTTTGCGTATATTGTGTAGTTGTTCAGCCCCATCGGGTACCATGTAGCGTTTATGTCCACGTAATAGACATCAGAAGTGATGTTGTAATTGACTATGAGATATGTGCGGTCTACTCCGCGCAAGTCCTCTCCTCCTGCATCTCCATTCAGTATGCGTATCTGCATGTTGTTGAACTCTGCAAGGGATGCGGGTTTGCTGCTCGTCAAATAAGTGTCTGTGCTCTCTCCGGTCACTGAGAGCCCTTGCCTATCCTCTAGCTGGTTGTAGTTGCCTTCGAACGTGCTCAGCACCCCGCTTCCGTAAGCTGACGTCGACGTCGCATTCCCGACGTACAGCGTGGAGCTTGACGCCGTCACTCCTGTCTCTGCGACATGCTCGACATAGATTGTTATGTTGTTGAAGCCTGTGAATCTCGCCTCGGAGAGGTCCGCGACATTCCATCCGCAGGTTGTCTGCGGCACCAGTGAGCGGTAGTTGTCCGAGCTGTTTGCCTGCTCTGCGGTGCTGCCGAAAGAGAATGTGCAGCTTCCAGTGCTATTAGTGATGTTGATTGTCTTCTGCACAGAGGTTATGTTCCTGGTGGCAGTATAGTTGGTGCCATTGACGTATATTATGACCCTATCGACGGCCGTGTTGTCTGTGACATTCGCGTATATCCTTATCGTGTTGTTGACCGCGACAGGATTCGGTGTCGCGTTGTAGTGATGGAAGACGGGCGGCAGGTCCTGCATTATGAGGAAGCTCCCGCCGGCAGGCGTGGCGTTGTTGCCTCTTGCATCATTTGTGTATACTGTGTAGTTGTAGGGGCCTGCGGCTGTTGCGTTGTAGTTATAGTACCAGTCGTTTCCAGGTCCTCTTGTCATCGAGTGATTCGTGCCGTTTATGCTTACTATGGCGTTTGTGACGAAGATGTTGTCGACTATCACTGCCTGTATTGTGACGAGGTTGTTGACTGCCTGCGGATCAGGGTAGTCGTATGCTGCTGTTATGTTTGGGGGGCTTGTATCCTTGAGGAAGACTACTGTCGAGTCTTCCCCTGACGCGTCATTGCCACTCGCGCCAGTCCCGTTGATGCGGACTGTGTTTATCATCAGCGTCTCGTTCTCGCGGGTTGACCTCGCGAGGAGTGTGATGTTGGCTGTCTCTCCCCCGTATAATGACTCTTTCGTCCACATGAGGGTCGTCTCGCCTGGCGACGGCGTGTCGTTGTATACGGTAGGACCGTTGAGGCCGGGGCTCTGGGTGTGGTTGAGGTATTCTACGTGATCGTATATGACGTCCCGTATAGTCAGGTTGTGTATAGTCTCAGCCAGGGGGTTTTCCATTGTTATGGTGAATGTGACATTCTCCATCACTGCTATCTCGTCGAGATTGCTCGTCTTTTCCACGTTGATCTTGCCGATGGGTGAGGCGACGGCGTAGAGTCCTATATTGTCGTCATAGTTTGTTATCTCCAGCCCGATGCTCTTTGTCGTGTTTATAATCAGGTGCGCGTCTGTCGAGAGGTTGTGGTCATAGTGCTCATCACGGTCTATCGTGCCGTTGGCGAGGAGTGCATCGTTCGTGCTGTTGTATACCTCGTAGTATGTATCGTTGTAGAACGCGAACAGTATCGCGTGGCTGTATCCCGTGCCTCCGGGTTCCGGCACGTAGACATTGAAGTTCTTGCCTACGCCGCTTCCCTCCAGCGATGTGCCGAAATCCCCCATGTCTCCTGTTCCCTGGTTAAGCCACGGCCCTCCGAGTATCGCTATGGGTGCAGTAGATGTGACTTTCTTGTATGGGCTGGCGTTGGTGTTGACCAGCGGGTAGAAGTAGTCATTGCTTGCGTTCAGCTGGAACAAGTATGTGTTGTTTGGTGTGCCGTCGGCCCAGTAGGTGCTCATGGCGACATCTGCCTCCTGGCTGCTGAAGAAGTACATCTCGTCCTCGCCGAGGTTGGCGCCGCCCCTTGAGACGTAGGTGTAGAAGAGGGTTGAGAAGGTAACCCCGTTCCTTCCTACCGCGTAATATGCGCCATCCCTGCCGAAGTTCTCTGTCCCGCCGTAATCAGAGCCTTCCCTTAACGACCCTGCCAGGACAGTCACGGGCTTGGTTGCGGCTATGTAGAATGTGTGTCCTCCCGGAGTCAGGCTGTTGTTGACGTAGGATATGTGCTCCCCTTCGTTTATTATGCGGTTGTCTATCATGTCCCCAAGGGCGGGCATGGTTACGTTCGTGTAGCCGCTCGCGTCGGTGTAGTCTGCTTGGGGCGCGGCACCAGTTATGTCGTATATCCTGACGTTCGTGTCATTGTGGTATGCGAATAGTATCATGTCGAGCGGTATATTGAAGTCCGGGTCGTATCTGCCGTAGATGTAGAACTCTTCGCCTTCGAGCCTGCCGCTCTCGCTCGGCACGGTGTATGCCATGAACGGCGAGTTTGAGCCTCCCCACACTGCTACGTGCTTCTCCGAGACGACCTTGAAGTAGTCTCCGTCATCGATGTCTGTGTCTGTGCCGTTTGCTATGTATATGAGTATGCTCTGGCCCTTCTGGAGCGTTATCATGTCTGTCTTGTTCCCCCTGCTGTCGTCGCTGTCCCCATCTGCGTTCTGGTCCTCTACATAGAGTTTTGTGCCGTCGTTGAATGCTGTCACGAAGAGGAAGGGGTCTTCAGGCCTTGCTCCGAGGGGGTTGTGGAGCGGTGGCAGGTAGATGTAGAGCTCTAGGCCTGCCCTCAACGGCTGGAATGGTGGTGGTGCTGTTGATGGTGAGACATTGAATTGCTCGATGTCGTTCTTTGATGCGTTGCTTGGCTGCATTGCAGTCACGTTGTAGAGGCCGAGCGATGCGTTGAGGGGGATGTTATGTGTATCATAGATGCCTGCTGTGCTGTTGGCCGTCACATTTTTAGGATATCCTGGGATGGAAGTTCCGTTATATGCTAGGTCTAGTGTTACATCGTCATAGGAGTCCCAGTCCTGTCCTATGATCTGGACAGTCTCTCCCTGCTCGTAGCTGAATTTGTCAAGCTGTATCGAGCCGTTGAGCGTGAGCGTCCTCGCGGTGTCGTTCACCCACGTCGTGTTTACGTTGCCCCACACGTCTGATGTCCTTGTCTGTATCTCATAGACTGTGTTCTGGACGAGCCCTGATGCATTATGGTGGTCCGTGGGGCTGCTCACGTTAGCATAGAACGTGCCGTTCACCCACACCTCGATGTGGTCCAGGTCAGGATCAGGCGGGTTTGTCCAGCTCCACTGTATCCAGTGCCCGCCGATGTACTGTTCATCAAGGGCGGTTACTGTGGCAGGCGGTGTCGTGTCTGGCGGGACCGCCCCGCATATCCCGTCCCACTCCGTGCCGTTCAGGTAATATCCTTTGAATACGCCCTGGTTCGAGTTGTTCGTATAAGCCACTATGAACGTGCCTGGACAGAGCGAGTTGCCTGTTATCGGGTCCCTTCCTTCCACATCAATGAGCCTGTAAGTGGTGTCTTGCTGTGTCTCGACGGTGAACGGCGCGGTCATCTGGCTTCCTGTGCCGTTGTACACCGCAGCCTTTATGTCTGATGACGCCTGGTCCCACCAGGCCACGACAAAGGAGTCCGACGTTGCTGTGCCGTTGCTCCTCACCGTTGCAATCGCCACCCTCGACTCTGTTCCTGCGTTCGTGTCTATGTCTGTCGGGGCGAGTATGGTCGTGCCTGTTGCATTGGCTATCGCTATTGTTACGTCGTCATCTGTTGAGTCATAGTATGCCATAGCGAAGCTGTTGTTGTTCAGTGCGGTCGTCGCCACCTGCCCTGTCTCGCCGGCGTCTGTGTCTATGTCTGTCGCGGCCACTATCGATGCTCCTGTCTCGCTCCTCACGGCGTACGTGGCGTCGTTGCTTGTGTCGTCGAACCAGAGATACACCCATCTTGTGCCGCTTATGCCTGCGCAGTCGACAAGGTTCTGGAGCATCGATCCTGGGCCCATGTCTGTGTCGACATTTGTCTCTCCAACTGCCTGTGTGCCGTTATTATAGTACATCTTGAAGTCAGCATCGTCATCATCATCGTTTGCGTAGCATACAGCTAATCTGTCTCCCAGTTGGGCTATAGAGACGTCTGTATTAGTCAATACCGCCGTATCAATGTCGGCAGGACCATAAGTGAGGCTTCCGCTTATGTCGTATATTGCTCCGCTCACGTCGTCATCCGGCCCGTCGACCCATGCTATCGCGAAGTGTGTAGAGTTGATCGCTGATACCGATACCCTTGACTGCAGGTCAACTGTCGTGTCTACGTCGACAGGCCCTGTGATTGTCGTCCCGTTAGTGTCCACCACCTTGAATGACACGTCTGTCTGTGCCGCGTCCACCCAAGCTACCACAAATGTCGTGTTGCCGAATGGCGCTATCGAGACGTCGACCGCCTCTCCCCCTCCAGTCTCGCCGAAGCCAGGGTCTATCGGTGTCAGCGTGACCGTGTAGTTCTGCCCGGGCCGCAGGTCTGTCCTGACCAGCTGGTATAGCTGCCGGTCTGTGCATCTCTGCTCTGTGAAGTTGAACGGCAGGCACTTGTAGAGCAGCTCGCCGAGTGCGGTCACCGTGAGCGTGGCCCACTGGAAGGTGATGTTAGAGAGGTCTATCGAGTATGTCTGCAGGAATCCTGTCTCTCCCAGAGCCCGCCCTATGTAGATTTCCTGTGTGTGCCCGACGATGAGCATGTTGAATATATCGAGGTGTATCAGGGTGTGGTTATAGAAGTCTACGCTGATGTTGACGTACTGGTTGTTGGCTCCGGTCACCCACAGAGTGTATTCTGGACTTGTTATTGATTCGTTGAGGACGCGCAGGAGGTAGTATGGGGCGACGTAGAAGCTGAGGTTCCCTATGTTATTGATGTTGTTGCCGAAGTCTATCGCCGATAGGTTGAGGTAGTACAATCCCGCAGTTCCAGTATCGTTGAACAGCGTCTGGTAATAGTCGCCGAACTTGAACAGTTCTATCCTTGCTATTGTGCCGTTCGGGTATGTGATGTATGCGTATACCTTCTTTATCCCGTAGTCATCCTCTGCATATACTGTTATGTTCAGCGTCCCGTTCACGAGTATCATCTGGCCGAAGAATGGCGAGAGCACTGTCATTGACGGTGGTATTGTGTCGTTGTCGCAGGCATCACCCAGGCCATCAGAGTCAGAGTCATTCTGGTCAGGGTTGAATGTGCTTGGGCAGTTGTCGAATATGTCGTATATGTCGTCGCCGTCAGTGTCATTGACTTGTGTTATGTTCTTGAATTCGAATTGTATCCACTGCCCGGGTGTTGAGTCGTCGTAGAATACCTCATAATCAAGGTCACCTAGGAACTGGAAGTCCTCTTCTACGCTGTTGTCCCAGCTTCCGTTCAGCAGCATGACGTGCTTGATTATCCTATATGTCACGAACCAGTCGCCAGGGTCGAAGCTGAAAGTTATGTTAGTGGGGTTGGTGTAGCCTGATGCGCTGTGCACGAGGTCGAACCTTATGGCGTCTGTCTTCTTCCTTATCTTTATGAATATGTCATTGAAGTCCATGTCTCCGAGGTCTAGGTCCTCGAAGCTTACCCAGAACTCCTTCTTGGTCGGCTCTTCGGCGCTTAGCCATTCCCAGATGGCGGGTTCGCCGCTGTCATGTATTATGCTTGCGTTTTGGCTGAACCACCAGTAGGGCCAGGTTGCGGGGGAGAGTGTCTCGTTGCAGTTGCATGTCGTGTTGCCGCAGATCATGATAAAGCCATGGTTGTTCACGTTTCCTTCACCCCGCCAGTCGTATGCCTTGCTGCCGTCTGCCCTGTCGATGACGTCGTACTCTACCACACCTTTGTCCGTCGTGTTTACGAGGTGATAGCCGTCAGGGGTGATGGTGTCCCACTCGAGGTAGGAATAGTCTGCATTGCATGTTTCTCCGATGGTCTCGTTGGTGCAGTTGCTTGAGCATCCGTCGCCGCCGATTGTGTTGCCGTCGTCACACTGCTCGCTCTGCTCTATGATTCCGTTTCCGCAGATGGCAGTGCATCTTTGGGCGGGGTTGGATGATGCTGTCGATGTCTTGCTGTTCAGTGTCCATACGAGGTCGCTGCCGTTGAAGGGTATGCTGAACAGGGCGTTCGGGTAATATGGCGTTCTTCCCGGCAGGAAGGTTGTCGGCTGGCCTCTGTCCTGCGGAGGTGGCGTGAACTTGTTCTCAGGACCTATGGGGATGGTGACATTCACTGTGTTGGGATTCAGGTATCCGAAGAATGCTGTGTAGCTTCCGTTGTTCTCAAGCCGGACGCACTCGAGTATGGGGCTTACCTTCTGGATCTCTATCGTGCAGTTGGCTGCGCATCCGTCGCCGTCGATTATGTTGCCGTCGTCACACTCCTCATCCTCCTCAACGATTGCGTTGCCGCAGACAGGTGTGCAGTCAGGGTCGTATCCATCAGCAAGGCCGTCGCAGTCTGTATCCTGGCCGTCATTGCATACTTCAGTCCCTGTTGAGTTGATGCTCTCGTTGGTCATGAATGACCCGTCACAGTCGTCGTCAAGTCCGTTGCATTGCTCCTCTGCTCCGGGGTGTATTGCTGCGTCTGAGTCATCGCAGTCCAGCTCGCCACACACCCCACCCTCGACACCATACCCATCCGTGTCTTGGTCGGTACAGATGGGTTCGAACAACGTGCATCCATGGTCCTCCTCGGTTATTGCTGTTATGTAGTCATACTTTATCGTGTGTGGGAAGTATATGTCGAGGATATTGCTGGTGCCCTGCATCTCTGTGAGCGGCAGTGTGTGGTGCGTGAACTCGTTGCCTTCTGATTTGAGCATCTGGATCGAGCCTATCGTGTCGTATGTCTGCTCTTCATATGCGCTCAGTGTCTCGTTATCATTCGCCCACGTATAGAGATAGATTACAGATGCGCTGCTCAGCGGTTCGGCGAACTCCAGATGTATGACCTTGTTCAGGCTCAGGACTACGAATCCGTCGTATGATGTGACAGCGTCAGTGACATCCTTGAGGAGCTGATGGTTTGGCTTCTTCCTTATTTCTGCCTTCGTCACTATCGTATTCCTGGCGATTGTGCCTGTTATGTAGAACCCTGCTTCCGCAGACTTCGCACCTTCTTCCGCAGTGACTGCATAATCTGCTCTGCATGCGTTGCTGGTGTTCCATTCATGGCTCAGGCTGCCGCCATCATCTGTCGTCAATGTCTGCGGATAGCCCGGAGCGCTCGCATCAGAATCATCTCTTATGTCGATTGTTATCGCTGAATTCGGGCTGAAGCCGCTCGCGGTTATAGTTACTGGTTCATTCTGGTAGTACTCTGCTTTATCCGTCGTGATTGCTGGTCCTCCTGCTGTCGGAGCAGCCATCATCATCCCTGCGGGCAGTTGTTCTATTGATATGTTCTCTGTGAATGGGCCCAGGTCTGTGGGGTCTGGCGCGATGGCCATGTCCAATTCAGGGGCCGTCTCGGTAGAGAGTGTGTAGTTATCAAGCGTCTCGTTGGTTATGTTCTCCTCCAGCACGACGAATCCGCTTATCCTGTTGTATGTGGAGAATGAGATTATCGTCAAGAGCAGTATCATCACTATTAGGAAGAGCCCGCCGCCCACTCTTCTTTCGCTCTTGGGTCTCGGCGTCGTTACGCAGGCTATCTCTGCATCGATCCTTCCTATTTCAGCGTCGAGTTCTTCTATCCTTCCCATTTTGTTTTCAGGTCATGTTTTCAGCATCATTTCGCCACAAGTTTCTTCTGCGCCCTGTGGTAGCATGTCCATATCGTCCTGTCGTCGCGGTTCAGCAATAATGCTATCTCGTGGAAACTGAGCATCGCCTTGTCTTTCAGGTGCGATGTTATTCTCTCCAGCGGCGCGAATGTCCTGTCCTTGAATATGTCGAGCGGTATGTCCAGTGATTTCTCTGCAGGCATGGCCTGTCGGCCCGGCTCCTGCCTCTTCTTCTTCACACGCGAGTAGCATGTCCATATCGTCCTGTCGTCCCTTCCTACCAGCACGGCTATCTCGTGGTATGTCAATCCTTGCGTGTCCTTGAGGTATTCTGTTATGGACTCGAGCGGTGCCAGCTCCCTATCCAAGAATATCGACGACGGGACTGCTGAGTGCTTTGACCTCAGCTCGTTCTCCTTCCGCATCTTATCGTCGTTCCTTATTGTGCTCCACCGCCTTGTTTGCCTTTTATCATCTTGTTGAGCTTGTAGAACCAGGCTATGTTCATACCTATCAGCAGCGCGAGTGTTATGATGATCAGGAGTATTATCGTCCCGCGGCTCGTCACATCCTCAATCTCCTGGGCTGTTATCGCCTGACCGACCGCCCCGACCTTTGTTATGCTGTTGGTGCTGACCTCGAAGTCATACTCTTTCTGCACGAGCTTGCCTGCGTAGTGTACGATGAGCTTGACCTTGTATATCCCTGGAGCGACTCCTTCAGTGTACCAGTATGCCTCCAGCTTGCCGTCTTTCTGCGCAGGTATGTTTATCACTGATGTCTTGAACTCGGTCATCTGTTTTCCTGCCGAGTCCTCAACAGTCATCTCGACGTATACGTCATTTATCTCGGTGTTCCAGCTGTTGTAGAGCACGATGTCGAACTTGGCCACATCTCCCAGTCTGAAGTTCTTCACGGATATGTCGCTGATGTCTATCATGAACGTGCCCACGTCGAAGTTCTGCTCGAGCTTGAACTGCTGGCCGTCGTAGTCTACCGTAGCCACGGCATGGTATGTGCCTTTGCTGACGTTGGGCTTCCACATCGCCTCGACCTTGGCCTCTTCCTTTGACTTGATTGGGAGCGTGTTTGTAGAGAACTTTGCTATCTCCTCCCATGTCGGCCCTACTACCTGTATGTCTGCCTTCGCTACCTTTATGTCCTCTGTTCCGAAGTTGTATATGCCGACGACGAATTTCGCCTCGCTTTCCGGCGTCTCTGCGCCTCCGATGAACAGCTTTGCCTCTGCGTATTTGCCAGGGTATGGCACCTTGACTATTATCTGCGATATCACTGCCATGCTGGCTGCTATTACTGTTCCTCCCTCCTTGTTCTCGGGAGGGAACTGTCTGACTACGAGCTCTATCTTGTGTTCGCCTGGCGTCAATGTCGCGTTGGATGGGAATTCTATTGTGTATTTCGCCTTCACGATCGCTTCTGAAGCTGCGACGTCGATGAGCGGTTTCTCTATGCTGACGTATCCTGCGATGTCTCCTTGCGCATACATTGCTGCCTTGAACGCGTCTCCTCCGTCGTTTATTATCATCAGCTCTCCGTCGATTTTCTGGCCTGGTTCGAAGTTTATGTATTGTCTCGACGGGCCGACTCCTAGCGCAGCTACGATGTTTGAGAGGATGAGCAGCATGCAGGCTAGGAAGATTGCATGCACAATCCGTCTGTTGATTTTGCTGCTCATGGCTGTCCTGCCTGTACTCCGTAGAATGTTAGCTGTACTGATTTCTGTCCTGGCGGCTCGTCGCCAGGTACTGTTATCTTGAAGTCTATCCTTGCCGTGTCATGGACGTCGCTGTAGTTGAGTCCGCTTATCAGCGTAAGATTGGATAAGGATACGTCTGTCCAGTCTGTCCTCGATCCTGTGAGGTTTATCGAGCCTGCCTCGCTGTCAGAGACCTTTATCTGGAACTTGTCTGTCGGCGACGGAGACCTTACCCAGAGGTTGGAGTCTGCTGTTACATTGACTACGTCTGAGACCACCGTGCCGTTGTTCTCTACTATGAATGGTGCCGGGCTTCCGTCGCTGCTGTTGTCGCTCTGGCCGACTATCTTCTCGCCGAAGTCCAGCATCGCGGGATTGAGGTTCAAGACGATGACTGGAAGTATCTTGAATCCCCATTTGCTGCTTGCGTTGCCATACTCCTCTGTGTCGTTTGCTGTTATGGTCCAGTTGTGCCATCCTAGCCCGACGCACTCGTCTGTTGTGTGCATCTCCTGCGTTACCGTCCTGTTCGTGCCCGCTACTCCAAGGTATACTATCGGCAGGCCGTTGCAGTCGGTTATGTTGACTTTGTATGTTATGGCGTCATTGTCGTCGTCTGTGACTGCTGTCCAGTTCAGGTCTGGCGTCCTTGTCATGAGCGTGTCGTTGCCGTCGTTGGGGAAAGAGAGGGTTGGTTTTCCTGGTGGCGTGTTCCTTATCTCGACAGTGTTGCTCCAGACAGTATTACCAGATTTTCCTCTGAAGTCGACTGGCGTGGCTGTTGCGTTCCAGAACTGGTGCTTGACAGTCTCTTCCTTGACAGTGACGTTGTATCTTCCGACGCCAGAGTAGTATTGGCTGGCTATCTGTTCTGGCGTGAGCATCCTGTCATATATCATCACATCTGATATCGTGCCGTTGAAGAAACGTATGGTGCTGCCGTGGCTTCCGATGTAGCTGTTGGCATACACGTCATTTATGTTCGGTGGGTTCGTGGACGTTCCGTGGACCGTATCGTTGATGTAGAGTTTCACGGTTGTGGCATTCCATGCTGCCGTTATCATGTACCAGATGCTTGTCGATATCGCTTGTGAGTTCAGGTTCTGCACGAGTGCTGTGCCGTTGCCGTAGAGGAAGTATATCTTGCCGTCGGTCTCCTGGTAGAGCAGCATGCCTCCGCCCACTCCGCTGCCTCTGATGTCTACGACGTTGGCTATGCCGTCGCATGCGCCTCCGCATCCTGTTACTCTTATCCATGCGCTGACCGTGCCTGTCTTGTTTATCCTGTACATGCTCGCGCTATTGGCTATTTTCATGTAGTCGTCTGCGCCGTCGAATATGTATGCCCCGAACCCGTCGTAGCCGTCGTTCTTGTCGTACAATGGCTCGTGGCTGTCTCCCACTGTGGAATTGCCAGATGTGGCGTTGTTGCCGTACCCGCTCAGGTCGTATATTGTCTGCTCGTCTGCGCCGTATTCTGCCTTGTAGCTCATGGGCAGGTTCAGCACAGTGATGGACGTGCCGTTTATGTGCCAGTTGTAGTATACTTTAACAGGGTGGCTGTCGGGGTCTGTGATTGTGCCAGGCCATAATGTGAGGTTTGCGTTTGTCCTGTTAAATGGCGAGTCTGTGGCGTTCAGGAACAATCCTGCTATCGACGGGGCGTTGTTGCTCTTGTTCTCCAGTACTCCGTATTTGCTTGCGAGGTACTCATTGGCGAGGCTCAGCCTGTTTGTCACAGGGTTGGGCGTCGTGTTGATGGAATACCAGTCTCCATAGGAGTATTTCCACAGCTGGAAGTAGTCCTCGTCGTATCCTGTGGTCTCAGAGTCATTCCAGCTCCATGCGATGTCGCCGAGCGAAACTGCGCCAGCGAGGCTGTTTATCTCAACGAACCTCTCGTTGAACGCTTCTGTGCCTGCGGGCAATGGCTGTGGTGCTGCTGTCCAGTTTATCATGTAGGCAGTGCCTTCTTCTAATGCATCTGTCAGCAGCAGGGTTGTAGAGTTGACATCCGAGCCCGTGGACCTCTTGAATGTCATGTTGTTGAGCGTGATGCTTCCCGCGGCAGAGCCTTGTGAGTTGTTTGCGAACAGGTCATACTTGTTGGCGAACGCCGTGGTGTAAGTCAGTGTGGCGTATGCCTGTTTGCCGATCCTGAATCCTGCTCTTGTGTTGTTGTATGCTGCGCTATTGTTGATCTGGGTGCCTGTGCTCATCTCCACGCTGTAGCCGTCTGTGTTGTTGTATGCGCTGGTGTTCCATACCTTGGACTCTGTCGATGATAGGAAGTAGAATCCTGCCTTGTTGCCGCGTGCTGTTATGTTCCTTGCTATGTTGTTGTCGGACATGTGGTAGTACACGCCCTGGTCATAGCCTGTCACGTATGGGCAGTCCCTTATGGTTATGTTGTCCCTTCTAGGCTCGGTGTATCCTGTCACTATTATTCCTGCGGCTGCTGTGGTGTCGTCGTTGGTTATGTTGTAGCCGTTGCAGCTGAAGTCGACGTCGTCTGAGTTTATTATGACGCAGGCTTGTACTATGTCGGTTATTCCAGATACTGGCTTAGGTGCGCCTATGCCGTTGCCTGCAAGGAAGTGCTGGCCTGGAGTGCTTATTACAGTGCAGTTCGTCGGCTGCAACACAGTAAGGTCTACGCTGCACACCTGCGTGCCGTCCTCAAGCCCGTCGTTAGGCGTGACGCAAGCAGACCAGTTCTCTCCTGTCTCGGTTTCGTTGAAGTGTATCTTATCAGTATTGTTCTGGTAGAGCAGCAATATCTGGTCTGCTATGAGCGTTCTATTGTATAGCGTCACGCCATCGATTGTTCCGTTCCAGTAAAGGTTCTGTGTTGGGTCTATATAGTGCCCGTTCCTGCCGATTTCAAGCCACCACGCAGAATCATTGACATAGCCGGTGTAGAAGCCATCAGTCCCCCTGATACCGTCGATATAGATGCTTATTGTCGTTCCATTGTATGTTGTCGCGATATGGTGCCATGCAGCATCATTGGTGAATGCTTTCTGCGCGAAGTTGGTTGCGTAGCCGTTTATCCAGAACCTCATGGTTCCTCCCACGTAGCAGACTCCCCACCCCTTAGCCCAATTGATGCTGTCCGCCCTTCCGATGATGCTGTGGTAGCTCTTTGTCGTGTCATTCAGTATGAACCATGCAGAGACAGTCATGGATTTGCTGAAGTTTATCGTGCTCGGGTTGTTTATGCTTACCCATGCGCCGCTTCCATTGAACTGGTATGCTCCATGACCATCAATCCCGCCAGTAGAATTCCAGGCAGCCCCTGAAACAGTTCCATGCTTATTATTACCAGCGTAGTCTTTTGTCCAACTCGACATGTTCTGCTGCGTGTTGCTTTCGAAGGGCATATTCAGCACTGCGATGCTTGTGCCGTTGAGGTACCAATGGGTGATATTCTTGACATAATCAGAATCTCCGTCCTGCGTCGTGTAGCTTATGCTTATGTTCTCATTAGTATAATTCGTGCCAGAGCTGCTTGTTATGCTCATCGCACTTACGTTCGGTAGCCAGTTCACAGAATAATTCCTATAACCTGTAGTATTATAGTTTCCAGCCATGTCGACCACAGAAGCAGTGTAATTGACGAATGTTCCTTGTGCAAGCCCTGTGAAGTTCCTGAACAGCGCCTTTGCCTGGTTCTGGTACGAGGCATTGATCTCGTCAGTGGATAACGCTCTGTTCCATATCCTGACTTCGTCGATAGAACCGTTGAATGGCTCTGTTGAGCCTGCTATCCACACTCCTGTCGAAGTCATGCTGGTGCCGTAGTTGGCGCTTGCCTTGTAGTCTCCGTTGATGTATATCGTCGCGGTGGTGCCGTTATGGACGCCGACGACATGGTACCATCTTCCCATTTCAGGCACGACTCCAGAACTGAGCGTGCTCGTCCCTAATACGTTGTACCAGACTATCTGGTTCGTGCCTGACGTGAGGTGGAACCTGTTATTGTCCGAGTTCAGTGTCGTGCCGACGAGATCATGATATGATGAGTCTATGGAGTCCACCTTCATCCAGAACTCTATTGTATGGGAGGATATCGTAAAGTCTGCCCAGTCCGCAGATATGTAGTCATTGACGCCATCGGATTTTATTGCCTTGCCTCTCGGTCCCGTCCAAGTCTGCGGGCAGTTTGCGCCGCTGCATGTGGCTGTCGTACCGTAGCTGCTGCTGTCCGCGAAACTAGTTCCGTTCTCTTCTAGCCTCCACCAGCCTACAAGGCTTCTGTTGTAGTCCAGCAACGCAGACATGTTGCTCGTGTCTGTAGTGGTCACATTGGCATACAGCCAGTTGAAGTATGTCGTGTTCCTGGCGTTTGTCGCAGGTGTCGTGCCGTTGAATACTATACCTGGCCTCACCAGGTCTATCGTAAGCGTCCTGTTCGCGCTGAACGCGCATTCCTCTGCAGTGCATGCCCTGCAGCCCCATACGAAAGTCGTGCCATTCACGAATCCTGTTCGGTTAAACTCAAACTCAGCATAAGTCCCGCTTATCGTCGCTGATGAACCGTTCTGCAGCCACTGCCCGCCGCTAGAATTCGTCCACAGTTCCGCGCTCGTCAAAGCCACAGCGCTCGAGGCATTGCACTCGAACTTGATAGTATCATTCACGACCCAGGCATCAAGCGGGTCTATCTGCGTAGTGGTTATGGGTGTGGTCTTTATTGTCAGGTTCACGCTGCACACAGCAGTTCCATCTTCCAGGCCGTCGTTCGGAGTCACGCACGCGCTCCAGTTCTCTCCAGTCGTCGTCTCGTTGAAGTGTATCTTGTCTGTGTTGTTCTGGTAGAGCAGAAGGATCTGGTCTGCTGACAATGTCCTGTTGAATATCATGACTTCATCTATCGATCCGTTGAAGAAGACTGCTGATGTATCCCCTCCTATTATCAAGCTTGCCCCGTTTTGTATTGCCCCGGTGAATGCTGTTGTTGTTGGGTCTTGCGTTCCATTTATGTACATTCTTATCGTGCTTCCGTCGTACGTCACCACTACATGATTCCAGTCTGTGCCTATTGTTCTTGTGCTTGTTAGTGTTGTTGTTCCGCCTGTTGAGTTGTATAGTCTTGTGAAGACATTTCCTGAGTTTGGTCTTATTAGGTAGCTTAGCTCTTTGTATAGGACGTATTTGTTATCGCTGGTTGATATTGGTTTGAACCAGACCGATATTGATAATCTGTTCATCGTTTCTAGCAAGGGGTTGTCTGGTATTGTTACGTAGATGTTTGTTCCGTTGAACCGATATGCTCCTCTTCCGTCGTATCCTCCTGTCGTGTTCCATGTCGCTCCGCTGACGGTTCCATGGTTGCTGCCAGCATAGTCTTTTGTCCATGTGCTCATATTGAGCCGTGTGTTCGATTCGAATGGCATGTTCAGCACAGCGATGCTTGTGCCATTGAAGTACCACGTCGTTATGTTCTTCACATAATCAGAATCCCCATCCTGCGTCGTGTAGCTTATGCTGATGTTCTCGTTAGTATAATTCGTGCCAGAGCTGCTTGTTATGCTCATCGCAGATATGTTCGGCAGCCAATTGACAGAATAATTCCTGTAACCCGTAGTATTATAGTTGCCTGCCATGTCGACGACAGAAGCAGTGTAGTTGACAAGAGTTCCTTCCGCAAGGCCTGTGAAGTTCCTGAACAGGGCCTTGGCCTGGTTCTGGTAGGTCGCGTTTATCTCGTCAGTGGATAACGCTCTGTTTAATATCATTACTTCATCGATGCTTCCGTTGAAATTTCCGTTTCCTACATATAGCCCCAGGTCTGCTGGTGCGAATACGAATCCTGCGTCGCAGGCGACGAGTGACCACCTGGCACCATCAACGTATAAGGCTGCGTGTGTGCCGTTGTATACGCCGACAAGGTGTCGCCAGGTATTTGTTCCAAGGAAGGTGTATTGGTATGCTCCGCAATTGCCTCCTGTCGAGTTGAATACGTAGAAGTATGGGTAGTTTGCATACGTGAACATGTAATACCCGCCAGAGTTTAGTTTGTACACAACGTACCTCGATGTTTCTGCATAGTTCTTTTCGTTGACCCACACGCTGACGGTTATGTTGCCTGTCGAATTCAGGCTTACGCTGTTTGGCGCTACAAGATAGTTGCTGTCTCCAAACCTGTATGATTTTCCTCGCGGACCAGTCCATGTCTCTGGGCAGGTTGGGCCTCCGCACGCCATGTTGTTTCCATAAGTGCTGGAATCAATAGTATTATTTTCAAACCTGTACCATGCAATGACGCTTCTGTTGTAGTCTATCATCGCAGACATGTTGCTAGTGTCATACGTAGAGGTGTTGACATACAGCCAGTTGTAGTACGTCGTGTTGCGTATGTTTGTTGTTGGCGTCGGCAATGTGAAGTTTATCTGTGGCCTCACCAGGTCTATCGTCAGTGTCCTGTTCGCGCTGAACGTGCATTCTGCTCCAGAGCATGCCTTGCAGCCCCATACGAACGTCGTGCCATTCACGAATCCTGTCCTGTTGAACTCGAACTCGGCATAAGTCCCGCTTATCGTCGCTGATGAACCGTTCTGCAGCCACTGCCCTCCGCTCGAGTTCGTCCAGACCTCGGCACTGGTCAAGGCGACAGCACTCGACGCGTTGCACTCAAACTTAATAGTATCATTCACGACCCAGGCATCAAGAGGATCGACCTGCGTAGTGACCACACCCGCACTCCTTATAGTCAAGTTTGCGCTGCACACAGCAGTTCCATCCTCAAGCCCGTCGTTCGGAGTCACGCAAGCAGACCAGTTCTCGCCAGTAGTGGTCTCTTGCTCGACGATCATGTCTGTCTTGTTGGCATACAAGACCGCGACCTGTGCTGCTGAGAGCGTTATGTTGTATACCCTGACGTCGTCTATCGTGCCGTTGAAGTCCCAGTTGGTGCCTTCGCACACGCCTATGCGCGAGTTTCCTGTGCCTGCAATCATTCCTCCAGGCGCTATCTGGCTCGTCGCGTATGCGCCGTTAGTGTAGATGGTGATGTTCCTGGTCGTGTTGTCGTATATCACAACGAGATGCTGCCAGTTCCCTATGCCCGGTCCTGTGAAGTATGTCGAAGTCTGGCCTGTGGTGTTGTATATCTGCACCGACGATGCTCCTCCACCGACGTTGAAGAATACTCTCCATGGTTGGCTGCCAGTGCTTGCTCCTAGTAGGCAGCCGATTCCGGAGACTGGCGCCGCATCTGGCTTGTACCAGGCGACAAAAGTGAACTTGGGGCCGTTGCGGTCATACGTGGTATCGACATAATCGTTGTCGCCATCGAACCTGTAGGCCCCTTTTCCGTCGTATCCTCCTGTCGAGTTCCATACAGCAGAAGTGACTGTTCCATGGCTGTTCCTTCCAGAATAGTCTTTTGTCCAGCTTGACATGTTCTGCTGCGTATTGGATTCAAAAGGCATGATTAGTCTGGCGACGCTTGTGCCATTGAGGTACCACGTCGTTATGTTCTTCACATAATCAGAGTCTCCGTCCTGCGTGGTGTATGTTATGCTTATGTTCTCGTTAGTATAATTAGTTCCAGAGCTGCTGCTTATTACCATGTTCGATACGTTCGGCAGCCAGTTCACAGAATAATTCCTGTAGCCTGTGGTATTGTAGTTGCCTGCCATGTCCACGACGCTAGCGGTATAGTTCACCATTCCGGATGGTAATCCTGTGAAGTTCGCGAACAGCGCCTTTGCCTGGTTCTGATAGCTCGCGTTTATCTCGTCGGTAGAGAGTGCCCTCTTGTGCATCTGTACCTCGTCGACAGAGTAGTACGCGGGGTTGGTGTAGCCTGCGGCTATGGCGAATGCATCCGCCGTGTCTATGTCTCCTGTGACCGAGAAGCTCCATTGTTGCTTCTGTTCTGCATTCACGTATATCCTTGCGACGCCGTTGGTCCTGTCGATTACCGCGGTGTAGAAGTTCCAGCCTGTCGGGTTGGTCGCAGAGTAGCCGTTGCTTGTTTGGGCTGTGCCATTTCCTATATACAACACGCCATACGTGAATAGGTAGCCGTGCATTATTCCCGTGTCCCAATGGTATTTCTGCACGAACCTCTCATCGCTCAGGTCTCCTCCCTTGTACCATATTGATATTGTTATGTTGCTTGTGCCTAGGTCTAGTGAGCCGTCCGCAGGGTCTGTCACATACATGTAGTCGTCAGTGCCGTCGAACTTCAATGCCTTGCCTCTTGCTCCCGTCGTTAGTTTCGGGCTGCTGACGAATGCGCCAGTATGGCCGTATGTGCTTGAGTCGAGTGTGTTGTTCTCGAACCTCCACCATCCCACCACACTCCTATTGTAGTCTATGGCTGCGCTCATGTTGTGCAGGTCATACGTAGAGGTGTTGACATATAGCCAGTTGTAGTATGTTGTGTTGCGTATGTTCGTCACTGGCGTCGGCAGAGTGAAGTTTATCTGTGGCCTTATGAGGTCTATCGTGATTGTCCTATTGGCGCTGAATGCACACTCTTCGCTCGTGCAGGCTCTGCAGCCCCAGACAAGGCTCAGTCCATCTGTGCTGAATCCTGAGCGGTTGAACTCGAACTGGGCAGAGGTTCCGCTGATGCTTACGCCGGTGCCGTTCTGCGCCCAGACATCGTTGCTCGAGTTCGTCCACACCGTCGCATTCACCAGGGATACTGCGCTAGATGCGTTGCACTCGAATGTGATTGTGTCATTTAGTATCCACGCGTCGAGCGGAGCTACCTGTATTGTAGTTATGCCTGCGCTCCTTATCGTCAGGTTTGCACTGCATACCTGCGTACCATCCTCCAACCCATCGTTCGGAGTCACGCACGCAGACCAGTTCTCACCCACGCTCGTTTCGTTGAAATGTATCTTGTCAGTCTGGTTCTGGTACAAAAGCAAAATCTGGTCTGCAGTCAGCGTCCTGTTGTACACTTTTACATCATCTAGCGTGCCGTTCCATGAAGATGTTCCAAGCGCCCAAGGAGTTGTCCCTAGTTCTATGTTGCCCGAAGATGGTGGTGTTCCGCTGACTGCTGCGTTCGAGTCATAAGTACCATTGATGTAGAGGGTTACATCGGTTGAATTGAAACGTAATGCTAGGAAGTACCACCTGTTGTCGTTAAGGATCGCTCCTGAGCACGCTTCTACCCACGAGTCGTTGTATATTCCGTAGTTTATGTAGCCAGGAGGGCAGTTGAAATTGGTCCTGAGGAACATATTGGATGTCCTTCCGGCTATGTATAAGTTATCGGCGACATTCTTGCCCTTCAACCAAAACGTCATCGTGAAGTTGGTGAAGCTCGACGAAGCCGTGTTTATGTAGTCATCATTGCCGTCGAACTCGTAAGCTCCTCTTCCATCATATCCTCCTGTCGCGTTCCAGACAGCACCGTTATACACTATTCCGTGGTTGCCAACCACATAGTCCTTTGTCCAGTTGCTCATGTTCAGTCTTGTGTTCGATTCGAATGGCATGTTCAGCACAGCAATTGATGTGCCGTTGAGGTACCAGTTGGTTATGTTCTTCACGCTATCGCCATCAGTGTCTGACGCAGTGTACAGCACGCTGATGTTCTCGTTGGTGTAGTTGGTGTTGGAGCTGCTGTTTATTGTCATGCCAGAGACAACAGGCAGCCAGTTCACAGAATAGTTCCTATAGCCTGTAGTGTTGTAATTCCCAGCCACGTCCACGACGCTAGCAGTGTAGTTCACCATTCCCGATGGCAGTCCTGTGAAGTTCCTGAACAATGCCTTCGCCTGGTTCTGGTAGGTCGCGTTGATCTCGTCTGAAGAGAGCACCCTGTTCCATATCATGACATCGTCGACAGAACCATTGTACGGGAAGGATACTCCAGACCCTGCTCCCATGTACACCCCCAAGGTTCCCGCTGTCGGGTTCTTTGTCGCTCCGGTATTCGTTGCTTCTGGGGCTCCATTAACATAGCAGGTCAGCGTGTTCGTGTTTGTGTCGAATGTTGCGGCCATGAAGTACCAGTTGCCTTTCGTCAGTATTGTGCTCGTCACTCCGCAAGTGTCTACTGTCTGCCCGTCGATGGTCAGGGCTACGAATCTGTCTGTGGTATCTTGTCTCAAGAGGTATCCTCCCTGGCCAACGACCCAATCGTATTTTGCAATGAAGTCTTGTAGTGTTCCGCTTCCTGTCTTACCAGGCTGTATCCACGCAGAGATTGTCCAAGTGACATTCTGCTCTATCGAGGGAGTGTTAGGCGCCAGCACGCGATCATTGACACCATCGAACCTGTATGATTTGCCGCGTGGTCCTGTCCAGGTCTCTGGGCAAGAGCTTCCCGCAGTGCAGTCGCCGTTATTGGCGTATGTGCTGCTGTCGTTGGTGTTGTTCTCGAATCTGTACCATCCGACGAGGCTTCTGTTATAGTCCAGCAACGCAGACATGTTGCTCGTGTCATACGTAGAAGTATTGGCATACAGCCAGTTATAGTATGTCGTGTTGCGTATATTCGTCACTGGCGTCGGCAGTGTGAAGTTTATCTGCGGATTCACCAAGTCGATGGTCAGCGTCCTGTTGGCGCTGAATGTGCAGAATCCGCCTGTGGTGCATGCCCTGCAGCCCCATACGAATGTCAAGCCATTTGAGAATCCTGTCCTGTTGAACTCGAACTCTGCGTAAGTGCCTGATAAAGTGATCTGACTGCCATTCTGCAGCCACTGGCTGGCGCTGGAATTGGTCCACAATGTGGCGTTCGCGAGCGTCGAGTTGGTGCTGGCATTGCACTCGAACTTTATCGTATCATTCACAACCCAGGCGTCGAGAGGGTCTATCTGGAGCACATTGAATGCTATCGGGCCTGCCCTGGTCCTTGGCAGGTAATCCTTCTCTGTTCCCGGCGTCATGTTGTATGGCGCGTCGCAGAACCCGTCTCCATTTGTGTCTGTGCAGCCGTCATTTACCCCATCCCAGTCGCTCCACCAGTTTCCTCCAGTAGTGATGTTGAAGTAGTTGTTGGCGTCGTTGGAATAAACCTGCGGTGCGTTTGTCGTGTTTGTGAAGTCGTTGAGGTGGAACACGTTGAGGTCGTTGGCGCTGGGTGACAGGTACACCGCATAGTATGTCTGGTTGAAGAAGTTGTTCGCGTATATTGTGCTGTTGTCTGATGTTGCCATGATTATTCCGCCGTAGTTCCTGGTGAAGTTGCTCTGTGTGATGTTCCACCTGTCGCTTCCAGAGAGGTATATGCCATAGTCGCTGCTTCCGCTGTGGTTGAAGAATGTCGAGGAGATTATCGTAACGTTGTCTGCTCCAGTGGTGAAGATTCCATACTCTGTGTTGGCGTCGAACACTGAGTTGTTTATGAACAGGCCGCCGGTCTGGGTGCTGGTCAGATAGACTCCCCGGTCATTGCGCGTGAAATTGGAGTTGGTGATGAAGGTGTTGTTGCAGTAATTGATGTACAACGAACCGTAGCCTGACGGGTGTGTGGTCCCTACAGAGGTGAAGTTGCGCACGGTTACATCATGGCACATGTAGAGCATAGAGTTGCCATAATCGGTGATTGCGCTGGCATTCACCAGGGCGTTGTCGAACATTCCGATGTTGTTGTAGCAGTGCATGAACTGCCCGCCATCGACAGTAGTATTGGTGATATAATTGTCG
>JAGVOD010000109.1 GCA_020052935.1 archaeon | reverse complement strand
GCAACTCGATGCTGGAAGCAGCAGTGTTCGGCAGGATAGCTGGCAAGAGTCTCGCGGCATGCGCATACCAATCAAAGATGCCTGAACTCAGCGACAAGACAGCATACGCGCTGGACGCAGAGCTCTCTGCCGTAATGAAGAGGAAAGGCGAAGAGAAGGCCGCAGTGATAAGGTCCGAGCTGAGGAAGACGATGACAGAGTACTGCGGCATAACCAGGGGCGAGCAGGAGCTGAAGAAAGCGAAAGACAAGATAGCAGAGCTGAAGAAAAGATATGAGAACATCGCGCTCATGGACAAGTCACGGACATTCAACACTGAACTCGCGGAGATGCTCGAGCTGAGGAACATGCTCGACGTGGCGCAGGCAGCAGTGGAGAGCGCGTTCGAGAGGAAAGAGAGCAGGGGAGCGCACAACATGCCCGAATACCCGAAGCGCAACAACAAGGAGTGGCTCAAGCACACGCTCGCGACCCGAAAGGACGGCGAGATAAAGATAACATACAAGGACGTCGTCATCACGACGCTGAAACCTGACTAGGAAGGAGACGGAATGGAGACTATATTCAGCATATACCGGTTCGACCCCAGCAAGGACGACACGCCGAGGTACAAGAAGTACGCGCTCGAGATAGACGACAGCACGACAATAATGAACGTGTTGAACAAGATAAAAGACAAGTCAGACGGCTCGCTCACGTTCAGGAAAGGATGCGGATCGGCGATATGCGGGACTTGCGCAGTGAAAGTCAATGGGACAGCTAAACTCGCGTGCAAGACTCGCGTCGTCTCGCTGCTAACCGCAGGCATGGAGACGCCAGAGATAACCATAGAGCCGCTCGACAAGAAAAAAGTGATAAAGGACCTCGTCATAGAGCAATCAGCATTCTGGGAACAGATGAAGAGCGTGATGCCATGGCTCGTCGCAGAACTGCCTAAGGACAAAGAGGCGTTCGAGGTATCAAAGGAACAGCTGGCGATACTCGACAAGTCTCAAGATTGTATAAACTGCCACGCATGCAGCACAGAATGCGACGCGATGGCCGCCGACGAGAAAGAGTTCCTCGGGCCCGAGGCGCTGGTGAAATGCTACAGATATGTCACAGACACGCGCGACACCAAGACTGCCGAGAGGCTAACACTCGCGACTGAGAAAGGCATGTGGAACTGCGCACATGCATACAACTGCATAGACGCGTGCCCGAAAGACATCAAGCCCGCCGACAAGATAACAAAGCTGCGCGAGATGGCAGTGGACGCGGGGATAACGGGCAACAGGGGGGCGAGGCACGCGAACAACTTCCTCGACTCGCTGCAGAACGTCGGAAAGCTCGAGGAAGCGAAGATGCCGCTCAAGACTCTCACAGTAAGCGTGCTGGGGTTTGTGCCTGACACCGTGAGGATGGTCAGCAAGGGCAAGATGCCGCCGCTGATGCATAAGAAGATAAAAGACCATGACCAGGTCAGGAAGCTTATCTACATAGCGAAGAGAAGGAAGGAGCGCGAGGCATGACATGAAGTACCTATTCTACCCAGGCTGCAACGCAGAAGCGATAGAGAAAGAGTCTCTTACAGCGACGCGGCTGGTGTGCGCAGAGCTGGGCATAGAACTTATCGACGCTCCCGAGTTTAGCTGCTGCGGAGGCTCGCACCTCGACAAGCTCGACGGCTACATGAACCTGCTCATAAACGCGAGGAATCTCGCCATAGCAGAGAAGCAAGGATTGGGGATACTCACGATATGCAACACCTGCCTCAATGTCATGAAACGCGCGAATGTCGAGCTCAACAAGGATCCAGAACTGCTCAAGCAGGTCAATCACGACCTTGAAAAAATAGGGATGAGCTACTCAGGCAAGACAGAGATAAGACACCTTCTCGAGGTGCTTTGCAAGGAATACGGACTCGCGAGCATAAAAGAGAAGACAAAAAGGCCGTTGTCAGGGCTTAAGATAGCGTCATTCTACGGCTGCCATATACTCAGGCCTAAGGATGAGATCAACTTCGACAACCCTGAGAACCCGATGCTGATGGAAAAGCTCGTCGAAGCGATGGGTGCCGAGCCGGTATATTACGACTCAAGGACAAGATGCTGCGGATTCCACATAACGATGGCGAACCCATCTCTCTGCGCAAAGATGAGCTCTGCGAACCTTCTCGACGCCAAGTCTCACTATGCAGACGTGATCGTGACGCCATGCACGCTGTGCCACACAGTCATGGACGGTCAGCAGCACCGCGCAGAGAAAGAGGCGAAGCAGAAGATACGGCTGCCAGTCGTCCACCTGCCGCAGCTCGTCGGGCTGGCGCTGGGAATAGACGAGAAGAAGCTAGGATTCAAAAGGCACATCGTAAGCTGCAAGGGATTCTTAGGGAAGATAGGAAAAGAAGAGAAGATATAGAAAAAACAATTATCACTTGTATGCTTCTGCAATCTGTGGGCATTCTGCTTTTGTGTAACTGCCTCTCACAGCATCGATGACTGCGTTGAGCGCCCTGACTGCACGCGGTGTTATCGATCTTATCTCATCGTCTGTCAGCCTGTTCTCAACAGTCTGTTGTCCTGCCGTGCTTTGCGTGCTGGTTTGCCAGTACCACGGCAGTGGCTTGTTTGGGCGGTTCTTCTCATCCAAAGCCTCCCCGGCCATGTCGTAGAACGTGTCCCTCTCGACAAGCTTCACACCGTCTTTTGTCACCACAACCATATAGCTCGTCACTCCTTGAAACGCTTTGTCTTCATTCATGGTATCTGCCTCCCAACACTTGGTATTTTGTTTGATTATCTTCACCTCTGGGAATATCTAGTCATTAGAAGAATAAAAAACTTTCTAT
>JAGVOD010000117.1 GCA_020052935.1 archaeon | reverse complement strand
GACTTGGTCGCGGAAGTGCACGAGCTGAAGATAGAGAAAATAGGAGAAAAAGAATACAGAATAGGATTCTTCCTAGGCAAAGGCAGCTACGCAACAATGGCTGTCAAGAGGATGATGGCACAAGGCCATTAAAAAGCACGTCGATAAATTAATAAACATCCTGCACCCCATCTTCTACATGGACCCGCAGACAAAACCGCTCAGGGAATACCAAGACCTATGCCGGAGGAGCGCGAAGAGATTCGAGACGCCTGAAAAAGAGATCCTGACATGGGGGCTCGGCATAACAGGAGAAGCCGGGGACGTAGCGTCATGCATAAAGAAGACGTTCGCGCACGACAATGACCAAAGGGCAGGGATAAGGGAGAACATAGGAGACGCGATGTGGTACGCCGCGATGATCTGCAACTTCTTCGACTGGGACATGCAAGATGTGCTGGACGAGAACATAGAAAAGCTGAGAAAAAGGTTCCCTCAGGGATTCACGACCCAGGACGCCAAAAGGAACGGCACCAAGATAGACTGGAACGAGAAGAAATAGGACAATAAAAAGATTTATTCTCCAAGCACCTGGATTATCTCATCAGCAACCTGCTGCGGGACAGGATTGTTCGCATCAATCCTCTTTACCAGCTTCTTCTTGTCATAAAAGCCGATGAGCGGAGCTGTCTGCTCATGGAATATCGCAAGACGCTTCTTTATAGCCTCGGGCTTGTCATCATCCCTCGTGTAGAGCTCGCCGCCGCATTTGTCACAGACGCCTTCTTTCTTCGGAGGCATGTTGGTCTTGTGGAATATCGCGCTGCACTTCCTGCACTGGATCCTGCCGCCGATGCGCTGCATTATCACTGACTCGCGGACTTCAAGGAAGATGACATGAGTCAGCTTGGTTATCTTATCCAACGCCTCTGCCTGCGAGAGGGTACGGGGAAAACCGTCCAAGATGAACCCTTTCTTGCAGTCAGGCTTCTTGAGGCGCTCATCCACCAGCTTGACAGTAAGCGCATCAGGAACGAGCTGGCCCTTATCGATGTATCCCTTAGCCTCGACACCCAACGGAGTCTGGTTCTTTATCGCCTCGCGGAACATGTCCCCCGTCGAGATGTGCGGGATGCCATACTTCTTCGTGAGAATAGCAGCATACGTGCCCTTTCCAGCGCCCTGCGCACCGATCAATATCATGTTTTTCATCCCAGATACCCCACAACTTCTTTTTTCGAGATGTCCTTCTGCCAGGAATCCTTCATCCTGACTACGAACGAGAGGATAGATTTCTTCAGATTCGGCCATTCCTTCATGAACTCATTTATGAACTTCGCATCCGCTGATTCAGAGTTGGTGAAGTCCAGCTCTGTGGAAAGGCGATGGAAATACATAAGGCGCCTGTAAAGGTTGAGCAGATTCTCCCTATCCGCCTCGTTGAACGTGTTCGCCTCGCGGTAAGCAGCAAAGCCAGCCTCTGGATGCAATACCTGGTCAAACATCTTTATCGCAGACTCTAGCTTCTCGGCAATCTTCCTGCGGATGCCGCGCAGGAAATAGCACTCATACTCCAATGTGTAGAGGTCGAACTCAGAATCCAGCAGAGAGAAGTCTGGAAGGGAATACTTCTTTTGCAACGGCTCGTAGATGTTGTCTTCCATATCATCACCAAAAATAAATAATATAAGCCTCCGGTGAGAGTTGCACTCACGGCCTTCTGATCGCTTCGCAGCGATGCAATGTGTGCATTGACTGATACAAGTCAGATGCTATAGCTACTAAGCCACGGAGGCATAATACTGGTATCGAGGAGTTTTGGGTGGTTTAAAAAGGTTATGGTGGGATTTGGCCATACGCCGCCTGATTCAATACAACTTCGAATTCTGATTCGACAAAAGAAGCGCGTTCCAACACAGGACCAGGCACTTCAGAATTTGAGTATATTTCTAAGGTGCGAAGCTGCGCGAAAACACTGATGACTAAAAAAGCCGTTTCATCATCTAATTCAGTAACCAGGGCTTCGTGATTGCATTGCGCAGAAACACAGTTAAATTTTGGTGCGAATATCCTTGCGTCTGCAACCATGATGATTCTGATGCCGCCAAAATCTAAGATTCGATTGATACAAACTTATTACAGCTTCCCCGGCCTCGCCAGAACTACGACATTCCTGCTGAGGCTCCTGTGGACATATATGTTGAATTCGTGCTCGATTATGAACTTGGTCTTGGATATGAGCGCGTGGTGGTCAATGAAGCTCGGGAATATCAGTACTGCCTTGTAACGGAGCGTGCTCCACAACGTATCGAGGAACTTCGCGTAGAGCTTCTGAATATTGTCTGTCAGCTTCGAGCCCTTGCCGTAAGGAAGGTCAGTGACGACATAATCGACCATGTTCGAGAGCTTTGTCGCGTCACGGTTCTCCAGGTGGAAACGCTTAATCTTGTAGAACTCAAGATTCTTCTCGCACATCTTGAGCAGCTTGTCGCTGATGTCATAGCCGACAGTGTTGAAACGCATCAGGCCGGCCTCGATAAGTATGCCGCCGGTGCCGCAGAAAGGATCGACAAGCACTTTGCCGACAGGGATGCCTGTAAGGTTGACACAGACGCGGGCAAGCTTCGGGCCCAACGTAGTCGGTTGCTTCTCAGGCCTGACATCAGGATGCCGCTTGTGGAACTCCTGGTCCAGCTCCTTGATGACCTTGCCGACAAATATCTTCTCCTCAGTCACTATGACCTCTATCTTGGTCTTGGCATGCTCCAAGTCAACCCTAGGCTCACGGACCTTGCGCCAGATATACTTTGCGAGCGCAGCCTCCTTATCAGGAAAAGCCATGCTGCCAATGTTGGTTATGCGGAGAGAGAAATTCTTCTGGTACACCTTCTTCCAGTCAAAGGCCTCCATCTTCTTGTGCAATTCTTTGTAGCTGCACTCAAAAAGGTGCTGATAGACCTTGCGGGCCATCGCAAGACGCTCAAAACGGAAATCCGCATCCAGGACAAGCACGTTCTCGAACATCCAGTAGTCCTCGTTCTTCGCTAAAGCAAGGACTTCCTCCCTGGCAAGCTCAAGATTCTCCCCTGAAAGCAGGAATATGCATCTCATAGAGCTGAAAAGATGACGCAGGGTTAAATAGCTTTCCCAGCTATACGCTGTATATTACTATGATACATATTGTATACATATACGATATAATAAATATTTTTCTTAAATTAAGAAGAAACGTTATTAATAGGCCTTTTTGCTTATAAATAACGCGTTATACGGAAACATTTATAAATAGCTAAAATGTATCGTTTCGATATATGGATGACTTGCTGTTGCACACAAGGGTGAGCAAGAAGCTCAAGGAACAGATGCAAGTTCTGATAGACACCGGCTACTTCAACAACCAGGCAGAAGTAGTACGAGAGGGCATACGCAGCACAGTGATAAGGTACAAGGAAGAGCTGCTAGGTTTCAATCTAGATAAGACCAAAAGAAGATAACTAGCCCAAGCCAGGAACTATCAGGACTTGCCCGGCATAGTCAGATGAAAAAATGAAGACAAGCAACAAGAAAGGGAAGCTGAAGATCAACAACAATGTGTTGTTCGTACTGGCACTAGTGCTCATAGTCGTAAACTCGTACACATTCATAATAAGCTCAAAAGAAGTCATAACCGGAAAGGCCGGAAGCGCGGTAGGCGTGACAAGTATATGCATAGGAACCCTCCCAGCCATATCCCCGCCGACGCCAACACTCAACTACCAGATAATAAGCGGCCTGTACAATACCACAGTAACAGGGACAGGCACAGAGACAATAAACTTCTACCAGTACTATTTCGGGATAGGCGAGACGTGGTTCAGCGTAGACACAGACCCTGAGAATGACACATACTTCAACGCGACATTGAACACCACCGCATTGCCGGACGGGAACTGCAACTACAGGATAATCGCGAGAGCAGAAGGGATGTGCGGCATACCTGACGTGAGGGGCTCAAACGCATTCACAATAAACAACATCGACGTAGAGCCGATATGGGATGAGTTCAAGAACAACCTATCCACGAACTTCTCAACATACTCCTCGTGGGTGAACATGACTGGGGGAGTGAGAATAGGCATCCCTGAGTATGGGATGATAGAATTCACCACCATCAACTTCGACTCTGCAGACCTTGACTACATGTTCAACATATCATACAACCTCATAAAGATCAAGACATTGACAGCATACAACTGCTTCGATGACGTCGACTACATACTTACATTCTTCAATGTCACACAGTTCGCAGAGCCCATAGTGCTGAAAGACGGAGTGCCATGCGGAGTGTACTGCCATGACTTCCATTACAGCGGAGGTAACTATTCATTCTATACCCGCGTCAGCGGAGACACCAACTATAGCATAGCAGAAGGCGGCAACCTGTCTATAGACTTTGACTTCACGAACTACACACTATTCGGAGTAGTGACATCAAGCAACAAGACATTCGACAACTCACCGACAATAAACCTCTCGACGTACATACACGGCTCGATACAGGACATACCTATCGCAGCGACATGCTACTACAAGACAGACTATGACCCGACAACATTCACACTGATGGAGAATACCGGCGGATACGAGCATTCACAGACCCTTCCTGAGCAGAACTGGAGCTACATACCCACGAACATGGGCCACTATGCACAGATACAGCACCACGACTACTACGCAGGGCTGCACCAATTCATGGCGAACTGCTCAGTCGGCTACCAAGAGGGTACAGCAAATTCATCATTCTACATAATCTACACGCAGAGAGACCGCGTATACTACTCAGACGGAGATGAGATAAAGCTGTACCTGTACCTCGAAGAGGACGGCCTAAACATAAAGGTCAACCTATCGCAGGTAGACTCGAACTTCGACCCTGCAAACGTGACTGTGGTGAACAACAACCGCTACTACAACATCAGCTACAACATAAGCACGACAAACACAAAATCTGATGGAGAGTACAACATGACGATAGAGGCGTTCAATTCTTCCGGCGGGGAGACCATGAACGGCTCGATATTCATCCACCTCCACAACAACTGGAGAAGATCAGACATAGACGACGCATTCGACTGCTGGACATTC
>JAGVOD010000050.1 GCA_020052935.1 archaeon | reverse complement strand
CCGCACGTTGTTTGAGTCTTCAGCCGACGCAATCATGACCCTTGCCCCTCCTGACTGGAAGTTCACCTCGGGAAACCCCGCAACAGTGAAGATGTTCAGGGCCAAGGATGAGGCAGAGTTCATCTCCAAGGGGCCGTGGGAACTATCTCCGGAAGTCCAGCCCGACGGCAAGCTTTCATCACAGAAAGCAAAAGAGATGATAGGCAAGGCGATGGAAAAAGGGTCGAATTTTTTTGAGTGGACGCACAAAAGGCTCGATGGCGAGGAGTTTCCGGCAACAGTCCTGCTGACGCGCATGGAGGTTGCTGGAAGGAGCCTTCTTCAGGCGACAGTGAGAGACATAACCGAACTGAAGAGCGCAGAGAAGGTGCTGAAAGAGAGCGAAGAGCGGTTCCGCCTTCTGTTCGAGAACATGCTGGATGGGTATGCGTATTGCGAGATGGTGTTCGATAGGCATGGCCGCCCGGTGGACTTTGTCTATCTCAATGTGAACAGATCATTCGGACAACTGACTGGATTGAAGGATGTTTTGGGGAAGAGAGTGACTGAGGTCATCCCGGGAATCAAGAAAGCGCATCCAGAGCTGTTTAAGATATACGGCCGGGTCGCATTGACCGGAAAGCCTGAGAAGTTTGATATCAATCTCGAGTCATTGGGGATGACCCTGTCTATCGCGGTGTATGGTGCGGGGAAAGGGCGCTTTGTTGCAGTCTTTGACAACATCACAGAACGCAAGGCTGCTGAAGAATGCCTTAGGCTCAACGAGGAGCGCTACCGTAGCCTCGTCAATGGGATAAAGGACATAATCATATCATTCTCCCCCGACGGGATAGTACAGTTCGTCGGGGAAAACGTTTCTGCCATCGGCTACAAGCCTGGTGAAGTCATCGGCAGGAGCATAGTCAAGTTCGTGCATCCTGGAGATGTCAATAAGGTGAAGGCGGACCTTGAGAAGTCGGTGGCTGGTGGAAAGGTCGTTCCAACAGTGTTCAGGTTGAAGAAGAAAGACGGAAGCTACGTCAAGGTAGAGGATATGAGCGTGCCTGTGAAGGTGAAGGGGAAAGTCGTGCTTTTCAACGGGTCTGTGAGGATATTGAAGGCTGGGGGCCGTTGATCCAAGATGACACTCTTCACAAGCCTCCCGAAGAACTCCGCATCGCTCCTCATAGGCCCGCCTCTCGCCGGCGAGAAGAATTTCATCTACAGCTACCTGCGGAAGTCATTGGAAAGCGGCGAGCCCGCGGCATTCATATCGACAGACAAGTCGCCGGAAGATATCAAGAAGGAAATGCTACAGATGAAGATGTTCGTGACAAAGTTCGAGACAGATAAGATGTTGAGGTACATAGACTGCTTCTCAAAGCAGACAGACGAGTCGATAAAGGACACTGATTGCGTCAAGAGGGTCTCAGGTCCCCTCGCATTAAATGAGATAAGTATAGCCCTCTCCGATATCGAGCGGGATTTCCTAAGATTGAACAGTTCACACAAGGTCATATTCAACTCACTTTCTACAGTGCTGATGTACTCCAACCCCCAGATGGTAGGCAGATTCCTCCAGGTCATCATCGCCAAGGTGAAGAAGGCAGGAGGGTCCGTACTGCTCACATTAGAGGAGGGCATGCATGATGAGAAGGTCATCGTGACCATAGAGCATCTCATGGATGTGATAATCCACGTCAAGAAGGAGGAAGACAAGGTCTTGGTGCGGGCCGATGGCGTTGCCGGCCTGGAGAGATGGTCAGAGCTTGGTAGTTAGGCGGCCAATCATGGTCTTCTCAACCTGCAGTCCCGAAAAAGCCTGCAATCAGGTATCTTGACACGAAAAAAACCGCCAGAGCGCCAGACATCACAAGAGGTGCGTACCTAAGCCCATACTTCTCCTTGCCCTCGACGATGACTCCTGTCAGCATGCTTGCCAATATGGATATCACCACCAGCATCGCTATTGAGACGAAGACGAGGAATTTAGGTGTCATTAGCACCTCGCCTGCAAGGAAGGACATCCCGAACTCAGCTCCACCGACAGAGGCCTTGTCCTGCATGTCTGTGATGGCCTCTACGAAATGTATTGATATTGCCTGCAGGAGAGGGGCGCAGACGATGATTGTGAACATTATCAGCAGGGTGTACATCTTTGTGTTTGTCACGAGTTCGTTTTTCAGCGTGCGGGTCTCCGAGATGTCCTTGGCCATCTCTTCGAGCAGCTGGGCAAGATGCCCTCCTGCTTTCATTGAGGAGATGAACAATTGCATCGCCCTGTCCAGGACAGTGGATCTTATCCTGTCCTTCATGCTAAGCAGGGCATCGCTGAATGACTCTGTGCCGAAAGCCCGGGCAGTGGCGTAATCGATCTCTTCGGAAAGCGGCCCGAATTCCTTTCTCGCCGAAAGTTTCATCGCCTGGAATGGTGTCATGCCTGCACGTATATTTGACGCCACGAGGTATAGCGCATCCGGCAGCGCTTTTTCCGCCCTTTTTGTCCTGTCCTCGACCTTGAAATAGACAACAAGGTATATCATGAACTGTACTATTATAAACATGACCACGCCTGCAGACCAGGCAACAGCCTCTGACGTGACTGGTCGCGGTTCTTGTAGATATGTATCCACGACGGAAAGGCCTGTGATTGATGTGGTATGCAGTGCAGACGGTGCAAGGATTGTTATCGACAGGATGAGCAGGCCGAGGATTACACCCGACCCCAACCAGTGTTCTGCAGGTCTTTTCTCTCCTGCAAAGATCAGCATCCGGGCCATATGCTCGCGATAGCTTGACGGTAACAGTCTTGCCGCGCTTGAATAGGATCTCTCTTTTAGTTTCATCTGCTCACAGGTTGACTATCGGCCTTCTTGTCTTGACAAAGCCGATAAGGATGTATTGTATGATGACCGTAAACGCCAGGAACGCGATGAAGACTCCCTTTGTGATGCCTATGCCTGAGAAAGAGGACAGGATGATCATCATGGTAGAGCCGATCGTCGGTATCGCCACCGCAAAGAGCATATAGACCAGCGACCAGAGGTTAAGCTCTTTGGCATAGCTGCTTATCTTGTTCCTTTGGTCTGATGTCAGGTCCCTAGTGATTGCCTGTAGCGCTCCTTTCAGGCTGGCCCCTGCTTTCAGTGTATTGACGAGTTGCCAGACGGTCTTCCGCAGATACTCTGACTTGCTTTCTACCGCCATCTTCTCCAGTGCCTTGTTCATCGGGACGCCTGCGTTCACTGATTTTGCCGCCTTCTCGAATTCCTTGCTTACCTCACCATAGCCGGATTTGGAGATGTTTATGAGCGCATTGTAGAGCGAGACTCCCGAACTGACCTGCAAAGACACATCTTTCAGGGCAAACACGAGATTCTTGTCGACCTGCTCTGCCTTTTTTCCCGCAAGGATGCAAGGATACCTGACGAGCGATACAAAGAACAGTATTGAGATTATCAGTCCCAGACCGATGCTGATGGCAAGAGAATGACCCATTCCTTTTGATTGCAACCTATAAGATGATGTGAAGAACAGGCTGAAGAAGAATAAAAACACCCCGATACAGTTGACAAGGCATGCCCGCGCGTATTCAGAATCAGTCAGCTCAATGTCTGTTCCCATCAGGTCATATTTCAGTCCCGGGACAAATCCGGCCAGGTTCTTGCCCAGGTTGACGAACCGCCGGGATATCCTGATGGATAACGATAGAGGGATCATCATCAAAGGTATTTTTTGGGTCATTCTAGGATGCCATCCGCTTTTTTCTTCTTGTTCACGGCGTCGAGGATAATATCCGGGGTATTATAGTATATTCTCATGACCTGGCCCACCTTATCGCAATCAGTCACTTTGTTGTCCAGCATCCACTGCAGTATCGCCTGCTTTTCCTCGAGGTCTTTCTTTATTTCAGCCTGGGTCATCCCTGTATGCAGGTTCAGCTCTTCGACTATCCGTATGCTTTCGTTGGCTTTCTCGAAAGTGTCTGTCCTGGGCCTCCACCTGTAGAGGTAGTTGACGTCGAGCTTGTCCCTGTCAGAGAGGACCTCTGCCAGTTCCAGGGTACGTCTTAAGCCGCGTCTCCTGTCCCTGTACTGCACGAGGATGAGATGCAGGGCTTCTACCTCTGACTGTGGGATCTGTATCGGCGGCTCAAGCAGCCTTCTCTGGACCTGTGCGACTGTGTCTGCGTGCATCGTGCAGTATACCGGATGTCCTGTGTGCATCGCCTCGAACATCGCTTCTGCCTGTTGTCTCTTCCTGACCTCGCCGACGATAAGCCGGTCAGGCCTCATCCTTAGCGAGGCCACCATCAGATCGAGCATGGAGATTTCGCCCATCCCTTCAGGATTGGGGTTTCTGGATGACATCGGGACCCAGTTCTTCTGCAGGACCTTTGGGAGTGCCAGTTCCCTTGTGTCTTCTATGGAGATTATCCTCTGCGTTGCAGGTATCGTGGAGCAGATCGCATTGAGGACGCTGGTCTTCCCCGCAGCAGTGCCTCCTGCGACAAGGATGTTAAGCTCGTACTGTACTGCCATCCAGAGGAGTGCAGCTATCTCTTTGGAAAGGCAATTGAATTTAGGGTCGATGAGATGTACGATGGTCCAGGGATTCCTGGCAAACCTTCTGATGGTTATCGTGTTGCCTGAAGTTGTTATCGGGAATAATGTGGCAGCGACTCGGTCACCGGTCAGTAGGTGAGCGTCCATTATCGGGTTCAGGGAGTTGATGTCCCTGCCGACCTTCCTGCCGATCTGGGCAGCGAGATTGTATGTGTCTTCTTCGCTATGCACGTATTTTGTTGTCTCAAGCCACCCATGGCGTTTGTGGTAGACCAGTATTGGCTCTTTTGATGAATTGATGGCGATCTCTTCGAGCCAATTGTCGGCGAGGAGCATCTCTGTATCGCCCAGGCCATACATGCTATGGAGCATCAGTCCCGCAAGCATCTTGGTGCGCTCTTCAGTCATGTCTGGCAGCCTGTTCCGCATATTTGCTTCTGCCTGTATGAAGAATTTTTGTTTTAGCTGGGTGATCCGTTGCGGGTCTGTGATGTCTTCGATCTCTATAGGGATCTCCTGCGCAAGCTTGCCAGACAAGGATCTAAGCATTGCCTGGATGCCGACACCTAAGAAAGGCATAGTCATATCATAAACAGGCATGTCTTTTGATGGAGAGGCCCAGATGCTGACTTGTGCAGTGACTGAATCTTGCGTCACCTCATATTTTTCAAGCAGTTTCCTGTCCTTTGGGAGGTCTGGTCCAGTTTTGCTTTCCTCTTGCGCGCCTGCGAAGATGACCGTCGGGGAGGCAAATACGTTGCCAGGGTATTCCAGTTTCAGCACCCCCTGCTCCTGCAGTACCTTGGCTTGCGCTTCCACTTTCTTGGGGTCTTCCATCAGTGTCTTGGCAAGGTTTGACAGCTTTATCCTGTTGTGGCGCTTGACAGTGCCTATTATCAAATCTGCAAGAGTCTCTGACGTAGTTTCATGATGCGCGATGTCCTTTTCAGCCACAGGGGTATCTTGCGCATTTCTCATGTCATCATATGCCGCAGCGCTGCATAAAAAGTTGTTTTATTCCTTGCACAGGGATAATGGACTCGCCCATGACCGCACCGCACATACACCACACCAACACAATGCTCATCCTTCTGCGATGATGATTGCAGATTCTTTGGTCATGTTGCCCATAGGGTAAGCTATTGAGATGTTGCCGCCGATGACTCTTGCTTTTTCTGCCTGTTCGGTGTAGGTTATGTCGAGACCAGTCATATCTGCGTCAAGATTATCGACCCATATCCTCAACACCCCATCCTGGCCGTTGTGCCTACCGAACTGCACGTAGATTCCAGACACATTATGCACGACAGGAGGTCCGCTTTCCCTGAATTGCTGATAGAATTCCGTGTTATCTTCAGAGGGATCCTGGGTGCTGGACCGTGAATAGATTCTAGACCCTCCTTGATAGAATTCTACGCTTATCAGATGCCCTCCCAAGTCTGAGGAAGGTTTTCCATCATAATCAATGGCCCTTGTTTCACTGACAGCGGCTTGGACAGAGATGTTCTGCAATGCAGCAGCGTTTCCTGTGTATAGGGTGAATGTGCTGCCTTCCATCTCAGCACGACTGCCGTAAGGCTCTATCGTGAATGAGTTGTTGAAGCCGCTTATGTTTATCTGCATGTTGTTCTGGGCAGCATATACCGATTCTACGAACGCTTCATAGCGGGACATTGGAGGAAGCGGATTGTTCGATGATGAGATGTTTGCCTGTTGGAGCGTCACTTTGATGGCGCCGTCCTCCCTGCTGACAAAAGCTGTCGTTCCTAACAGTCCTGCGTGTACACCATCACCGATGTCATCTTGGATATATCTAAGTCTATCGCCTGCCAGAGAAAGTGTCGCTATCCTCTGGAGTTCCTTGTTCCTTGACAGGTATGCTGTTGAGAGCAGCAATACCGCCAACAAGAGGAATATCGTCGTCAAAGTGAATAATATCCCCTTCTTGCCGTTCATCTGTACCACGTCACCATCTTCGCAGAATATACACCCGACAGACCCAGAACAAAACTTCTGACCGCGATGGCAGACTCTTCCCCTGCTGTGCAGCCAGTCTTCTGTGCAGATAACAATGCTGCTGATGAAGATGTATAGATGGTCACGTTGCCGCAGAACTGGTCCGGAAGCGAGTCAAGAAATGAGTAT
Source organism: archaeon (assembly GCA_020052935.1). GTDB lineage: Archaea > Nanobdellota > Nanobdellia > Woesearchaeales > UBA11576 > JABMQF01. The sequence continues at coordinate 4,995 of JAGVOD010000050.1, read as the reverse complement.
ATCGTTGTCGGGATGCCTGTAGCGGCCGCTGTCGCAAGAGTGCCGTCTTTCTCCAGGATAGTGAGGCTGTCCGATGATATCTTGTACATATCCTGATCATTGTGGATGTTTGTCGTGGTCTGTGAAAAATAAAAGAAACATGCGAGCACCATCATCCCGGCCACGACTATTGCAAACATGGCGTCAATGCTGAATATCAGGCCTTTTTTCAGCATGTTATGTCCTCGCAAGACTTCCACAGCAGGATTGTGGCTTTTGCCCAGGTATTGTTGACTAAAGAGAACCGTTCCTCCCTGACAACTTCGGAAGCGGTCACATTCGGCAGGAGCCCCACCATATAACCTGTCGAATAAGATGTCCCGTTCCAGAGGCGTATATCCAGGCCGAACTCATAATCCAGGCCTATGATGCCCAGCAGGGTCTTTGCCATCGTGTAATTCGCAGAGTATAAGGCAGAGATCTTCATCGGATCCAGCTCAAGGAAGCTATCAGCAAGCCCTAATGATTGTATGTCTGCCTGGTTGAAGGGCTGTGCAGTCCAGTCGGATGGCTGTCCTTCTGTCTCTATCAGCACTGAAAGGGCGTTCCTTGCAATCATCTCCATGTCGTTACGGGTCTCTTCTATCCGTATGCTCTCGCCAGCATAGTCCCAGAGCGCTGCTGCGGATAGGAGTATGATGATGAATATCCCGCTTGCGATGATCGTGTCCAATGAGAACAGTTGTGCCTTATCCAATGACTATTCCTCCGTCGATGTTGGATACTATAAATGCAGTCCCTCTTGACAGGTTCATGTCACCGTCTATGCCCGCGGTGATCAATGGAGCGGCATACTGCCTGCTGTTTCCTGAATAGTTCCATCTTATCTCGACCAACCGGTCTGACGGGTATATGTTGATGGTGTATTCCTCGCCAGTCATGAGCGTCTCTGGGATTGATACAGTCTTCCAGGCACCTTCACCAGCCAGGAAGACTGTGTTGATGCTGCTGGCCAGGCTGTCTGCCTCGGTCTTTGCGTACAGCATCGTCAGTCCTGAATATATCTCGTCATCTCTTCGGTCTATGATAGTGAATACCATGAGGAATACGGCCAGGGCAATGGATGATATCATGATGAATTCTGTGCTTATCTGCGCTTTTTTTTCATGGTTCATGTTTCTCCGATTATTGTGGCTGCGTCGATGAAGAACCGGTCGCTTCCAAGATTTGCAAGTATGTGGAACTTGATGCAGGTGTTAGAGCTGATGTTGCCGGTTATATCGATGACAGCCTCTGCGTAGCTCGAGGTTCCTGTTCCGGAACTGAAGATATTTGAGTATCCTGACCCTGTCTTGTTTATGTCCAGTTTGCCGTACTCGCCGCTGTCCAGGCCGCTCTTCTTCCACCAGAACGACACATATGCTCTGGAGTAAGTGCTCAGGTCGACGCATTTTATGAGGTAGTCGCTGTCTGCGTCGTGGTCATCAAACCTCAAGGCCCACGTCCCGTTGTATGGACCATTGTTCTGTCTTAGGTTTCCATCGCCAGCACTGCATGCGTCCCACAGGCCGTTATGCTCGCAGTTATTACTTCCCCATGCTTCGAAACCGTCATGGAAGACTGTCGTGTTCTGTGGCTGCGTAGCAGGTGTGGTGGCAGTGTCATTAGCCCATGTCGTGTTTATGTTGTTGCTGTGGTCTGCTGTCCTGGTCTGTATCTGGTATGTCTTTGATGCAGATAGGCCTGTTGCGTTGTAGCTGTTGGTCGGTGTGCTTACATTTGCGTAGAATGTGTCATTTACCCAGACTTCTGTGTGGTTGAAGTCCGAGTCGCTCGGGTTTGTCCAGTTCCAGTATATCCATGCCGTCCCTGCAGATTGGTTTTCCAGGCCAGTCACATAAGATGGTGGTGCTGTGTCCCCTGCATTCTGCAGTGTCGTGAAGTTATAAGTGGATGAATTTACGCAGTTGCCGCTCAGGTCGCACGATCCGGCCTTGTAATAGTACATTGTGTCGTCTGTCAGGCCTGTCAGGGTCGAGGAGTGGCTCGTGGTCTGCAGGGAGTCCGTCTTCCCCGAGCCGAAAGATTGTGTAGGTCCGTAATAGACAGCAGAGTCGGAATTCTCGTCGGTATCCCATAGTATCACCGCAGACTGGTTAGTCACTGTGCCGTTCCGTACGTTTGATATCTCAGGGGGAGTGCCATCCATTTCAACAGTGATGTTCTGGCTTATCTGCACATATCCTTCTTTTGCCTCGACATATAGCCAATAGTTTCCTGCTTCAGCAGGTAGTTCCCCAGATATGTTGAAATCAAGGTTCCTGTATGCATCAGCAAGTTCTCCGCCCGCATGGAGCTGCATGTAGAGTGTCTGTCCTGATGCAGTAAAACCAGTGATTTGGTCAGGAAGCGTGACAAAGACCCTTGTCCTGGACCCCACGCCTTGCTGGTAGACAAGCTCGGCTGCGTCTGATAAGGAATCCACCGCAGCTCTGGATTTCGTCTTCTCAATCCTGCCGCCAGTCCCAGTCACCAGGTTGTTGCTGACTGTGAGGACGGCGAGGATGACTGTAAGACCGACAGCCAGGATTACAAGCAGTTCAACAGCTGCCTGGGATCTTTTCAGCTTCATCAGAAAATTGTCTCCTCCGGGTATATTACGATGCCTTCTGTTGTTATCTCGAAAGGGAATGTCTTGACCGAATGCTTCGTGCCCCGCATCTTGAAGACCTCGATGGCCCTGACCCTGATATCTTCTTTTTTGATGTTGTAGAGCCAGATGATGTTGTCGACCTCAAACTCTACTGCTGCTGAGTCATGAGGCAGCTCAACAGCAAAGTATTGCCCTGTCACCATCGTAGTGCAATCCCATCTACGCAGGATATAGAAAAGGGAAAGGGCAGCTTCCCTTTGTTTGAGTTCAGTCTCATAGAGCAGGGAGAACGCAGAGATGGAATCTATGACCAGCCTTTTTGCACCTATACTGTCGATGACGTCCCTGATAGGTCCTCCGCCTGTTTTCAGCACCTTGTTTACCTGATCAGGGTTGTAGCGCAAAAACACGAACTTGCCCTGCTTTTCAAGTTCCTCAAGATCCCACCCGAAACAGGCCATGTCGTCAAATATCTCCTCCCTGTTCTCTTCAAAGCTCACGTAGACCCCAGGCTCATTGAACTGGGTGATGCCATTTATGAGGTACTGCATCGCAAAGATGCTTTTTCCGGCGCCTGCGCAGCCGCCAGCCAATGTGACGCTGTGTTTCTTCAGCCCTCCTTCGATGACCTTGTCAAAGCCAGGGATGCCTGTAGGAACCCGCCCCATATTGGACTTACTTGGCTTGTGCCTAACTTGGATATTCCCTTCAAGTATCGGCTCTCGGTGGCCGATTGGTTTGTGCTCGTGGATTTCTCTGAAAGTGTCTTCCAGGTCTGCTCTTCTGCCAGGTGACTGTCCAATTGACTCCTTGGTCTGCTTGGAATTCACGCCGGTTCCAGCCGCTTTTTCATTCATCATGTCTCACTCAGGTCTAGCATCTTGTCAGTAAACATGTAATGCTGTCGAACATCCTCTTTTATGATGGGCGAGAGCTATCGTGTCATATTGGCAGATGGTATGCACGGAAGTGTCATTAATAGCTTTTTTATACCAAAGACAAGGTGAGAACTATTCTCTTTGCCAGGGTGTTAAAAAATGATTTAATACCTGTTGCCAATAAGACCTACGGTCAGCAATATTCACCATCACTAACCTGGCAAAACAATAAAGATACTAAAAACTGAAAAGAGGCAAAACATATGAGGAAAAAAGCACAAGCAGCCACCGAATACCTTATTGTCCTGGCAGTGGTCATCGTCATTGCATTGATAGTTGTTGTTGTTGTCGGGTTCGTGCCGAGCATTGGGAAAGGGGCTACAGGAAGGGCCAGCGCGGCATTTTGGAACAGCGCAGACGTTGCGCTAAAGGACTACGCAGTCTCTGCGTCAGGCACTGACACGGTCATCGTGAAGAACAACCTGAGGAATCAAATAGTCTTGACCAATGTTGTGGTGAATGGCGTTGACCTGGAAAGCTCGACATCGACACTGGCGGTTGGAGGGTCCAAGACATACACTGGCAGCATCGCAGCATGCACTGCAAGCCAGGCATTCGCATACGATGCGAGCATATACTATCAGGATTCTGCTACAAGCGCGTATTATAATTTCACAGGGGACGGGACAAAGCTGGAAGGGACTTGCGCGACGTGAATCTTGGTTTTCAGGGAATCCGCTTCCCTTCTTTGGTTAGAGTATCTTGACGCCAGTTTAAAGGGGTTGGTGCGAAAATGTGCAGCGCCCATTTTGCGAGCGCCATTTAACATCTTCTTTGGGGCGTGACAGGGGTTGGCCCTGTTTCGAATGCTGCAGCATTCGTAACATGTTACATGTCGAAAACCCCTGGTTTTTGAGCATGCTCAGAAATACATAGCATTTCTGACAAATCCCAGGGATTTGAAACACTACAGGGGTGGTCACGCTTTGGCAAAAACAGTACGGCGCGAGCCGGCGCTGCCGAGCGTTAGCGAGAATTTCGCACCAACCCCAATTTAAAGCAAAGTATTTAAATACCCAATTTCTATGCACCACTAGTCAGTAAAAAGAGGTATTTTATGCACCATAAGATGCGTTTTGCAGTACTGGTAGTCTTCCTGCTTCTCATAGCATCGTTCTCTGCTTACATATTCATACCTAATGACTGGGAGTGGAAAGAGCGCATCACGAACCATATCTATGATTTCAACTCAATCATAGTCGTGATGACCGTCCTCGCGGCATTTCTGTCAATACAGAAAGATGAGAAGAAGAAGCATTGCTGGCTGTTCATGCTTTTAGGTGTTGCCGGCTGGTTCCTTGGTGACATAACTTGGACGCTGATGATATACCTCGGCCTAGACCCGATGCCTTCGCCGGCAGATATATTCTACATCGTAGGCTATCTGGGCGTGTTCCTTGCAGTTTTCACGAAGTTCATGCATGT
>JAGVOD010000053.1 GCA_020052935.1 archaeon | reverse complement strand
GTACACGAGGAGGTTCTATAACCTGTGCGGTGTCGTCACCACTCCGTCTGTCGCCATGAAGAGGGAGCTTGAGAGGCATGGTATCAAGAAGAAAGTGCTTTTCATCTCGAACGGCGTGGACCTGAAGAAGTTCAGGCCTGTTAAGGTGAGGAAGACCGGGAAGACGCTGCTCCACGTCGGCAGGATAGGCTACGAGAAGAACATCGATGTCATCTTGAAGGCGTTCAAGTTGCTGCTGAAAAAGGATAGTTCTGCGAGACTGGTCATTGCCGGGCGCGGCCCTGACCTGGAGAAGCTGAAGTCGTATGCCCGACGCTTAGGTATCGATAAGAGCACCAGGTTCCTAGGTCCTGTCGCCCACGATTCCTTGCCGAAGCTCTATTCGTCAGCAGATGTATTCGTCACTGCCTCTACGATAGAGACTGAAGGTCTTGTCATCCTGGAGGCGATGGCCTGCGGCCTTCCTATCGTCGGGGTCGATGCGCTTGCAGTGCCTTACATAGTCAAGCACGGGAAGAACGGTTTTGTCGCAAAACCTTACAAGACAAAGGAGATTGCGGTTTATATGAAAAAGCTCTTGGGTGATGCTGCGCTGCGTTCAAGATTCGGGAAAGAGAGCCTGAAGATCGTGAAGAGGTTCTCCTTGGAAAGCACTGTTGACGAGTTTGAGAGGACATATAAGTCGCTAAGGAGTGTGAAGGATGTCTAGGTATGGGCGTTTCATTGATAATCTGGTGAAAGAGACCTGGCGGGATGTTGTCGCATTGGGCTCGCTGTTGTTTTTTCTTGTCATCGCGATATTCCTCCTGTTCATAGAGCCAAGGTCTTCGTTCATCATCATCCTCGGGCTGTTCGTGGTGGAGGCTGTCGGCGCTCTGGTCAAGTTGCTGTTCTACAAGGCCAGGCCTGACAGGCAGAAGTTCAAGAATATGCTTGAGAAGATAGATTCTGGCAGCTTCCCGAGCATACACGCTGCGAGGACGATACTTGTGGCGCTTAGCATCTATCCTCTCTTCATTTCGCCGTTGGCGTGGGCATTCCTTGCCCTATTGGTCTTGCTGGTCGGCGCTTCAAGAGTGAACCTGAAAAGGCATTACATCGTCGATGTCATAGGTGGTTATGTCTTCGGGTTTTTGGTTTGGTATCTGGTGAGGTTGTTGTTCTAAGATGGGCGGTTGGAGATCTTATCTCGGGCTTTTCAAGCTCAGCAGGACGGTGTTTTTCTTAGAGGTCGTCTTGGGCTACCTTGTCGCGTCCAGTGTAGCTGTCGGCTGGCCGCAGGTCCTGCTGCTTTTGGGAGTGTTCATCTCGCTTTCATTGCTGCTCTATCCTGGTCTTTATACTATAAATGACCTTTTTGACCTGAAGTCTGACAGGCATCACCCTGAAAAGAGATCCAGGCCTATCGCATCCGGTGCGATATCTGTCAAGGCAGGAATAGTATTTTCGCTCGTAGTCATTTTTGCGGGCCTCGTCGTAGGCTACTTCATCAGCGTGCAGCTTTTCATCATCGAGCTGCTTTTCGTCGCAATCAACATGATATATTCTTCCCTGCTTAAGCGCATCCCTTATGTCGAGCTGGTGTCGAACGGTCTGACGCATCCTTTGAGGTTCTATCTTGGCGTTGTCATGGCTGGTGGCTATGGCTATGTCCTCCTCGCGTTTAGCATCCTGTTCATGTCGACGGCTTTCTCTGCATTGAAGAGGGAGAATGAGATTCTCAAGGAGCAGGCATCCTTCAGGAAAGCATTGAAGAGGTATTCGCTGAGGCAGTTATACGTCATTTATGTTTTGGTCGTACTCTTGCTTGGCGCTTCTCTATTCTATGTAGAAGGCGTTTCAAGGTCAGTCATTGCTGCAGAGATGTTGATCCTCTTGCTTGTCTTGGTCTGCTATCACTCGAGCAGGTCTTTGCAGAAGAGGATAGACCCTTTCTTGAGATTTTAGGCAGTCCAAGTTAACAGATATGTTCCGGAAATGACGCAAGTTTTGCGAAAATTTGTCGAATATACGGAACTTTTCCGAAGGTTTTGTTTGATGTTTCGGATTTCTCGCAAAATCTTCGGATTTTTTTAGATAAACTACTTTAATGTGTATTGCCTACATTATGTTCATGTATGACCTGCGCGAATCAAAGGGCTCGTTCAAAGGTATAATCGGCGAGTGCATGTTCAAGGAGACAAGAAGGAACTTAGTCCTACCAAAATTCTTCAACAGGGACAAGTATTTTTTCATATTTGGAAAGTATTTGAGTGAAGCTCAAGCGGACTTTCTCAGACAGAACTGGCACTCTGTTGATGGGATTGAACTCTCTTTCGAACGAGGCAAGAGAATTATTCTGTATGAAGTGAAGACAAAGAACGAATACAAGGTTCACTTGGGGTTTAAGCCAAAGATGACTCTGGCGACACACACCCTCTATCAAAAAGCAAAAAGTCTCGGTTTTGTTGTGAAGCTTGCAATAGTTCATTTTCATGAGGACTGGAATTATTCTGTGACGGTCGATGACCTGAATCCGGGCGGGTACTGCATTGATGCGCCTAAAAAGTATGATGTTGCTGTGGATTGGGGAAAGAAGGAGTGAAAAAATAAAAATAGCCCCGCCCGGATTCGAACCGAGGTCCCCGGATTTCTTCAGCCTAAGCCTTTGTGGGACTGAGCGACGCGCAGCGTCGAGGATGTCGCACGTGTTTTCCCCAGGCTTTTTTTAAAAGGCTGCCAGAGTCCGAGATGATTGGCCGCTACACTACGGGGCTGCTTCGCAGCCCAGAAAGAAGTCAGTCATTTATAAAGCTTGTCCCTCTCTATTCTTTCCTTATCTTCGCCACAAAGAACATCCGTCACTCCGCTACGCTTCGTTCCTTGAGATTTGTTCGTTGCATTCTATGTCTTGGTTATCTTAGCAACGAAAAATCCTTCTGTATCATTGTCCTGCGGCCAGATGCGAAGGCACTTCTTGACTTCGTCAGAATATGTCTTGCCTTCGAATGACACGACAGCCTCGCTGCGTTTGATATCTAATTCGATCTCCTCGACCCTGGCATCAGGGCATGCCTTCAACAGGAAGTCAACGACGCCTTCATCCTCTTCTGGCTCCAGTGTGCATGTCGAGTACACGAGCGTACCGCCTTTCTTCAATACGTTGAATCCTGCCTTGATGAGCTGTTTCTGCGTCTTTGAGAGGAACGATGCGAGTTTTGGGTTCCACATCTCTATTGTTTTCAACGACTTGCGTATCGTGCCTGTGCCTGAGCATGGCGCATCGACGAGTACCCGGTCGAATTCCATATCCTTGAATCCGCTGCCGTGCCTTTTCGTGGTTATTGTGTTGATGATTCCGCATCTCTGGAGATTCACGCCTAGCGCGGCAAGCCTTACGTCAGTCAGGTCGTTTGCTATTATGACTCCCTTGTTCTGCATGAGCTGTGCTAGCTGTGTTGTCTTGCTGCCTGGCGCTGCGCACATATCTAGCACGCGTTCGCCTGGCTGCGGGTCCAGCACCAGCGGCGGTATCATGGATGCTGCTTCCTGTATGTAGACGTATCCGAGCAGGTGTTCGATGGTGTTTCCGACGTCCCATCGCTTCTCTTCCCCCTCTCCGCGGTGTTCTATCCAGAATCCGTAGTCGCACCAGGGGATGGATGTAAGCATCCACTCCTTCGACATCCGCGCAAACAGCTCTTTCACAGTGATCTTGAGCGTATTCACCCGTACAGATTTTCGTAGATACGAAAAAGAATACTCCTTGAACTTGTCTATGTCAGTCAGAGCGCTGTATCGCGTTATGAACTTCTCCTTGAACTGCAGTTCTGCTGTCCTGGGTATTGTTGTGGGCATTGTTGTCTCGTTTCAGGCTTTCTTGAGGTCTATGCCTCCTGCCCTGACGTTCCCGTGCGTGCCTCTTGTCTTTTCCAGGGGGAAGCGCTGCTCGTACTCGTCCATGACGTCTTTTATCGCCTTCTTCGAGTCTACGTCGCATATGGCAGCTATCTTGAGTATCAGGTATTGCATGTCGCCGATGAAGTTCTCGACCTCGTCCTTGTGCTTCTTTATCATCTCTGCCTGTTTCTTCTCATCTATCCATTTTATGACGTGCCACATCTCTCCTATTTCCTCGTTCATGTTGAGCATGAGGTCTTTTATCGTGCCGATGTGGTTCCAGTCTCTTGCATCATTGAATTCCTTTACCCATCTTTGTGCTTCTTGCATGTTCTCACCGTCTCTCCTGGTTTTTTGCAGTGTATTTATTCTTTGCTGT
>JAGVOD010000041.1 GCA_020052935.1 archaeon | reverse complement strand
ATAGATTGATGAGATTGTTATTCCGAACGCAACTCCGAACGCAGATACCATGAGCAAGGTGAACCTTACTCCTTTGAGTGCTGCATAACTAGTTGCTATGAACCAGATGACGAGCAAGATGGCAAGCTTGACATCTACTTCCTTGTCTGACTTCAGTAAAAGGAGCATGCCAATGATAACTGGCAGCGCAATTAATGCCATGTATATTTTCGGGTTTAGACTGGTCCCGTAGCTTGACACCAGCAGGAGATATACTATTGCTCCGAATCCGAGTAGGTATTTCTGTTCTTTTGGTATCTTATCTTCCTTTGGCAGAAGTGCAAAAACAATCCCCATCATTCCTAAGAAGAAAAGCAGCTTCCCGCCCATCTGCGAGATTATTGTCGGTATCGATCCCGGGTTGAACTCTGCGACTGTGACGAGTACGTTTGGCCAGAAGTTTTCCAGTGCCGCGACTTTTGTTTGCATGAACCAGAACGGGCTGGTTATGGCTTCAGTGAATCTCCTGAAGCCAGAGATTATTGTTATGAATGCTGCTGTGGAGAAAAGTATTAGTGCTATGTCTATGGCGATGCTTTTCGTCTCCTTGCTCTTTATGATCGCCACTATCTTCTTTTGCTTGATTGCCTGCCTTGTTACGTAGAACCCTGCATAGATGACGAGTGTCGCAAATATGAAGTAGAACATGGACCACCAGCCTTGCCACGCTGCTGCATAAAGGCTTATTGAAAGTCCGGTAAGCGCGCCGAACAATAGCCTCTTCTTTAAGTCCTTGGCTTCGAAAGTGTAGATGAAAGCCAAGACTATAAGCAGGGGGAAGAACATGCTTAGAGGGTCATTGTCGGAACCGAGTGTCCTGGAGAGGTATATTGGGCTTGATGATATGAATATTGAAGTGACGAGACCTCCAACATTTCCTGCAAGTGTTTTGCCTATCAAAAAAGCAAGGATTGCAGATATTATGCCGAAGATCAGCGGAACATAGAATGATGCCTGCATTATTGTCATATCTGGGCTGAAGACTTTCAGGATTTTGTATGTGTACGCGATGACGTAGGAGTATAACTTGGCATTATTTCCTATTCCTGAAGTTTTCAAAGGAGATGCTCCCCTTGTGGGTGCACTCGTATAGACATCGCCATAGCATAGTTGTTTTTCATAATCCACTTCATCGCACATCGTCCCGTTCTGCAGGAATTTCCTTGCATCCCTCAGCCAGTAGTACGAGTCAATATCTCCAAGATACACGTACTTGCTGTTGCCCGACTCGTACATCATCTTGTCCTTGAACTGCTGTGACGTGCCGTCAATCTGCTGCTTGACTGTGTCGCTGTTCTGCTGCAGGAATTTCTGGAACTCTGATTCTATCAGTGCCTGCTTGTTCGTGTCTGGGAGATTAGGGTACTGTTGGCTTATCTGCGAGGATATCTGGCTTTTGTAGTAGTTGTAGACTGCGTTCTGTGCCCAGTCATCTGTGGCTGGGAGGTACATCGGTTGCACTCTCAGGTATATGGTCAGGATTATGGGTATCAGTATGAGGAATATCGCTGCGTTTTTTGTGAAGAACTTTACAGTGGAGTTATAGTCGAACTTTATCTCTTCGCTTTCTTCTGTGGCTTCTTTCTCTTCTTTATGCGCGTGTTCTGTGGCGTGATGTTTCTTTCCTTTTCCGCTGAACCAGGATTTTATCTTTGAGAAGTCTATTGTTTCATCATCTTCTTTCTTTGTGTGTTTTTCTGCCATGATATTCCCCCTCGGAGAATGAAGTTTTGTCTGGTGTTTATAAACGTTTTGCTCTTAACAGCGTCTTCGTGAAAAGCAGCAGTTTTGGTTGTTTCATCACCGATTTGATGACGAGTCTTGTCGGGCTGTCTCTGTCTTCTTTGTTGAGCAGTTCCTTGAGCTCTTCATCGTTCATGATACTGATCAGTTGGTTGTAATCTTTTTCATTGAATCTGTCCAGTAGGTTTCTCAGCAGAAGGCTTGTTTTCAGTTCCTTGGTGACTGGTCTGAGCTCTTTCCTGTAATCTGTATTGTTGCTTATCGCTCTTGCGAGGCACTCTGCTGCATGTAGTCCTGGCACCAGTCCTCCGCCCGTCGTGGCTTTGACTTGCATAGCTGCATCTCCGACTACGTACATGTTTCCAGTCTGTAAGATTGTCTGAGGGTTGTACTTCGGGATAAGGCCGCCTTGCATCTCGATTATCTTGCAGTCGAATCTCTTGATGAATTTGTCAAAGACCTTTCTCGGGTTTTTTGTAGTCGCTATCCCTATCCTTGCCATCGTCTCGTTTTCCGGCACGACCCAGCCGAAGAATCCTGGAATGTCGTCGCCGAAATAGACTTCGTAAGTTTCTTTGTCAATGTCGGTGTCTGCGACTGCCTGCACTCCTGCCCAGAACTCCGGCCTGTTGCTGAGGGTTTTCGAGACGAGAGAATTCGCTCCGTCAGCTCCGATCAGCGTTTCCGTTTTTGTTATCCCGGTCTTTTTGGTCTCAGTATCTGTGATTTTTATTTTTATTCCTGTTTTTGTTTTTGCGATGTCTTCAAGTCTTGAGCTGAGGAACATCTTCACGCCTGTTTTTTCAGCTTCTTCCGCCAGTGCCTGGTCGAACCTTGCTCTGTCCAGCACGATGTCGCTTGTCCTTATCTCTGCGGTGTTGCCGTCAGGTGCCTGCACCCTTACCTTTCTCAGCCTGTTCACTACCCATTCTTTTTTGAGATGGATCGTGTCAGCGAGGCTTTTCGTGACTATCCCTGTGCAGTGCACTGGTCTTCCTATCAGGTTGTGCTCCTCGAAGACTCTTACTTCCTGCCCTGCTTTTGAGAGCAGTCTTGCGCAATGGCTTCCGACAGGCCCTCCGCCGATGATGGTTATCATTATGCAAAATTCTTGGTGCAAGGGTTTATAAGTCTTTTTCATCCGCATATTCAATACTCTAAATTTGTCAGTCCTGGCCAATAACAACAAAATGGAAACATTTAAATAAGCCCTATAACTATGCCGTTGGAAGTTACAGGTTTTCAGGGGTGGCCAGTACAATCTATAAAGGGGTTTTTAGGTAATGAAACAGCTGTTTTTGGCTGTTTCTAATCCTTAAGTGGCCAAAAAGGGGTAATTAGTCCGCAGATTATAGTCATACGTATGATTTCAGGAGGTATACCCAAAATGGCGCTTTCAAAGGAAGCATTGACATTATTGATACCCGCTGCAGGAGGCATTGCCTATCTGGCCAGCGAGGAAGAGGCAAAGGCTGACGAAGGTCAGAATCCAGTTCTCACTCAAGACCTTACACAGGCACTTATCGAGCAGCATGTAGGCATGTACCTCTCTACTGAAGGTAAGAATTTCGCATTGCCTGCTGGTTCTGCAGAGCTTTCTGAGCAGTCTGGCAGCCATGCACCGTCTGAAGCTGCAGTGATACCTCTTGAGCTCCGCGCGCACTACAACAAGATATCAAGGCTTTTCACTGGTAGCAATCTCATCTACGACTTGGGCTCTATCGTCCACGTCGGTGCAGATGGCCAGTTCGATCCTGAGAATTCATACCGCATCTATGGCCTTGTCGGTCTGCAGATAAACGAGACCCAGGATAACAGGGATATCAACGCAGTTGTTGTCGGTGTTCCTGGTGTCGAGGACGGCACAGTCCTTTCATACCTTCCCGACCACCACTCGTCTACGCATTATGAGAAGATCGAGTACGCTAATGTCGCTAACTGGCTTGCTATCGGCAGAGGCACTAGTGGCGGATTTACAATCAACAACGATGAAGTGAGAAAGCTTCTCATGATCAACACTCACGAAGGTGAGGGAACTTATGACCCGAACAAGATTTTCATCTTCAGGTACAATTCCTCTGCTCAGGATAACGAGCAGATTGTCATCTCGTCTGCACCTAATGGGGGCGACCTTGTATGGGATGTCATGTATATCTGTCCTGACAATGGTGTTTGCCGCGGTGCTAACGGCTTGCCTATGGGTCACATTGCAGATAACAGTCAGGAAGTTGACTTGCCAGGGCCTAACAGGCTTGTCCATCCTAAGATTGAGCAGGATTTTGTAGTCTCGATGGACCTTTTCGGCGCTTCTATGACTCAGTCTCCATCCACACCTGTCCCGCCCACAGTTACATCAGTCCCTGATGTTCCGTATGTCCCTCCACAAGGAGGTTCTGAAGGATCCATATCGCAGAATCCAGGAAATGATATTCAAACGCCGCAGACAGAATGTCCTGCATGTCCTGCATGCGATCCGTGCCCAGATGTTGCACCGGCTCCTGAATGTGATCCGTGCCCTGCGCCGACGGTTTGTCCTGCGCAGACAGAATGCCCTGCGCCAGAGCCATGTCCTACATGCGAGACGGGAACAGCGACTGTCCCTCCTCAAGTCGGTGAGACAGTTCCTCCCAGCGTAAACATCACACCTGTTCCGTACGTACCAAACGGTCAACAGCCTACGCAGCAGGACACGCATCCAGAGTCCTTCTACAACAAGAAGATGCTCATGGGATTGAACCTGATGGGTGTCGCTGGCGATTCAGTCAACGAGCACTTCCCGTCGTTGGTCATGGACCTTAACATCGGCGGAAGGGTTACTGATAGGTTGTATCTCGAAGGCGTGCTCGGTTATGGTTTGAGCGCGTGGAATTGGCAGAGTGCCATGCACCCTGATTCTCGCACTACCTTGCCGAACCCGGACGATCCTTTCGGATTGACAAGCATTGTCGAAGGCGAGATCGAGAACAAGTATCATCTTGTTAACACTCAGTTCGGTATCAGGTATGCTGCGACGCCTAACTTCCAGATTGCGGCGAGCACAGGTGTCTACTGGCTGATAACAGAGAATGATTCTGAACGCGATGAGACGCTTTTTTACCAGAACGGCGAGGTGGCTGATGAGTATCATCATTCCAGCCACGACCTTAACCTCGATGTGATGTGGGCCAGCACACTTGGTTTCGACCACAGGGTCAACCCTGTCTTTTCATGGGGTCTGCGTGGCACAGTCGCGACTGATTTCCAGAAAGTGGTTGGCGGTGGTGGTCTGAACTTGACTTTTTATTTTGTGAACCCTGATGAAGAGCCTGAGAACCAGGGTAACCAGTAATCTTTTAATTTATTTTCATGTGTCAGCACACCACCAATCTCTGATTGGTGAATGTTGTGGTGTGCTGAGCACGCTCAAAAGGCGTGCTTTTGACGATTTCAAAGGTGGACGAAATGAAGATGAGAACAATTATCTTTGCGTTGCTGCTGGTCCTGATGAGTCCCGCAGCGCTCGCCTTGGTTTGGCAGGATCCTTACTGGCTTCCAGTCGGTACATCTGATCCTAACACCGTGGCGTTGGGCAGCTCTGTTACTGCTGCCTCTGGGGGTTTCAGCTCGCTGGACCTTGCGGTCCATTACAGGGTGGAGTTGAGGCGCAACACAGGGGAGCTTATCAGCGTGCTCGATGAGAAGGATGTTGACATCTCTACTTACACAGGCTTTGAGAGTGTTGAGATAACACAGTCTGACTACTCAGTTCCTGGCAGCTATTTCGTCCGCTTTACAGTATCCGACTCTGTCGAGACCAGGAACCGTCAGCTCCGCCTTGTCATTACAGAAGAGGCCAACAATCCACCTGTTTTGGCATTCATACCTGACAAGACAATCTATGAGAACCAGCTGCTCCAGTTTTCGATCTCAGGATCCGACCCTGATGGCGATTCTATAAGCTTCTCTGCTGCGAATCTTCCTTCAGGTGCTACTTTCAATACTGTCACAAGGACTTTCACCTGGACTCCTAATTATGACCAGGAAGGAGTTTATAACGTCATCTTTATAGTTACTGATGAACATGGCGCTACTGACTCACAGACTGTCGTTATAACCGTGCTTGATGTCAATCGCTGCCCTGAGCTCTCTCCGATAGGTTACAGAGGGGTTAGGGAGGGTGACTTGCTGCAGTTCAGCTTGATTGCTTCTGATGCAGATGCTGATGCATTGACTTACTCAGTCATGGGCTCTCTTCCACCGGGCGCTACATTCAACCCGCTGACCAGGATATTCTCCTGGACTCCAGGCTACACTCAGGCAGGAACATACTATGTGACTTTCAGGGTTTCTGATGGCACGTGTTCTGATACTGAGATGATAAGGATAATCGTCACTGATGATAGCAGGCCTGTCGTAGACCTTTCAGCAACTCCAGAAGGAGGCCCAGAAGGCGTCACAGTTGGGTTTGTCTGCTCTGTCACTGGCGGAGATGCTCCTATTAGCTATGTGATTGAGTTTGGTGACGGGACTTATGTCATGAACCAGACTTCTGCCAACCACACTTACACAGTTGAAGGCGTCTATGTCGCTAGCTGTACAGTTATAGATGCTGATGGCGACTTCGCTTCTGACTATGTCGGAATAAACGTCACTGTTGGAAACACCTGCCCAGTGCTGGATCCTCTTACAGACCAGTCTGTCCAGGTCGGAAATGAATTGACATTCACTGTCTCTGCTTATGATGCAGAAGGAGACGCTCTTGTATATTCAGCAGATGCTCCTTACAGCGTATTCATCGACCCAGTCACTGGTGTCTTCAGCTGGACTCCGTCTGACTTCCAGGTCGGCAACCATGTCGCGACTTTCAGGGTTGGTGATGGGACTTGCGGAGACTCACAGACTATCAATATACTGGTGACTCGCGGTTTCGAGAATCACGCTCCTGATGCAGATTTCAACTGGACTCCTTTGGTTCCGGCTGTAGGTGATAATGTTACATTCACCTCCAACTCTTCGGATCCTGATGGAGACTCCTTGGCTTGCGCTTGGGACTTTGACAATGATGGCTACGCAGACTCGACGGATTGCGCAGCGGTCTGGGTCTTCACTGCTCCAGGCAACCACTCCGTGACTTTGACTATCTCTGATGGGGAGCTGTCTGACTCTATTATTCACACGATAACTGTCATAGGCCAGCTGAACGTGACTAATATAGAATGTCTCAGCCCGGTTATTGAGAGCACTTATAATCAGTCGACCTGGCAGTCTTGCGCCGTAGATGTGGAATCTAATGGCGTGCCTGTCGGTGGTGCTAATGTCGTCCTGCACTACATGGATGGCACTGTCATAAGGAATTGCGTTACAGACAGCATCACGGGCGCATGCACTGTGACTTTCACTCCAGGAGCTCCTGGCAACTACACTGTCTATGCCACTGCTGAGAAGGCTGGTTGGGTGCCTGATCTCGACACCGTCCCTACAGAGGACTTCGTCGTGCTGGCTCAGAGATATTACGTCTCTAACCTCAATGTCTATAATGACCCTGCTTTCCTGAACTGGGACCTTGACTTCTTCAGGGGCGAGGACATGTATGTCAGCTTCATGGTTGTTGATGGCTCTGGCAATCCTATTGATGGCATGGTGACTAGTGTTGCATTGGTTAGCCCGCCTGGCGGAATCGCCTGGTTTGTAGAATTCCCGTATGCTACGCCTGAAGCAGGAACTTACTATTATAATTTGAGGATACCTGCAATCCATGATTTCCTTGGTAACTCTCAGGTCTTCACATTCGCTTTCAACTTCACTGATGGAAGCGGTGCTGAGATGGTTGTAGAGGTTGTCATAAGGAACAACCCGCCTGTCATAAATGACACTGTTGCGGATGAGTTCGACGGTGTCTTCAACGCTACGACAGTCATCAACATGACTCCTTACGAGTCTGATGTTGAGGATTCTGGCACTGCCTTGAGATGGAGTGTCCTCGGCGTTGACTCAAGCATTGCGCTTGTCTCTGTCGATCCTTATGACCAGCTTACGATAACTCCTGTCTCGCAGGGCTACGATGTCATAACCCTGGTCTTGACAGACCTCGACGGTGATATCGACACGATTGACGTGCCTGTCAATACTGGCGCAGTCTCTCAACCGGCATGCTCTGACGGCCTGGATAATGATGCTGATGGTCTCATAGACCTTGCTGATCCTGGCTGCATAGACAGTGCTGATGACGACGAGGCTAACGCAGTCGTGACTCAGTGCTCTGATGGCTTGGATAATGATGCTGATGGTCTTATAGACCTCGCGGATCTTGGCTGTGAGAACGCGACTGATGACGACGAGACAGATACAGTCACGCCTCCTGCCTGCAACGATGGTCTTGATAATGATGGAGATGGCTTTGTCGACTTGGCAGATATCGGCTGCGAGAACATTGCAGACGATGACGAGACCAATCCTGTTGTCATGCCTGAATGCTATGATGGCTTGGATAATGATGGTGATGGCCTGTTTGACCTTGCGGATCCTGGCTGTTCTGGCGTCGGTGATGATGATGAGTCTGACCCTGCGATAGTGCACCAGTGCAATGACGGCGCAGATAATGATGGTGATGGTCTTGTAGACTATCCTGCGGATCCTGGCTGCTCTGGCTCTGATGATGACAACGAGCTTGACTCTTTTGTCCCTCAGTGCTCTGATGGTCTGGATAATGATGGTGATGGTCTCTTTGACATGGCTGATCCTGGCTGCTTGAACATCATGGACGATGATGAGTTCAACGCAGTTACAGTCTACCAGTGCAATGACGGCGCAGATAATGATGGTGATGGCCTCGTCGACATGGCCGATTCCGGATGTGACAGCTTGGTCGATGATGACGAAGCCAATCCGCTTGTGCCGCAATGCTCTGATGGTCTGGATAATGATGGTGATGGTCTTGTTGACCTTGCGGATCCTGACTGCAGGAACGCTTCCGACGACAACGAGGCTTATGTCGCGCAGTGCGCTGATGGCATAGACAACGACCTTGATGGTAGGATTGATTGGCCTGCTGATCTGCATTGCTATTCCAGCAGCGATCCTTACGAGGGCGAGATGTTCATCGCTCAGGACCTGAGGGTTTTCAGCGACATGGATGACCTCTTGATAACCAGGATAGACATATACGGCCATGACATCGACCGCGAAGTCGTTGCGCCTGGCGAGTACTTCAGGTTCAGCGTCGGTTTGCAGAACAACCTTGACTATAAGCTGAAGGACATCAAGGTAGAGGCTTCAATCTATGAACTTGGAGCCCGCGATACAGACGTCCTGAGGTCACTTGATAAGGATGACTCTGCTACAGTCGTGTTCAACATGGACATACCAGAAGATGCAGCACCTGGACTGTATGACGTAAGGATTGTCGCTAGCAACAATGACATCAGGCGCGTCAAGTACAGGACGATCATTGTAGCCTAAATCTTTTTTATTTCACTCCTTTAAAAAGGTTAAAATTTTTAACTACTACGAAATAACAAAAAAAGCGAAACATTTATATATGAGGTGTATTTATACGGTGCCAGTAACACTGTTTAATTGTTGGGGTTTATCATAATCTAGAATTGCCAAATAAGATGATTTGGAGGATGGAAAGATGAATAGAGGCAAAATAATGACTTTTAGCATGGTGCTGCTTGTTTTGATTAGCATCATAGCTCTAAGTGGCTCAGTCAGTGCCCTTAACGCATCTATCGACTTTGTAAAAGTCGATGGCGACGCGATGGAACCTGGTCTGAACACTGTCCAGGACCTTGAGCGCGACAACGCATTTGAGGTCAGGGTTAAGGTCACAGCTTTGTCTGATCTTGACAACGTCGAGATTGAGGCAATGATAACTGGCGACCACAATGACCGTGTCAGTGACGTCACAGACGTCTTCGACATGAAAGCTAATGTTTCTTACACAAAGAAGCTAGAGCTTACCTTCCCTGCAAGACTAGAGCTTGACCAGTATAGGCTCAGGGTCTATGTCCGCGACAGGGCAGGAGACGAGCTCCAGCAGGATTACTATGTGCAGGTTGATACCGCAAGGAACAGCATCAAGATAAAGAGCGTTGACCTCGATCCAGCCACGGATGTCGAAGCTGGAAGGTCTATCAGGGCTATTGTTGATGTCAAGAACTACGGCCAGAAGGACGAAGATGATGTCAAGGTCGAGTTTGTGATACCTGAGCTCTCATTGAAGGCCCTCCCAGACTATCTGGATATCGAGGCAGACGAGACAAAAGTCTCTGAAGAGCTTTATCTGAGGATACCTGTCTGCGCAGAGCCAGGCCAGTACAATGGTCAGGTCAAGGTCACTTATGACGATGGCGATGAGGTAGTGACTCAGGATGTCGTTATTGATGTCACCGAGTCTCCTGTCTGCGAAGCTAACCAGCCCGCGGCACAGCAGCCTCAGCAGCCGGTCCAGCCTACACAGCCAGTGCAGCCTACACAGCCTGCTCAGGAGAAGACTGTCATAACAGTCGGTGCCCAGAGCCAGGAGCTGATAAGGGGCGAGGGTGGAGCTATCTATCCGATAACCTTCACTAACTCTGGCAGCGAGGCTAAGACCTATGTCGTAGCAGTCACAGGTGCTGATGAGTGGGCAACAGTCAAGATATCTCCATTGCAGACAGTTGTTGTCGGCGCTGGCGAGTCTAAGTCTGTCTATGTCTATGTCTCAGCTAAGGAGACTGCAGAGCCTGCCGAGCACTCTTTCACAGTCGATGTGAAGGACGCTTCCGGCAACGTCGTAAAGCAGATACCTTTGTCTGCTAGCGTCGTCGATGCTCAGGGTGAGGAGAAATCCGCCTCTGGGTTGAAGAAGGCTCTCGAGATAGCTGTCATCGTCTTGGTTGTCATCCTCATAATCGTCGCCTTGATTGTGGTCTTCACAAAGAAGAAGGACGACGAGGAAGAGGAAGCCGAGGACGAGATCAGCGGCCAGACATACTATTGATGAAATAGTTTAATTTTTTCTTTTCATCCTCCTTTCTTTTTTCTTATTTTTGTCTAACACAACATAGAAGGAGTTCTGTTCGCAGAATTTTTGAGGCTGTAGCCGCCTATGTGGTCCGCAACGGCAATTTTAGTCGACGGAATTATTGGGTTTTTGATTGTTACCTTCGGAAAAGTATTCATACAGGCCTGGCGGTGAAATAGGCCTGGTAGCTGCCTTAACCTCCAAAAAGCATTTAAACAACCTCTGCCCTTATTCTTGTATTCCTTAAACACAAGAGGGGTGTTTTGATGAAAAAGAGTCTTGTCCTGGCCATGTTTGTTCTTTTAGTCTCCTGTTTTGCTGTCTCTGCCCTTAATCAGGGTCAGCGCTATTATTACTCTGGCACGCTTGCCCAGGCTCCTGTCTGGAATCCACAGGATGGAAAGGTCTTTGAGACTGTTGATGCGGGCATGCCTTACACTATTGACATAAAAGCAGAAAACATTGCCATCACTAAGGTCATCTTCACCATCAACCGCACTGTAGATAATGGCGGTATCACCATCTATCATCTCTTGTCGAAGCCAAAGGCCGTGCCGGATGTTCCTGAGAATGATTCTTATGAGTTCAATGAGCTGAGATATACTGGTTTTGTCCCTTTTGACACGACCAATCTCATCTACCAGTTCAAGGTCGCGAAGTCTTGGCTTGGGAACAACACTGTCTCAAGGGACAGCGTCGCTCTCCACGCGTACAATCGTGTGACAGACGTGTGGGACACGTTGCCGACGAAGATTGTTGGTGAGGACGACTCTTACGTGTTGTACAGGGCAGAGGGCAAGGGTGTGCATTACTTGTTCATAGGCAAGTCTCAGTCAGGTGACAAGGCAGAATCAGTCGCTGTCGAGGCGATGCCTTCCAAGCCTTCTGAGGAGCTTAAGCAGGAATTGGGTGAAGTAGAGAAAGTTCAGCCGTCGCAGCTTCAGTCTCCTGTCCAGCAGCCAGCAGTTGTTCAACCGATGCAGCAGCCTCCTGTGCAAATCCAGCAGCCAGCAGAGACTAATGGAAGTTCCAATGCTCTTGGCGCTCTTATCCTTGTTGTCATAGCCGTAGTCGCTATAGTTGTCTATCTGGTCTTCGGCAGGCAGTCTACCTCTTCTAGCGTCGACAAGGAGCTGCATAGTTATATTGAGGAGAGCATTAAGCGTGGTAAGACCCGGGAAGAGGTCAAGCATCGACTTTTAGAGGTCGGCTGGCATCATGAGCGTGTTGAGAAGGCTCTCGCGAAGCATAAGGAAGGGCCAAAGCTGACAGCTAAAGCCAAGAAGTAGTCATCTGATATTCGTTAGCAGTGCCGCCGCCAATAACTGCTTAGGCAGCACCACCGCCAATTCTGCGAAGCGACTCGCGGCAGAATAAACACTCGTGACAGGGGGTTGCCCCCTACGGGGATGTCACGATTCATCACGATCTTCTAGAAGCGTAGCCTGGCGTGGTGCTGCCTCAGTTCTTGTGTTCTGGCGCGGCACTGCTTAAAGAGCTATCTGAAAACTATCGCAGCATACCCGACGGCATTCACATAGTCTCCGAGCACGTCTCCAGAAGTGTAGTATTTCAGCAACGTGCCTTTCTTCTCTTTTTCCAGGTTTTTCATGAGCCATAGGAGTGTGCATATGCCGTACCTGCCGCATATTGTCGCTCCGGTCTTCTTTGTGTAGTCGAGGAAGCTCCGCGGATTCGGTTTTGTTATGAAATTGACTGCATCCAGGTCGAGTTTTTTCATGTTCTCCTTGACATTTGTCTCGAACGGCACGTAGCCATAGTTGTATCCGTAGTGTGTGAAGTCAGACGAGCATATCACAACTGCTTTTCTCTTTGTCTCCCCTATTGCTTGTTTTATCTTCTGTCCCCATTGCTCGAACCTTTCGTCAGCGATCATTATCGGTGCTATCCTGAGCTTGTCGAGTTTGTCTTTTGACACCGTCTGTAGGAACGGCAGCTGTACTTCGATTGAATGTTCTCCGCGGTGTGCGTTGTTCTTTATCGGGATTCCACGCTCTTCTAGTTTCTTCACGAATTCTGTGTCGCACTTCACTGTTCCGAGCGGAGTCTCCCAGTCCTCGTCGCTGCTGCAGGTCAATTGTGCTGAGTGATTGACTCCAAGAATTACATAAAGGTCCGGAAACTCTGCTTCTCCCAGCTCCTTGTACACCCACGCTGCGCCGCTTCCAGAGAAGAAATACCCTGCATGCGGAGCTATGACGCCAGATACTTTCTTGCGTCCTCTCTTTCCCGGCATTGCTCCAGGCCCGAACTTGCCTGTGAAGCTCTGCTTGATGGCTTCCTCGAGCTCTTTCTTTCCCGCAGGATAGAACTGCCCGGAGACGATGGGTTTGCGTATCGACATAGAATGAGTGTTAAGCACGGTAGATATAAAAAATTATTGTTTTAAGTGGACATCCGCCACCAGTCTTTCGTGGCCTTCTTTCAGGAACCTCACAATTGTTCTTTGCGGCGTGGCGTCAAGCACTATATCAACTACGTCATTCTCATACAACGGAAGCACTCTTCTGAGTTGTATGGTTGTTCCTTCATACGCTTTTTGACCTTCCTTTTTGAGTAGTTCTGCAAAGACCCAGTCCATGTAGATGAAGAACTCTGGCAATCCACGCTCATAGCCGAACCTCCTTGCGTAGGAGTCTGTGTGGATGTTGTTGCGCCATATTTCTTCATCCCATTGGTGGCGGAAGTACGTGCGTCTCCTTCTGTTGGCAGGCAGTACGGTCTGCGCTTTTTCTCTTTCGGGCTCGGCATAGAATGCGTGTGTTACGTCGTGGAGCAGGAGGAGCTCATCAACGCCTCTCAGCACCGTCCTTCCATCACAGTCACGTGTTTCATGTTCAATCTCCACGAATGGCCGGCTGTTTCTGGAGTATTTCTTCGCTATCCTTGTTGTTGCCGTGAGCGGCGCCTCCGGAAGGACTGTTCCTCTGACTTCCCAGCTGGAGTGGGAGGCGGCAATCTCGTTCAGTCTTCCGAATGTCTGCGACAGTACGCGCGCAAGGCCCCACATCTCGCTCGGCAGCAGGCATGGCGTGTTTATCTTTGTTTTTCCTTCAAGGTCAGAATCGTTCAGCATCCTCAGAGTCTTATCATGAGAGTCTTTTGAGACGCAGAACTCGACTCCTCCGAACTCAATCCCTGTCTCGAGGTTGGAGTGGGATAATGGTGTGTATTCGACAGGAAGAAGGGTTTTGCTGTCCATCAGGCTTTCCTTAGAATGATTATCGCTCTTTCCTCGTCAGGCAGTACACTTTCCATACATGTCCTGCGGCGAGTTCTTCGTGGAGGACTCTCGTGTAGAGTCTTGTGTCTTCTGCAAGCCTTTGCTCAAGCCAGTTAATATCACCTATATCAGAGAATACCATGTATGCTCTGCCTTTTTGTAGTAGTAAATCAGGAGCTCGGAATACGAATTCCCTCGTAGCTTTGTAGTCGGGGTCGTTTAATGCTTGTTCAAGAGATGTTTTCGCTTCACCTCCTCCGAACGGAAGGTTTGCTACAACCACATCGAATACTCCTCTTCCGCTTTTATCTATTAATGCCGCAAAAACTAGATCTGGGAATGTGTTGATGGTGACGTTGTGCTTTTTTGCATTCCGTTCTGCATTCCTGAGAGCTTCATGGTTGATATCTGTTGCTACGACATATCCTGCCCCTCTCCTTGCCGCAAGTATTGCCTGCACTCCGCATCCTGTGCCTACGTCAAGCACGCTCTCTCCGGGCGCTATGCTTGTCCACTGGGCAAGGAGGTGCGAACACAAAGAGTATTCTGGCGAGAACACTCCTCTTGCCACGTCGAACTCGACGCCCATGACGGTTGTCTTGTGGTCTCCGACCTCGTCGAGCTTCCTGATATAAGCATCTCCTAATAGTATTTCTTTCATCTCTTGCACCTTCATTCAATGTATCATTTCCAAGGGTCAGACAATCCTGCATTGGCTGCTCTTATCGCTGCAGGCCTGAGATTGGCGGCCTCTTGAGCAGCTTCGCGATAACGCTCCTTGTAATGTCCGCTGTCACGTGCGATGTCGCGCATCTTGCGTATGAATTGCTGTTCTTCCGTTTCGATATTGTCTGAAAAATTGAGCTCGAACTTAATGGAGCAATATTTGAGTATCACGTCACAGAGAAGGGAATATGCCTGTAACTGGTCAAGGTTGGGCGTGTTGTCTCTGACTATGAGCACTTCGTACCTGCCATTATCATCCTTCTTGACGCCAAGATAACAATCAAAAGGGAAAAAATTAGCTTCACCAGGCTTGGCTCCTCTCCCTCGCTCCTGCTGTTCGATGAATTGTTCGAGTGTTTTCATTTTTCACATCTCAAACGTCTTCCCCAGGTATATCCACGCTGCGAGATTTCCGTCCATCACGTCTGCTGTGGTGCCTGCTGTGACTACGAGCGGTCCGAGGTCTGTTCCTGCGTTCAGCATCAGTTCTATGTCGTCTTCTGCGTTGAAGTTGTGTCTGTATCTCCCGCCTACTTCGAAGAAGTTCCCTGCGTTGCCTGGGTTGAATGCAAACATTGCCATTCCCGTCACTCCGCCGTTGTTCTGGCTTGCCTGTATCTGCACGCAGTATTCGCCTAGCATGTTGAGCATTGGCGCCCAGCCTATTGTCGGGTCATAGTTGCCTTGCAGCATGTCCCACACTCCGTCCGGGGATGTCCAGAAATTGGTCTGGAAGTCATAGAACCCTTTTCCTTTCACACTGTTCCACATCAGCATCACGTCATGCTTGCTGCTGAGGTTGTCGTAGTTGAACCAGTTCCTCATTATTGCGTTGAACCCTTCTTGGCCTCCGACGTAGCCGATGATGTTGAATAGCTGGCTTCCTTCTGCTTTTCCTGCTGAAAGGTAGAATCCATTTGGCAGCAGGAATCCTACGTATCCGCGTCCGTCTGCAGGGTACATTCCATCTTCATGATGCAGCACATCTGCAGATAGTCTTACTATATCTCCGAAGTAGCTGAAGTTGCCGTGTGCTATCCAGTCCATGTCTGGGAAGTGCGCTCCGCCGCCAACTCCTACTCTCAAGTCTGTGTCGGCTATGCTGTAGAGCAGGTTCGTGTTGAACCCGCCTATAGTGTCTTGTCCTGCGCCGTATTCGATGACGCCTGCTCCCCTCAGCTGGAATCCAGCCAAGTCCGGTGATCTTATGCCAAGTATTGTGCTGTGGCCGTCGTAGTCATTGTCTGTTATCTGCTCTACTGCCGCTTCCAGGCCATCATGCTCTACTTCTATTCTTACATCTGCGTGCAGGTCTGGCAGGACCATCGCTTCTGCTGTGAGCGATACAGGATCCTCAGTCGGCTGTGTCTCTTCTGCTTCAGCATTTCCTGGTGATAATGCGGTCGCTGCAGCTACGATGCTCGCTGCGACATAATTCCTTAATCTGTTCAGTATTTTCATCTCTCAGCACCCTCTCTAGGTTGTTCTCTCTGGTCACGCCCTTTTTAGAAGAATTATGCCTTCGTCTCGTTGGAGTGAATCTGCTTCTAGATATATATTTAATCCTAATATAATAATAATTGATAATAATATTCGAATATTGGCGAAAAGTTTAAATATTGCCTTTCATTGACTGTGATTATGAAGCGGAAGATAGTCCAGCAGGGGCCATCGACCTTGATGGTCAGCCTACCATCGAAATGGGCGAGGCAGCAGGGTTTGAAGAAAGGCGACGATATCGAGGTAGAGGAGTCAGACACATCGCTCATTCTGCATTCTGAGAAAAGGCCAAACCTTACGCAGAAAGCCCGTATCGACCTAGCAGAATACGGTATCCTCTCCAAACGTGCCATCGGCGCTTTGTACAAGCGCGGTTTCGACGAGATTGAGATACTCTTCTCCTCTCCAAAGGACATCGATGTCGTCAACCAGGCGCTGCAGGAGCTTATAGGGGTCGAGATAGTGAGCCAAACCGAGAAGGGTTGCGTGATAAAGGAGATATCCCTCTCCAATAAAGAGGAATTTGACTTGATCTTCAACAGGACTGTGCTCCTCCTGAAATCCGTCGCTGACGACTGTTTTAACGCCTTGAAGGCAAAGGACGTGGCCATGCTGAAGGCATTGCCTGACCGTGATGTCATAATCAACAAATACGCTAATTATTGTCGGCGCATACTTAACGAGCACGGCTATAAGGACTCTGCGAAACTTCCTATGCTGTACTACTTGGTCGAGGAGATTGAGAGGCTTGGTGATGAGTACAAGGCGCTTGTCCTCTTGGTCATCGACAACAGGATTGTCCTCGACGCCTCCCAGCTGCAGCTTCTCCAGTCTGTGAACAGGCAGCTGGATATGTTGTATCACCTGTTGCTGAAATATGATTCAAAGAAAGCCGTTGAGCTATATTCTGAATGCAGGTCTTTCCAGTCGAAGCTCCATCGTCTTGACAAGACAGACAACGTTAAGAAAGCGAGGCTTCTTGGCTCTTTCATCAATATTTCTCAGATGATGAGCAACATGCTCGGCCCTATACTGACTATGGAGCTAAAATGATACTATCCCGTCTGGGTGGAACTTCAGGTCATCATCTGTGTGCAGGAAGAAGTGCGTGGCTGTCTCTATGAGTCTCCTTATGTTCTCTGGTATCTCATTCCTGTAGCCTGGCAGCACTGCATTGCTTCCTTCTTCTATGGGTAGGTCGAAGTAGTTCTCATTTCCAGACCTTATCATGGCTTGCCTAAGCCTCTCTCCGCCGAGGTAGTAGTCTGCTATAGTGTCCATCACTCGGCCATTGTTTCTAAAGAGTGCCAAGAGTTCGTCAGGTCTGGAGCCGCAGCGTAAGACCTGACGGTGAATTGGCGATTGAAATATAAGGTCGGGAAGCTACTTCT
>JAGVOD010000020.1 GCA_020052935.1 archaeon | reverse complement strand
TTTTCTTTCAGTGTCTCTTTCTCCCTCATGGTGGGGTGCACTCCCCACCCCCATGCAGCCTAACGGCTGCACGGGTTAATCTTACTTTCTACTGAGCCGATGACTTCGCCTCATTGAAAAGTTCTACTTCGTAGGGTGCCGCCAGGCTCCGCTTCTATACCTTCTCGTGAAAACCTGACATCCCCGTAGGGGGCATCCCCCTGTCAGGTGTGAACAACTAGCAGAAAGTCGCTACGCAAAAAGGCGGCACCTCACTTTTCAATGAGGCTGATGACTTAAACCTCTAGAAACATTCATGGGTGGCAGACTGCGCATTCGCTGCATTCCTCGCCACCAAAACTCTCATAGTAATCGTCAACGAGCTTCATGTACTGCTCATAATAGTCATCACGTTCCTGATCAATCTGAGACTGCTCAAGCTTCTTACAAGTGTCCTCTGCAAGGTTGACATAAGCCAACTTCGCCGTGTCATTAATCAATTGGTCATTCGTCCTCTGCTGGGGATCGTTAGGAAACGTAGCAGACAGCTCCTCTGCAGCGAACATGCCATCTTTCTTGCATGCGCGGAACTGGTGGAACTTGCTTATAGCATCATTAGGAGAGTAAAGGTCGTTGGGAGTGCCATCAGACCTCTCCCTGGGAGAATACATGTTGATAGCAGAGAGGAAATCCATGACCTTTATGTCCTGCGCAGTCTTATCGCATTCACCAGGCATGAAAGCCACAATCTGCTCATTGGCGAAGACAATCTTCTTTGCAAGAGGCCAAACATAGACAAATGCTATGGCCAAGGCCACAGCCAAGAATATGGCTATGATAATCGCCTTATCCATCCCTCTCTTGTTGTTGAAGAGCCTAACCACCACCCCGCATGCCAGAAAAAAGGTTAGCCAGGAAATCCTTGAGCTTTGCATAGCCACCGCCGGCAATGAAGATAAGCACAATTATGAGAACCACGAAAATGATCATCGCAACAAGAGGAATCCCTTCCAACCCTTTCTTGTTCATACGTTTCATACTAATCACCCTTCTACAAAATCCTTTTCAATATATAAAACTTACTTGAACTTGGCATCGACCTGGCTGACTGGCAAGGACTGACAGCCGAATGTCTTGAGACCTTCCTGGGTGTACTGCGCAACGACAAGGTTAGCATCCCAATCAGCACCGCTAGTGGCGATTCCCCCGCCTTGGCCTCCTCCGGTCGCAGATGCACCTATGGCAGCGCCTGTAGCGACAGCGCCAGTGATGATAATGGCTGAAAAACCAACTCCTGTTCCAAGAGTCACTGCGGCGATAGTAGCTCCAAGAAGAACCCCTCCAAGACCTATAAGACCTCCGACAAGCGCACCCTCTATCTGCGACCAATAGCTCTTCTTGTAATAGGTGAACATCAAGGCATAACGCTGGCTACCATCAAAATAATCAGTGTCGATGGACTGCTTCGCCTGGTCAATCACCTGCTGGTTGGTCTGCACACCTGTGAAGAACTCAGAGTAGGAGACACGCTTCTTACCATCAAGAAGGACAGGAGCCTTCTCAATCATCAGGTAACTCGGAAGGCCAGTAAGCTTCGTGGTCTTGTCATCGAACTGGAAAACAGAACAGATGACACAGAACTTCTGATTCTCTGCCTTGAACAGCTTTATCTTGCCCCTGCCGAAATTATCCCAGCACCGGAACATAAGACCAGCTATCTCCTTGCGCATCTGCTGATTATCACCATCAAGCGTCATGTACTGGGTCGGGCAGTCTATGGCAGCCTCATCAGCAGTCCCTGTATCAACAAACGGAACGCTAGGCATGCTGTTTATCCTTGCGTAAGCGACGACAGAAGTCTTGCAGCGCGTGCTCTCAGCATTCTCCCTCGCATTTTGAGCAACCATGACAAAAAGGGCTATCATGATTATGATAGTCACGCAGCCTACAACAAGCAGCAGTATGAGCGGGAAAGCCTCCATCCCTTTCTTTGATCTCAGCATAGCAATACCTCAGCAACCTCAATTGATCATGTCAGTACAGTCGGAGCTTAGAGTATCCTCCGGGGCGATGAACACGCTCTGGCTTATCTGGACGTCACCTTCACTCATCATAGTAACACCCAGACCGACACCAGCACCGATTATGGCTGCAGATGCGACAATACCAGTACCTAAAGTAACGACACCGACGACCGCCCCGGCAACCACTGCCCCAACATACACAACTGCACCAACCACCGCGCCCTTGATCCTGTCCCACATGCCCGGCTCGTACTTCTGTACACGCCAAGCGACGATATACCTGTTGCCTATGAGATTGAAAGCAGACTTGTCACTGTTCTCCTCCACCTTGAGCTGTCTCAATACCTCCTCTGTAGGCTTCGTGCCGCTTATGAACTCATATAGAGTCGTCTTGATGCCAGGAAGCTTATTCTTCGCAATCCAGTACTGGAAACCGCGCATCCAATAGTTCTCCTTTTTCATCTGCTCCTGCAAATCATTAGCGATGACAATCTCATCGCAGACCAGGCAGAAAGTAGCATCAACAGTATCATGCGTCGTACGGAACGGGTCTAGCTTGCCTGCCCCGACCTTTGCCCAGCAGGCCTTCATCTCCTCTGCGATCGCCTGCTTGAACAGGTCATCATCTATCTTGCCATACTTCTCGACGTCAGCGAGCTCTATCTTGAGGCGCTTCCTCGGACACTCAAACGCGACAGGGAAGCCGACGACCTTGCTCTCCTTCTTAACCTTGCCCATGACGTGGTTCGTGAATATGCTAAGGCGGCATTTCTCGTCGTCATTCACATCCTTGCTGTTCTTGTTTATCTGGTAGCCAAGGGCGATGATTATGATGCCCACCACCAGGGTTATGATTATCGCAAGCAGTACATTGAAGTCTGCCCTTTTCGAACGGAGGATCCTGAATGCCATCTTACTTGAATATGCCTCCTTTCTTTATCGAATTCCAGATGGCCCACATCAGCAGGCCCATCACCAACGTCAAGATGAGTATTATCCAGGTCTGCATGTCTGCTTTCTTATGCATGATTTCTTACCTCATTCACATACGAACATCTTAAGCGTCAACAACCCACGGTTGGTGGGAAGGAAAAATGACTCCGACTCTCCAGGAAGCTTCTTGTCAGCAGGGCAGGAGTTCTGGAAATATATTATCTGCGCATCCAGCGCCTTCGAGGTGCCGGCAGTGAAGTAGTAGCGGGTCTTCCATACATCAAGCGTCTGGTTGAGCAGGTCCTTGATAGTCGCATTGACATACGCGCATGACTTTCTGCCGTCATCACAGGTTATCGTCCCGCCGGCCTCAGGCCACTCAGCGCAGTCGATAAGCAGGTTCTTGATGGCAGTGCCGCGGCAATCTGCTGTCGTCGATGACATCAGCGCAAGGCCGAAATTCGAGGCCATCTGCGTGCGGGAGAAGGTCTGCCTGACTTCAGCAGGTTTCTTCAAAACGACGAACTTCACTGCGAAGAGCACGCCGACTATGACCAGTATGACTATGATCATCAGGCCCATGATCTCCATCTGGGATCTCTTGTTGCGGTGCGTATGACTCATCGTTTCCATCTCATCATTGATATGTCGTCACTTCCAAGACGCCGAAATAATACTTATCACTAGTCGTGTTATACAATGCAATAGGGATATGGGTGACGGGAGCGTTGGTGAAATTGGCCTTCGGATTGCTGTAGAGCGTCCACTCTCCCCCTACAGGATAGACCTTGACAAGCAGTATCTTCGTGTTGCCGAACTCATTCGAGTAAAGGTCACGGCCTTGTGGAGTAGCAGCGACCTTCGACAGGCCGATAAGCTTGTAGATGTCGAAACAACTGGCTTTCACGACATTCGACTCGGTGCACTGCGCCTCGGGAAGGAAAGAGATAGTCTGGGCAAGCTCGACTGCGCGCAGGTCATATGCCTCTGCAATATCGCGCGTCACTGTCGTGCGCTGGAGGTTCATGTAAAAGACAGCTCCGACTACCAGGAGTATGAAGAACACAAACATGATGGCGATGGTCTCGCCCATCTTTATCTGAGATTTTCTTCGCGTCATTTTTCAGTATATCATTCAGTATATCAAAGGACAGGAAAGCAGCTGGAGCTTCTTGATATTCGTCTCCTCCAGAGCGACTTTCGCATCAGCAACACCAGGATAATCAGGGGGATAATTAACAGTAGACTTGACAAGCAGGTCAAGATTAGGGTTGTTACGGTAAAAGCCCTCGCAGTTCGTAGCATCATAGACCGGAGCGATCTCATTCAGCCTCTCGAGATACACCCTCGATACCATGTTGAGGCGGGAATACGCGCGCTTCATTATGCACTCATAATTGTCATACTTATCGGCGAAAACACCGCCGTACAGGACTTCAGGCTCGATGTAAGTGTACTTCGGGCCAGAGGTTATCAGGCCTGAAGAGGACTTGACAAGGAACTGGAGCTGATGAGAGTTCGTGTTGACAGTGAGGCCTGAAATCTCGACTTTGTCGAAACCGACAGGGAAGTTGAAAGAATCCCCCACATCCACAAATATGAAACGCACATACTTGTCACCATCCTCGCTGATTGTCCCTGCGTTATAGTCCTCGATGGAGAAGAACCTCTTGTTCAGCTTCTGAGGAAGAGACTCGAACAGGTTGCGTGTCTTAGGATCATCCAGAGACTTGCCTATGATGCTGTAACGCACGAATGGAGAGGTAAGGTACAGGAAACTCGTCACCTTGAACGGAGAATTCCAGTCCATGGTCCAGGTTATCAGCCTATCTCCCTCTAAAAACTCAGGAGCGAAGACTATCCTGCCTCCAAGACGCTGGCTCGCGGGGCCGATATAGTAATCATTGCACGTGAACCTTATCGAAAGCTCCGGAGTGGGGATGTCCTGCACAGTGCCGGAAGAAACCTTCGCACCGACGAGGATCGTGTTGAGCTGCTGGCTGACCTTGCCTGCGAACTTCGCCTCAGAGGCAGCGCGCTGCTTCACGACGATGAAGGTGAAGAAAGCCAGTATCACAGCCCCGACTATGAGGATGAATATCCAGTTCAGCTGGGACTCATCCTGAGCCTTCCTGCCAAAACTTCTCCTTCCGGGAAAACGGAATCTCTTAGTCATATCAATCCTTGGTCATTCAATCATAATATCAATCATATCAAGTATACTCAGACAGCTTGACCTTGTCGCCAAGGCCTTCCAGCTGCAGCTTTATCTTGTTGTTCACGACCCCAAGACAGAGGAAGGGCTGGCCTGCATATGCCTGGCCAGCATTATCAATCGTCATGTTCTCACCGACCTCAAACGCGTCGCTGCCGTCGGGAATCAGGAATACGTTGTTCCTGCCAGTCTTCCAGCCAGAACACGCAATCGGCTGGTAGAAATCCGCGAGCGACGGGTCCTGCGCATGGGATGTGCAGAGAGCAGTAGAGTCAGCATCTGCCGCCCGGGACTTGTCTACAAAACAGACGAACCTATACTTGCCAGGCACGTCGATAGGAGGGCGCTTCACAGAGCCGTAATCAGACACTATCCCGCTTATGGAATTCTCGATGCTCGTCTTAAGCGTGATGTACTCGACCTGCTCGCCACGCTGGGTAAAACCCTTTATCGCTGAATAGCCATAAGCTATTATGAGACCGACAACGACAATCGCGATTATGTAGACAAAAATCTGGCCAGCGACCTGAGCTTTCTTCACACACATCACCTCTTGATACCTAGATTGAAAAACACATCGGCAATGTCCTTTTTCGAGAGCACTCCCTGCCCCTCGAGGCTGAAGAGTATCTCAGAGACATCTGCCTTAGTGACCTTGCCTGACTTGAGCAGGTATGACAACAGCACCTCGAACACGTCCCTGTCGACGTGCCTCTCCTTGGACATGCTGCTGAACGCCTTGAACAGCTCCTCCTTGGAATCTATCGCGGATAACTCGTCAATCTTCGACAATGCTGTCTGCTGGGCGCGCCTGGAAGCCATATCATTCAACGCGCCGATGACATCCTTCCTCTTGGAAGAGGAGAGGGATTCGAGGGCATCAATGCCTTCCTTCTTCCCAGAGCCGAGCTTTGAAAGATCAGCAAATGCGTCAGACTCCTCTGCCGACCTGGACCTGCCCGCGTCTTTCTTCTCGGGAACGTATTCCTTTATGAAAGTGTCAATGTGCTTCCTCGACGACAGGAAAGCATCAAGATCCTCCATGCCCGCCTTCTTGAAAGCAGTCTCCAACTCCTTCTTCTTATCTATATCCTCTGAGACACGCCTGGTTATTGACGCCAGCTTGGACACCTGGTCCTCCTCAAGCGAGACTTCCTTCTCCTTGCTTATCTCTGCCAGGCGCGAGAAATAATCTGCCTGTGTGCGGGTCAATGCAGATATCTTATCGAAATAATCCTCGCCGACAATCTTAGAGAGGCGGGCGATGTGGTCGTCAACAGGAGGCCTGCCAACAACAGGCCTCTGCACACCAGGCAGCACTGCACGCGCGAACCTGACATGCCTCGCATCTGCAGGACGCCTTGCAAGCTCTTCCATAACCTTCGACGGCTGCGTGGGCAACGCGCGCCTCGCACCGAAAACACTCAGTATGCGCTCGCGCTCCTGCTCACGCTTCCTCATCTCATCCTCGAACTTGCTGCGTGAAAGCACCGACGGAGCCGTAGCACGAACGCCCGGACGCATGCCTGGACGCGCGCCGAAATGAGGAGGCACTCGCCGGGGTCCTTGCTGAACCCCGGGCAGAGCTCCCTGTTGCCTGACAGCCCCTGCCGCTGGTGCGGCAGCAGGCTTAGGCGCTGCAACTGGCTTCGGTGGTGGCGAAACCAAAGGAACATAGTACTTCTTGTAGATGAGATAAGACGTTGAGCCGAGTATCGCAAGCAACCCGAGGATGATAAGTATCCAGGGAAGCAGATTGGAAGGCTTCGAGCCAGGGTCACAAGGGTCTGTGCCAGCGTCGAGCTCCTGGCTGTCTGAATAGCCATCATTATCAGTATCAGGAGAAGTGGGGTTCAGCCATTGCGTGCAGAGGCCTTCCCTGAAACTGCACTCGAACTTGTTATCCAGGCCGTCAGCATCATTGTCACGCTCGTTGTCGAAAGGATCTGCAGGGTTGAGGCCGTACATGCGCTCGCAGGCATCAGGCATGCCATCACCATCAGCATCAAGGGCTTCGGAAGGCCTCTCTGTCGGAAGAGCAACAGTCTCCTTCTGCAGAGGATTCGTGTCACGACGGTATTCCTCGATGTTCGTGAAGCTGTCAGCGTCAGGATCCGCGTCAGGACCGCACCAAGCCGT
Organism: archaeon; assembly: GCA_020052935.1. Taxonomy (GTDB): domain Archaea; phylum Nanobdellota; class Nanobdellia; order Woesearchaeales; family UBA11576; genus JABMQF01. Next base: position 6,772 of record JAGVOD010000020.1, on the reverse strand, counting down.
GTCATTGCAGATGGTGTTATTGAAATACCTCTCCTGCCAGTAATCAGGCAGGCCGTTGCAGTCAGCATCATAGGTGCAGTTCTCAGTGCAGTCCTTCAAGACTGACGCATCATAATCATCACAGTCAGCGCCCAGCTTACAGCCAAGGCCGAAACCATCACCGTCGTGGTCATACTTGCAGTCAGTCGTCATGGAACAGTCTAGATTGACATAAGGATCAGTATCGTTGCAGTCAGCGCCGTTATCACACTTCCAGCCATAACTATCCCCATCATTGTCAGAGACGCAGTTGTTCGCACATTCTATGTACATGAAAGGATTCATGCCGTTACAATCGAGGCCCTTCATGCACAGGAAACCGTAGCCGTCGCCATCCTCGTCGAAGACGCAGCGATTGGTGCATTCCCTGGTTAAAGAAGGCTGGCGGCCATTGCAGTCCAAGCCAATGGTGCAGCCGACGCCATAATCATCAGAGTCAGTATCCTGGATGCAAAGGTTATCACAGTCACGCATGCTCATCCTATTCTCCCCGTCGCAATCATAGCCAGCAGGGCAGTTCAAGCCGTAGCCATCACCATCATTATCATCGATGCAGCCATTCGGGCAGTTTATCGTCAAGGTAGAGTCATCACCCTTGCAGTCAGGGCCATTGTCGCAGCCAAGGCCGAACTCATCCCCATCATTGTCAGAGATGCAGTTATTCGGGCACTTCGTCGTGAGATTGGACTCGCGGCCATTGCAGTCATTGCCTGCGCTGCATCCTATGCCATATCCATCGCCATCAAGGTCCTGGATGCAGCCATTGGCGCAGCCGACGCTGACTCCCGAGTCCATATCATTGCAGTCAGGGCCAAGCAGGCAGCGCTCGCCATAGCCATCACCGTCGCTATCGATGCCAGAAGGGCATGCAGGACCAGAGATGTTCATGGTCGAGACATTGAGGTCGACAATATCTGAGCCTGAATTGATATTGCCTGCGTTGTCCCTTATATTCCAGCAGACTATTGTCGTGCGGAACAGAGGTATTATCACGGGATAGAGGAAATACTGGGTAGAGTCGCAAGGCTGCTCGTAGGCAGTACCATAAAAAGAGCCGATTGACGCACAGCCGCTCTGGTTGTCGAAACACTCGATAGACGCAGAATCACCAGTAGGAGACTTGACAACAGTTATCACAGGAGGCGTCTTGTCGCAGCCCATGCCCGTGGAATCGAACTTTATCTGGTTAGAAGTCCCTGCGCTGCCGATATTGCCAGCACCGTCGACAGCAAGGACACTGAATATATAATTCGCCTGGTCGCTCATTACAAAAGCAGAGCCATTATTCGACTTTGAAACAGATATGGAGTTCGCGCTTGCCGAGCCATTCGCCATTATGTTCCCAGCGGTACCGACAGCCCAGCGGTACTCTGAGATGCCAGACTGAGTGTCATTCGCAACGAAACTCGCGGAAAGGACATCCGTGCAGACAGGAGTGGTGGCGTTCACTCTTGGCACTGACGGTGGAGTGGTGTCGATGACATAGTTATACGTTGTCTCTGCAGTCATCGGAGCGATGCCAACACCCTCAGGGACATCGCAGCGTATGGTCAATGCATAATTCCCCGCAGCCTTCGTGCCTATCCTCTTGTAGTGGACAGTCGAGAGTTCCTCGAAAGAAGACGAGAGCTTCGCATTCGGATCTGTGTAAGAGGAAGGCTCACCCGGAGATGGGGACTTGTAGACACAATAAGCACGACGGTTCGTCGTGAGATTCAGGAAGACAGATGTGTTGCGGGACATCGCAGGTGGAGAGAGCACGCGGATGACAAGACCCTCGCTGAGGTCGATGGTTATCGGCCTCACGACCTTTGCCGAGAGGAAACGAGCGCGGTCCTCGCACTGGACATAATAAGTGAAGGTATCCTTGACTACATCACCTGGAAAAAACATCGTCTGCTCGTTGTGGGCAAGGTAAGCGTCGAAATCATCTATGTTATAGCCCTCAAAAGCAATCATGTCAGAGTAAGTAGCGTTCTCATTCTTGGTGTACTTGCACAACACAGGCTCTGAGGCAGTGACTTTCAAGACAGATGCAAGGTCACCGACCGGAGGATACTCGACGACAGGAGATGGGGAAAAGAGAACACCTGTCAACGAGGGGGGCGTCACGTCGGCATAGAGCTTGAAATTAGCGAGGTTCTCGCGGCCAAGGTCATCCTTGCACACAACATAGAAGTTGCGGGGGAAGTCAGGCTCGACAGAGTAGGCGTTTATCGAGTGGTCATTCACATATCTCGAGGTCGAGATGTTGCCTGTGATGTCAAAAAGCTTGAGGCGGATATCATCAAAAGACAAGATAGAGACGCCAGTGTACTTGCATACAGACGTACGCGAGGTATATATCGTGACCCTGAAAGTCGTGGAGTTGGCGACGCCGATGCTGTTCGGCTCGATAAGGAATATCCTCGTACCCGCCACGAAAACCTCGAACTCATATGTGTAACGCTGCGTGTTGCCGATGAGGTCAGAGGCGAACAGCGAGAAACGGTAGCGGCCGTTCGAGAGGGCGCGGGCAGGCACGAAAGTAAAAGTCTTGTTGGCCTGCTGGAAAGCTATCTCAACAGGAAAGACCTCTCCTGACTCGAGATTCTCGAGGAAATAGTTTATCAGGACGACGCTCTCCCTGAAGACGACAGTGACTGGAGGACGGACATTATCTATGGTATCAGCAGCAGAAGAGAGAACACAAGAGAGGGAACTAAACAAGACTAACAATACTACGATTGATAAAAGATGTTTCAATGTCATTGTTGAGCATCGTAACTAGCTACGGCGATGGTATGCAACTATACCAGTCCTCGCCAAGGCAAAACATCGGAGACTCCGGCGCGATTATGTCTGTGATGACCTTCAAGCTGCGCTGGCTGACATGGCCTGCCTTGTCCCTCACGAACAGCTGCATGTCATTTATCTGGTTGATAAGCATGAAATTGTACACCATCGGGGCCTTGGCGAGCTTGCCTGCGCCAGGGTCAATGAGGCGGACAGAGACGCTAAATGAAGTCGGAACACCCGCGGTACGGCTCAGGTCAGCGTACTTCTTCCCTTCCAGCGAGCCAGATGTCTGATTGAAGTCGCCAGGCATGACCCAGACCTTATCGATATCATCATCGACGAAGCGGCCGGTGACAGTGACGTTAGGCTGAGCAGTGAAGAGCTCATTGCCTATCTTGACTGTGTTGGAGACATCTATGCCGAGGTCCTCGACGCGCGGAGCAGTCAAGTCGATATAGACAGGCAGAGTGACTGAATGATGATTGCCTGCAAAGTCAGATAGAGTGAGAGTCATGCTTTGCGGGCCCTCGTCGGTATCCTTGGCATAGTCAGGAACTGGCCAGACAAAGTAGTAGAAGCTGCCGTTGTTGGTAGAGTATATCGGAGTATAATGCCTTCCGAGTATCTCAAGGTCTGCTGCAAGCGGATGGTTCTCATTCGACACAACCGCGCCGATAGTCAGGTTGATGTTGTCCATGAAACGCGTCTGGAACGCAGGCACGAACTCCGGGGCCTCGCTATCCACTGTGAAATCGAATACCCATTCGCCTGCCGGAGAATCAGTGCCGTCAGCGAGAGTCTTGAAAGCCTTGACAATAACTCCATAATCCGCCCAGAACATGCCTCCAGAAGTCTTGGGACTCGAGAACTTGCAGAGGAAGATGTTGAAGCTAGTGTTGGTGCAGTTTGCAGCATTGCCCTCTGTAGGCGTGTCAGTCATCATGGTATCTACTATCGTGACTGGATTGGACTCTGAACTGAAATCGACAATGAAGTCAGGAGATCTTGTCGAGTACCAGCGCTCACCGCCAAGCGGGTCAAGGAAGCCGCCGACAAGGCTAAATTCAGGGTCTGCGGGTATGCGCCTGTCGACGACAAAAGTCCAGTGGGATTGAGCAGTGTCCTCATTGAGGCTGTTCATCGCCATGTCCTTGCCTATGACAGCAATGTTGTACTCGCCGTTCGCAAGATTAGATACAGATGAGTATATCCTGTAGTAATAGCTTGAAGGATCCGCGGCTTCGAGCCCTGTATCGTGCCCGACAAGATACGCGACTGCCTGGCCGTTGATCGAGAAATTTATCGTGTTGAGGTCAAGACCAGACTCCTGCCTGCCCTCTTTCACGATGACCTCTATGTCCATAGTCGTCCTTGAAGTCGAACCAGACCTTGGCTTGTGGCTGATGACGATAGGCGGAGCAGGATCAGAGAAGAACACCAAGAACGGCGGGACAGAGCTTATCGCAGGATAACGCACGATGTTCCTGGCAGTATCATAGGCCTTCAGGTAGAACGTCGTGTTCCTGAAAGCAGCAAGAGGGATGTCAAAGCCGAACCAATACGACGGAGATTCCTTGTCATAGAAGAACACCTTCTTGTCAATCGCGAGAGATTCCTCAAGACCAGGATAGACTAAAACAGAGGTATACTGATCATCCCCTCCGCGGTAAAGCACATTCGTGAGGTCATAGAACATGCCGTAAGCGCCGTACTGCTTCCTCGGGCCGATGGTGCGCTGCTCTGCATTGAAGCCTGTGTAGAGGCTTGAATTGACGCGCCTACTGATTTCTCCGGATATCTTTATCTCGTTCCTGCCGACAAAGCCAGAGATGACTGTGTCATCATATGCAAGATTTGTCTGGGTCTGGGTGTAAATCAGCTCAGAGTCGACATCATCCACTGCAATGACAGATATCATGTCAAGATACTCTGCAGTGAAACCTGTGATGAACAAACTCGCGCGGTTCGTGTAATACGTCCCGTTGCGATAATGGACAGGATAGCCCAATACCTGGTACGCTGAAGCATCCCTCGACGGCAGCTCGAGACTAGGCTCGATAACCGGCATGGTGGGAGGCTTCGTATCGATGACAATGGACGTGGAGCCTGACGAAGACACATTATGGTAATCGACACCAGAAGCGGTAAATGTAGCATTGCCCTCGAAACCCTTGTTCGCGTTTATGCTCTCGATGAAAAACACACCTTCCCAGACAGCAGGATTGAGAGTCGGCAACAACGAGATAGTGCCTGCGAACTTTGCAGGCTGCGAAGTGTAAGTGACTTTAGGCTGCGATACAGCAGGACTGATGAAAGGCTTTGACGAGGATACGACCACCTTATAGACAACATTAGGGATGATCACATAAGCCTGGACTGCACCATCATAGAACTTTACTGAGACATCAGCGGGTGCTTTGTCTATCTGGAACAGGACATCCTCCACTGCACGCTCCTTGTTCTGGCCATTATCTGTGGAATAATAGGAGACATGCTCGGTATGGTTCAGCGGAATCAGAGATGTGAACTTGCGGAACTCTGTCGCGTCATCCGCACAGCCTAGGCCAATGCAGTAATAAGAAGAATTGCAGCCGAACTGCCAATCAAGGCCCGCACCCAGAATCGGCTGATCGCCGCACAGCAGCGCAACAGTTATGTCGCGGTTATACCAGCCGTTATAAGGCGTCGCAGAGACAGTGTGCTGCGAGACCGGCGGAGTAGTATCGACTGCGAAGCGTATCTGGTCGGCATTGTTCCCTCTTATGCGACCATCATTGAACATCCTGCACTTGACATAGTAACGATGATAGCCATTGCTGAGATTGACATTGGATGAGTGCGTTGTGCGAGACACTTCTGCAGAGCCAGTGAGCGAGAAAGGCGTCATAGTATCGAAGATTGCGGGGTCGAAAGTCACGTTCTGCCAGAACCTAGCATCATCGGCAGGCGAGTATAGGTAGCGGCACTCAGCATTCGTGCCTGTCTCGACACTTATAGTTATGTCGCCATGGTTGAGGGTGTTCTGAGGGATAGGATTCGTTATTGACTTATCACCGTCTACAAGGAACGTGAAGCTGCCCCTCGCAACATTGCCGACATCATCCTCACAGACATACCTTATGGTGTAACGGTCATCAGGCAGCTCATTATAGACGCGGGTCCAGGAACTGTTGTACTCATTGATTATGTCCTGCATGCCATAGATAGAGACATCGCCGAGGAAAAGACCTGCGTTGCAGAACGCAGCCTCGTCATCTCCCTCATAGCGGGAAGCGACACGCATCGTCATAGTAAGATTCGAGCGCCAGACATCCTCGTGGATCTCGAAAGAGACATTAGAGAAGCTGAAGACTATATTCGGGGCGTCAGCGTCCAGGTACACGGGAATGCTGCGTACTTCCTCGATGTTGTGCGAGACATCCTCTGAGAAATACTTGATGACATGGCGGCCTGACTGGAAGCCACGCTCAGAGAAGTCGTAAGAGACATCGACGTTGACATTGTCATAACGGATGAGGTTGCCGAGGTCGCGGCCGAGTTTCAATGCCATGCCGGTCGGATAGCAATCACGGCCTTCCTGCGCGACACATGCATACGTGTCAGGATAATAGCCAGAGTAATCCAACGAGTCGTCATAGACCGTAGCGACGAGCTCGAACTCACCTTTTATGCGCGCGGGGTCTGCAGGATCTACATAGATAGGGATGTTCGTGACAGGAGAGGAGAAGTCCCTGCGGCAATCGGAGATGTTGAGGATGATGGACGTGTCTATCTCAAGCCTATCGCCAAAGTTAAGCCCAATACCACCACAATCAGAATGCTGGTAAGTATAGGTCTGCCACAAATTATAATCCTCATAATTATTAACAAGATAAGGAGAGCCGTCAGAATTCTTTATGCAGCCATGTGTCTCAGCAGTCTTCTCAAATACGGACTCGTTCAGACCAGACTCATT
>JAGVOD010000037.1 GCA_020052935.1 archaeon | reverse complement strand
AGAGTTAGATTAAACCGCACGCCGCACCCCTTGTAGTGCTCCCCCGCCAATTCCTTTAAGTTTCAGCCTTGCGACCGTACTTCCCAGGCGGCGAGCTTAACGTCTTCGCTTCGATACTGCACAATCTCGAGGATTGTGCAACACCTAGCTCGCAGCGTTTACGGCTAGGACTACTCGGGTATTTAGTCGGGTTATCATCTTCATCTCTTATCTTATCCAGTAGTTTTGTCGACGAACAGACAAGAAAATTTGTTCTGGAAGATGCCCGAAATCTAATCCGGTTCGCTCCCCTAGCTTTCGTCCCTCACAGTCGGATCCGTTCTGGTCAGATGCCTTCGCCATCGGTGGTCCTTCTTGGATTATAGCATTTTACCGCTCCCCAAGAAATACCTCTGACCCCTCCCGGTCCCAAGCTCTGCAGTGTCTCTTGCCCGCTGTTACGTTAGGCGCAACAATTTCACAAGAGATTGACAAAGCCTGCTACGGACGCTTTAGGCCCAATAATAATGATCGCCACTTGTGGCGCGGGTGTTACCGCGGCGGCTGGCACCCGTCTTACCCACCACTTATTCGCCAAGATTTTTACTCTTGGCAAAAGCCTAGCAAAGCTAAGCACTTAGGGTTCCCCTATCACACTTTCGTGCATTGTAGAGTTCTCGCGCCTGCTGCACCCCGTAGGGCTAGGGACAGTATCTCAGTTCCCTTCTCGGGGCAACCTCTTCCAAGGCCCCTACCGATCGTAGGCTTGGTGGGCATGTAAATCCCGTGGAAAATCTCCTTCGAGAATTCTTTACCCCACCAACAACCTAATCGGCCGCTGACTCATCCTTAGGCATTGCTTTTGCGGGACAATTCTTTCCAGAACGAGTCCCTCATCCGGTTTTAGTCTCAGGTTTCCAAGGTTATCCCGGACCTAAGGGCAGATTATCAACGTGTTACTGAGCAGTATGCCGGTGTCTTGCGACCCCGTGGCTTGCATGGCTTATCCGAACCCTAATAGCAGCGACCTCCTGCAGGATCAACAGGAATTGTATTACTGAACGGTCGCATTATTGGTCTATTAGTTTAAACAAGGCTGAATAACCTTTTCACGCCATATAGGCGGGTTATTCTTGCTTATTTCTTCTCAAACACTCCCTAATTCATACTTGACATGAAAATATCAAGTATACACGTTTGGTTCCTTTATACAAAGGAGAAATATGGAGCTGATGTATCCATATAGGCAGTCTAACGGAAAAATAGGTAGCTTATAAAGATTTCGGAATGGTGTTGTCGACGGAAATCCTAGCGTCCTACTTAGCGGAGCTAGCATCGCTACAGAAACCCCAAAACTGATCAAAAAGAAGAACTTACTTTGCCCTTGCTATCCTTCTTCTTCTTTCCTTCCTCATGCGCTTCCTTTGCCATTTCCAGCGCATCTGACGCTTTTTCTTCCAGCGTCGCGAACTTCTCTTCATTTTTTTCACTTCACGGCCGTCGATAACCGTTACATAAACCTCCTGATTGTTTTTTTTGTCGACGGAAATTGTTGATCATAAATGCAAGAACAATCCCGACTCGTAACTCTTTCAGCGCCTTCGGCGCTGTAAGCCTTCAAGCCGCTTCGCGTCTTGAAGCTCATCGGGATTGTTAAGCATGTAAAAACCAAAAATCCCGACTCGTAAACTCATCGGGATTTTTGTTTTATTTCATGCTCCCGCCGGGACACGCTGAGATTTGCTCTGCAAATCCGCTGGCCCCGCCGGTCGCACTGTTTTCGAAAGCTATGCTCCCGCCGGGACACTCAAAGCGGACTTCACGTCGAGCTTTTTTGAACCCGGGTCGCGGCATCGAAAGTGCCGTATGATTGGCCAGACTACACTACAGGAGCATCGTTGTAGCGGCGATGAAAATGAAGTTTGACAGGAACCCGGTAAACCACTGTGTTGCAAGATAGCTGACAACGAGTTCCTACCAAACTGTTTTTAATCATTAAGCATGCAAAAATAATCCCGACTCGCCGAAGCTCGTCTGGGATTATTGAGCATGTGAAAAGGCATTTTGGCCGACTCCCAAAGGTCATCGGCAAAATGCCTTTCTCGCATGAGCCCGCCGGGACTTTCTCACTGACGTTCGAAGCATAGGAAACCTACGATTTCCTGGCTTTGAAAATGTTCGCACATTTTCAAAACATTGTCGCTTCGGGCGCCAATATTTGAACCCGGCACCACCGGTTCTCTTAAGCTGTACGAAACGCGGCCATATAAGACCGGCGCTCCATTTCCCGCGCAAGCGAGATAAGCGCTTTTAGCACCAGGCTAAGCTACGGGCTCGAGGCAGGTTTTAAGGAGAAAGTGGGGTGTTTATAAAAGTTTGCGTTGGGCGGATTTGGATATGTATCATTATGCTGGGTTCCGCAACGTATGGTATTTTAAGTTTTGCCCCTTTTCTCGTTTCTGATTCAAGATTTTGGAGGGGGCAAATTTGAAAAGAACAAGACTTTTTGCAATGACTGCGATGATACTGTTGCTTTCCATGTTTCTTCTAGGAGCGAAATGCGAACAGAAACTGGAGGAAAAGCAAGAGCAGACATTAGAGGAAGACACAACACAGGGTGAGGACAACGAAGACGAAGAGTCGGACGAATTCTTCGGAGGCAATGTCTCAAACGAGCAGAAGACAGGATTGCCTGGCGAAGAGACCGAGACAGATTACTCAGGATCCTGCACCGCCGAGAGTTGCGAGTCTCCTGCTGTTTGCTACAAAGGACAGTGCAAAGTGCCTGAATGCGTGACTGATGCGGACTGCGTCGACGAAGATGGCTGCACACCAGACAAGTGCGAATACGCAGGCCACCCGAACGCGTTCTGCTCCATCAATGTCATAACCTTGCCGAGAAACAACGACGGCTGCTGCCCTGTAGGCGCTGAAGTCGACGAAGACGTAGACTGCAAGCCAATCTGCGGGAACCACAAGTGCGAATACGGCGAAAGCAAGACGACGTGCGAAATCGACTGCAAGAACGCAGGAGCCCAACAGACAGAATCAGCACCGCCGACGGGACCGACTGGGCCAACACCTGGTTAAGACCGAGAAATAGTTTTAATTTTTTTATCTCTTCTGAATCTGTTATTCAAAGCAGTCTTCTTCGCAGAATCTGGGTGTCGGGCGGCCTTTGTAGGTGCAGGTGCCGTTCTGCTCTATCACATCAGAGTCATACTCCCTGTATCTTCTTATCAACGACGAGCAGTCAGAACATCTTGAAAAGCAGGTACCTATGTCTACCCGAAATCCCTTCTCCCCAAGCTTTGTCAACTTACTTGGGACTTCACTTACCTCACTCCACCTGCGGTAGATGACTTCCACAAAACTGTCGTCTATCATTTTGTCAGAAAGAGTGATGTGCAATACGCACGATTTTGGAGAAGTCGCGCTTACAACATCTTTATGTATCATGATACAGCGGCCTTTCATCTTAGCAGAATCTGCAGATCTCAAAGCTGCAAGCTTGCCAGGCAACTTGATGCTGCCATCGGGATTGAATTCGACCATGGCAGAAGAACTGGGAGGAGTGTTTAAAAAACTATGCGCAGTATGATAAAAGAAGTATGCGTCAGCCGGATAAAGAAAACCCTTCTGGGTTTTCAGACCAGTCTGCCGCATTACTGCGTAATGTAAAAATAATCCCGACTCACTTCGTTCGTCTGGGATTATTGAACATTTAAAATCCAATTTTGCCGACTCGTAAACTCGTCTGGCAAAATTGTCTTCTTGAATGCGTCAGCCGGGAATCGAACCCGGGCCCCAGCCTTGGCAAGGCCGAATTGTACCATTCAACTACTGACGCGATTTTGGAAAATATTTAATGCAAAGAAAATCTCGACTCGTAAACTCATCGGGATTTTCGAGCATTTAAAAACCAATTTTTCCGACTTCGTCGGCAAAATGCATTTATTCCATGGGCCCGCCCGGACTCGAACCGGGGATCCTCTCCGTGTAAGGGAGACATCATAGCCACTAGACCACGAGCCCAGTTAGCAAGTTATTTATTAAGTTTTGCGGGTTTTCGGAGTTCTGGTTTGTTTATAAAGTTTGTTGTGAACGTTATCGTAACCAGGCAGTAAGGACAAAGCGAAAGTTATTTAAACCACTTGAAAAGCCTGAAATGCGGCTTCTGAAAGCCGGGCGTTATTGAAAAGCTCGCCCTCCGGGCGGGTGCCGCCAAGCTTCGCTCAGTACGGACTATTGACGCTATGCGACATCCCCGTAGTGTTTCAAATCCCGGGGATTTGTAACATGTTACGAATGCTGCAGCATTCGAAACAGGAGCATCCCCCTGTCACATCTGAATAATATCACAATCATTCGCTACGCAAAAGGGCGGCACCATACTTTTCAATAACGCCGAAAGCTGAAATACATTTAAATAATAACGTGGTTTTTTGAGGGATGATGGAAGAGGCAATCAAGCAGGAACAACAGCAAGAGCAGCAAGAGCCTGCTGTTGAGAACACAGGATCTCCTGAACCTAAACAGCACCACGAACATCTATATGACCTTCTCATGAAAGATGATGAGATAACCTGGCAGACACTCATCTTCGACCTGATAAAATCCAACCAGATGGACCCCTGGGACATCAACGTATCCCTGCTGTCCAAGATGTACATCAAGGCGCTGAAGAAACTCAAGGAATTGAATCTCAGGATATCTGGAAAGATGCTCCTCGCAGCGGCATTGCTGCTCAGAATAAAATCAACGCGCCTCGTCGGCGACGACATGATGGAGTTCGACAGGCTGCTCGCTTCAGGAGAGAACCCTAATGACCTCTACACAGAGGAGGGATTCGTCGAAGGCCAGCTGAACCAGATGGGAGCTACTCTGGGCAACCAGCCGCTCATACCGCGCACGCCGCAGCCGAGAAAGAGAAAAGTCTCTGTTTATGACCTCATCGATGCGCTTGCGATTGCGCTCAACGTCCGAAGAAGGAGGATACTCAGCCAGATAAACACAAGGACACTCGACGTGCCAGAGAATAAATTCGACATCTCGCAGCTCATGGACGGGCTGTACAACGACGTCGTGGAATTCCTGATGCGCGACAACTCTGAAAGGATTGCATTCTCAAGCCTTGTGCCTGGCGACGCAAAGCACGACAAGGTCATAACATTCATACCGCTGCTGCACCTGACGAACGCACGCAAGCTCGACCTCGACCAGAAAGGGCATTTCGAAGAGATATGGGTCAGCCTGGCAAAGCAGAAGGCAGAGAAGAACGAACCTGAACCAGATAAGCTTGAAGAGTTGCCCAAGAAAAGAAAAGCAAGAGTGAAGAAGCAGAAGGCAGAGCCTGCCCAAGCGCCTTCTCAAGAGATAACGCAGCCTGTCGAAGAATTGAAGAAAGACGAAATTCAAGAGACGACAAGTCCTGCAGCTTAATATTATTTCTAGCAAAGCCGCGACCCTATGTCACTTTTTATGTTTATTGTTGCAAAACCGAGGCCTGACTCGCCTTGCCTAGCAAGGCTCGTGACGCCACGCCCGCTTGATACTTTTTTCCGAAGGTAGTCTATAGAAAATCCAATCATTTCTATGACTAATTACGCCTATGTGGCGGGCTATCCAGGCGTCACCGGCCTCGGTTTTGCTTGTAAGACCTAACTTGATTCTGTCACAACCTTTATATATCACCGAGCACACTTTTAAAGCATGGCTACGCAGAAAAAGGGCAAGGAAAAAGACAAAGAGAAAGATAAGAAAGAGATGGGGATGAAAGAGAAAGCGAAGATAGTCAAGGAAGCGATAAGCAAACTTGCCAAGAAGAGTCCTGAAAAACCAAAGCTCACAGGCAGCGCCAAACTTCGTTTGGCTGGTCTCCAAGCAAAGCTTGTAGGCAGCGCCAAAGAGAAATTCGAAAAGCTCAAGGACACCAGCGAGATACCTGTCTCCAAAGAGATAGTTAACCAGGTCATAGGACAAGAGCCGGGAGTAGAGGTCATAAAGAAAGCAGCTTCGCAGAGAAGGCACGTCTTCCTCATCGGAGAGCCAGGCACAGGCAAGTCCATGCTCGGGCTTGCGCTCGCAGAACTCCTGCCGAAAGAGAAGCTCGTAGACATCATCGCGTTCCCAAACCCCAACGACGAGAACCAGCCGCTCATCCGAACAGTGCCTGCAGGAGAAGGCAGAGATCTCATCGCAAAGGCAAAGATAGAGTCGATGGGCATGTTCAAGAACCAGAACATCTTCATGTTCCTGCTGGCGATACTAGCCATGATAGCGCCCTGGTGGGTCCGCTCCTACTACAAGTCAGACATAATGTTCGCAGCATTCTTCATAGGCGGCATGATGTTCCTCGCAGCATTCGTCATATTCATCAACCTGGGCAAGAGAGGCATCTCAGGCAAAGAGACCAGCGTGCCGAAGACAGTCGTCGACAACTTCAAGAAAGACCAGGCGCCATTCCTGGACGCGACAGGCGCGCACGCAGGCGCGTTACTGGGAGATGTGCTGCATGACCCATTCCAGAGCGGAGGGCTAGGCACGCCGGCGCACGAGCGGGTCGTAGCAGGGATGATACACAAGGCCAACAAAGGAGTATTGTTCATCGACGAGATGGCGACACTGCAGCCGCATACCCAACAGGAGCTGCTCTCAGCCCTGCAGGAGAAGAAATACGCAATAACAGGACAGTCAGAAAGGAGCGCAGGGGCTATGGTCAGGACTGAGGCAGTGCCGTGCGACTTCGTGCTCGTCGCGGCAGGAAACCTCGAGACCATAAAGCACATGCACCCTGCATTGAGGTCGAGGATCACAGGCTACGGCTACGAGATATACATGAACGAGACCATAAAGGACACGCCAGAGAACAGGTGGAAGATAGCGGTCTTTGTCGCCCAAGAAGTGGCAAAGGACGGAAAGATACCCCACTTCTCCAAGAGCGCAGTAGAACGGATAGTGGAGGAAGCCAGGAGACGCGCAAACAGGAAGAACCACCTCACACTGAGACTCAGAGACCTCGGCGGCCTTGTCAGGGCAGCAGGGGACATCGCAAAAGAGAAAGGCGCAGCACTCGTCACAAAAGAGCACGTGCTAGAGGCAAAAAAGATAGCGCGCTCGCTAGAGCAGCAGATAGCAGACAAGTTCATCGAGCGCAAGAAAGAATACGAAGTCATAATCACAGAAGGCAAGATTGTGGGAAGAGTGAATGGGCTCGCGGTCATAGGCGGCGAGGCATCATATTCCGGAATAATACTGCCGATAGAATCCCAGGTAACGCCCGGCGGCAAAGAGAAGGAATTCGTCGCCACAGGAAAGCTCGGCGAGATAGCCAAAGAGGCAGTGAAGAACGTCTCTGCCATAATAAAGAAATACTTCGGCGAAGACATACAGAAATACGACGTCTACGTCCAGTTCCTACAGACATATGAAGGAGTTGAGGGAGACTCAGCATCCATCGCAGTCGCGACATCGATAATATCTGCGCTGAAGAATATACCTGTCAAGCAAAACACCGCGATGACTGGCTCGCTCTCAGTAAGAGGAGAGGTGCTGCCGGTAGGCGGCGTGACAGCAAAGGTCGAAGCGGCAATCGAGGCAGGCATCAAGCGCATACTGGTGCCAAAGTCAAACCTGCAGGATATAATAATAGATGAGGACAAGGTCAAGAAGATAGAGATAGTGCCAGTAGAGACCATCTCTGAAGTCCTAAAAGAAGCATTGGACTGGAAAGGCAAGGCAGAAGTCCTCAAGACAATAGAAGACGCCAACGGAAAGTAGCGCTGACGACCCGCGTCAACAACGTTTCTAGACACTTTTGAACCTAATTAGACCTGTTTTCTACTACTAAAAAGTTAGCAAATCTGCCTCAAAAAGTTTAAATACTACCAAAACAGCTTAAGCAGTATGCCACCAAAAAAGAAGACGGCAAAGAAGACGGCAAAGAAAGGGTCGTCGGAAGGAACAAGGACAGCATCAGGAATCAGCAGGAGGAAGGACTGCCCTGATTGTGGCAGCACGAACATCATCTTTGATCCTGAGACAGAACAGCTGATCTGCCAGGACTGCGGCCTGATATTCGAGGAACTACCTCCTGACCTGAACAAGAAATATGAACAGGTAGACGAGCTCTGATCACCAGAACACATCGACCTGGTCTGTCCTCAAGTACGGCTTTATGTCCGCTTCTCTCAAACTCATCCTCTTCCCCGCCTTGTACTCAAGCAGACCTAGCCACGCAATCATAAGACCATTGTCGACATTGAACTCATTCTGAAGTGTGTAGCACTTGGCGCCGCGCTCCTCGCACATGACGCGGCACATCTCCTGCAGGCGCTTCGACGAAGCCACGCCTCCGCCGAGAAGAAGCTCTTTCTTCCCGCAGTGCGCCATCGCACGCTCGCTCACCTCGACAAGCATGGCGAACGCTGTCTCCTGAAGAGAGTACGCAAGGTCTTCTTTTGAATACTTGCCAGAGTCGAACTTCTGCTTAAGGTTCGTCAGAATCCCTCCGAAAGAGACATCCATGCCCTTGACGACATAAGGCAGCTTCACAAAACTCTTCGCATCAAGCGACAGCTTGTACAGCTTCGGCCCGCCTGGAAAACCTATACCTATGTGGCGCGCGAAAGAATCGAGGAAATTGCCGACACCGATATCGAGGGTCTCGCCGAAGACACGGTAACGCCCGCCATCATACGCCACGACTTGGGTGTTGGCGCCGGAAGCATAGAGGAACACAGGGTCCTTCGCCTCGGTTAGAAGCTTGCCTATCTCGAGATGCGCGATGCAGTGATTAACTCCGACAATCGGCTTCTCATACGTCGCGGCGATAGTCCTCGCCAGCATAGCTCCGATGCGGAGACAGTTGCCGATGCCAGGGCTCTGCGAATAACTGACTAGGTCTATACTATCTAAGGTCATCCCTGCCTTATCAAGAGCCTTGCCGAGCACGTCCTTGAACACCTGTGTATGGTGCTCTGCGACCTCTGCAGGTATCATGCCCCCCTCGCCCGCCTCTGTGGTGAAGACAGTCCTCTCATTAGCATAGATCTTGCCGGTCTCGTCTATGATGCCGATACCGAACGTGTGTGCTGTGCTTTCAATGCCTAAGCATATGAGTGTCTTATCCATGGTAAAACTCTTCCAAAAACAGGTATGTGTCGCTCTGTAGAAAGTATCGCCCTCCGGGCGGGTGCCGCCAGGCTACGCTCGATGAATAATCTGCCAATACGCGGCATCCCCGTAGGGGGCTTCCCCCTGCCGCGTGCGAACCTTTCTGCTTCGTACCGCTTCGCAAAAAGGCGGCACCAATACTTTCTACAGAGCTGTAACAAAGAAAAAGCATATAAATGTTGTTTTTGTATGTGTGTTTTATGGCGTTCGAGTCCAAGCCGATAACGTTCGAAGAGTTCATGGCGCTCGTGGCGACACACAACCCCCACGCAGACATGGACAAGATAGCGAAAGCCTACCGCTTCGCGGATCAGGCGCACAAAGGCCAGAAAAGGGCAGCAGGAGAAGAATTCTTTGTCCATCCATCAGAAGTCGCGAGGATACTGATACAGCTGAAGGCAGACACGGCCACGATATGCGCTGCGCTGCTGCACGACACAGTGGAAGACACAAGCACATCACTAGATATCGTGAGGAAGGAATTCGGCGACGAAGTCGCGCACATTGTCGAAGGCCTGACAAAGATCACAGGCCAGTGGTTCAACACAAAAGAAGATTACAAGGCAGAGAACCTCAGGAAGATATTCCTAGCGACGACAAAAGACGTGCGTGTGATACTCATAAGGCTCGCGGACAGGCTGCACAACATGAGGACCCTCGCTACGTTCCGCTCAGATAAGCGCAAAAGGATCGCGCAGGAGACCCTGGAGATATACGCACCAATCGCGCACAAGTTCGGCATGTGGAGGATAAAAGGCGAGTTGGAAGACCTGTCCCTGCGCTACATAGACTACGACATGTACGTAAAGCTCAAGGAAGCCATCGCCGAGAAGAGGGCAGAGAGGGAGAAGGTAACAGCACAAATTGTCGAGATGATACAGACCTCCCTCAAGGATAAAGATATCGAATCAGAGGTCACCGGCCGTGCCAAGTATTTCTACTCAATCTACAAGAAGATGATGGAGAAAGGCAAGGACTTCGACCAGATATACGACCTGCTTGCGATAAGGATAATAGTTGACACCATACCTGACTGCTACAAGGCCCTCGAGATAGTGCACACGCTGTTCGAGCCACAGCTCGACAGGTTCAAGGACTACATCCAGCATCCGAAAGCGAACGGCTACCAGTCCATACACACGTCGACAAAATACAAGAACAAGATAATAGAGATCCAGATAAGGACGCAGGAGATGCATTCCATAGCTGAAGAGGGAATAGCCGCGCACTGGAAATACAAAGGCACAGAGAAGGACGCCGCGTTTGACAGAAGGATAATGTGGCTCAGGCAGATACTTGAGTGGCTGCGCAAGTCAAAGAACGCAAAAGAATTCGTCGAGACGCTCAAGATAGACCTCTTCGAGAACGAGATAATAGCGCTCACGCCGAAAGGAGACCCCATATCTCTCCCAGAAGGCGCGACACCTGTGGATTTCGCCTACGCAGTGCATACGGGCATAGGCAACCACTGCTCCAAGGCAAAAGTCAATGATGCCATCGTGCCGCTCGACTACCACTTAAACAGCGGAGACGTCGTCGAGATAGTCACGCAGAACAATTCCCACCCATCAAGGAACTGGCTCAACTTTGCCATAACAGCGAAAGCCAAGAGCAAGATACGGGCGGCACTAGGCATAGAGGTAGAGCACAGGATAGTGCACAAGGAAGAAGAGGAAGAAGGGCTGAAGCAGCCTCTCGTGAATTACCTCACCGCCGAAGGCAAGAAGGCGCCGATAAAGCTTTCTGGCTGCTGCGAGATAAAGATAGGAGACCCTATCGTCGGTTTCTACACAAAAGACGGCAAGATAACTGTCCATAAGGTCGGATGCGTCAACATACACGCGCTCGAAAACGCGAAACAGGTCAAGCTGAGCTGGCTGGTCCCGGAAGAGCTCAACATAAGGAAGCTCAGGGTGTACGTCACCGAGAGGCCGGGCATACTCGCAGACCTTCTCAACCTCCTCGCCGTCGAGAAAGTCAGCGTCAAGTCAGTGAACACCCGGATAAGGAAGAGGAAGATAATGCTTACATTCAAGATAGATACACAGGACAAGGCAGAGCTCGATAAGATAGTAGAGAAGCTCAAGAGGATCAAGGACGTGACAGACATCAGGGTCGGAGAGACTGCTGAAGAGAGCGAATAGACATACTGTTTGTCATGGCATCAGGGTAATGCTAAGAGGGTGTCATGAACGAAGCCGCGCCCTACTTCGCTTGCTCGCTCCACCTTGTTTCGCTCGCAAGCTCTCGTAGCCGCCGAGCCCGCCTGACTATTTTTTGCGAAGCCAGTCCAAAAGAACCCAATAATTTCTGTGACTAAATCTGCCGTCTAAGCGGGCTAATTGGCGGCAACGGTCGCGGCTTCGTTTGTATTGATACTTAACCTGACAGCACCTAGCATCAGTAATCTTTAAATACTAATTAGGATTATGTGATTGGCATGGAAGTAATCAGGAACCCAAAGGACAAAGTCCTAAAGCTGCCGACAAAAAGCATTCTGATAGGCAGGCTGCCGAGGAAGGAAACAGACACGTACAAGACCGCGGTAGTGAGGCTGTACAACGTCAACAACCCGCACAAGACCACAGAGTTCCCGACGAAGACCATCGAGTTCGACAACACAGAGAAGGTCAGGATAAGAAGGCTGAACGTCTCATACTACCTAGAAGGCAATGATATGGTCATCAATGACCTTGAAGAGATATTCATAACCCATGAAGACAACAAGCTCGTCATCAAGGGATACCAGCTCGAAGTCGAAAAGAGATAATTCTAAGTATTTGGGAGCGTGCAAATTCATTCACTCGGCAGCGCCACGCCTAGCTACGCTTGTAGATACTTTTTCTCGAAGCTCGACATCCCCGTAGGGGGCATCCCCCTGTCGAGCTAGACGGTGCGACCATAAAACGCTTCGCAAAACAGGCGGTGGCGCTGCCTGGTTTTGCAATAACCACCTCTGGCAAAGATATTTAAACACCCCGTTATTCTGCAGAAGCATGCACCTTTTAAAGACAAACTTCAACGGGAACCCTAACATAGGGCTCTACGGCTACTGCAACAACAAGTACTGCCTCCTCGGCACAGAGGTGCCAGAGGCGAAGGCACACCTTGTCGGAGAGGTACTGAAAGTGCCTGTGCACAGGATCACCATCTGCGGAACATCCCTCTTAGGCGTGT
The DNA here is from genome assembly GCA_020052935.1 of archaeon. Classification (GTDB taxonomy): domain Archaea; phylum Nanobdellota; class Nanobdellia; order Woesearchaeales; family UBA11576; genus JABMQF01. The sequence goes on along the minus strand of JAGVOD010000037.1, from coordinate 26,750 downwards.
TCCTGGCAGGAAACTCAAACACGCTTCTGGTCCCAGAGATAGCATTCGACTACGAGCTAAAAAAACTGGAACACCTCGGGATAAAATACTCTGTGGTGAAGACGAGGCAAACAGCGCTGGGAAACAACATGATCTGCAATGACCGAGGATGCGTCTGCAGCAGGGACTTCTTGCCAGAGACCAAGACCGAGATAAAGGAAGCGCTCGGGGTCGAGACAAAGCAAGGCACAATCGCAGGGTTCGACATAGTCGGCAGCCTAGCAGCGTTCAACAGCACGGCATGCGTTGTGCACCGTGACATAACAAAGCAAGAAGAGAAGCATATCAAAGATGTCATGGGCCTGAACTGCGTTCCATCTACAGTGAACATGGGTTCGCCCTATATCCGCAGCGGCCTGCTCTGCAACGACCATGGATTCCTAATCGGAGACACGAGCGGCGGTCCTGAGATAGTCAATGTAGAGGACGAGCTTGGATTCCTCAACCAAGAAACAGCCAGGAAAGAAAGAAAGGCCGCCAGAAAGATTATTAAATAAAGCTCACCAAAACACCAAAAATGGCCAAAGAAAACCAGCAGGCAAAACAGAAAGACCTCCAGAAGAAGTACATAGAGTACCAGGTCGCTGAGCAGCAGATGAAACAGGTGCAGCAGCAGCTGGAGAAACTTGAGGCACAGATGATTGAGCTGTCTGCGGTTGAGCAGAGCATAGACGACATGTCCAAGACAAAGCCTGGCGAGGAAGTGCTCGTCCCTGTATCTGGTGGAGTCTTCTTCAAGGCCACAGTGAAGGAGGCGAATAAGTTCCTGGTCAATGTCGGCTCCGGTGTCGTGGTCGAGAAAGGGGCAGACGAGACAAGAGGCCTGCTTCATGAACAAGCCAAGGAGATGGAGAGGTTCAAGGACCGCCTCACAGAAGAGATGGCAAAACAACTCATGCAGCAGCAAGAACTAGAAAAAGAGCTGAAATCCCTGATACAAGAATAAAATGTTCAACTTCTTAAAAGAGAAACTGAAGAGCGCGCTTGCGAAGTTCTCGAAAGACGTAGATGAAGAAGCAGAAGATGTTGTAGAAGAAACACCAAAGCCTGAGAAAAAAGCAGAGAAGACAGAGAAGAAAAAAGAAGCTCCTAAGGCAAAGCCGAAGCCAGAACCTAAGCCGGCGCCCAAGCTAGAGCCGAAGAAGGAAAAGCTTCCTGAGAAAAAGAAACCTGCTGAGGAGAAGCCCCAGGCACCAGCAGAGAAGAAAGAAGAACCGGCAAAAACGGCAAAACCTGTTCCAGCTGCTGAACCTGCGGAACAGAAGGTTGCTGAACCAGAGGAGCAAGAGCCAGAAGCGCCAGAAGAGGAGCTGAGCATCGAGCTCATCGGCATAAAAGAAGCGCTTGAAGAATATTCTGAACAGGACATAGACCAGGTCCTGGACGTACTGGGAGATGTCAGCCGATACAAGCGCGAGAACGCAGACAAGTCAGCAAAGATAAATCTCATACTCTCAAAACCACTAGCTAAGATACAATCAGCGCTCGACCAGTTCGGGCATCCTGAAGAGAAAGCAGAGGCAGAGGTCGAAGAGAAGGAAGAGGAAGAGAAAGAGGAAAAGCTCCTCGAAGAAGTAGAGAAAGAAGAGGAAGAGCTCGAAGAGCAGCCTAAGAAACAAGGATTCTTCAAGCGCATATTCGGCTTCGGCAAGAAGAAAGAAGAGGAGCCTGAGGAGAAAAAGGAAGAGCCTGAAGAAGAGGTGGAGAAAGAAGAGGCTGAAAAGGAGGAGAAGAAAGTCCCTGAAGAGATAGAAGGGCCACCCACTCCTCCAGAGGCAGAAGAGGAAGAAGAGAGAGAAGAAAAGAAGGAAATACCTGCTGAAAAGAAAAAGTCCACCAAAGAAGAGCTTGAGGAAGTCGAAGAAGAGAGGAAGAAAGTAAAAGAGGAGATAGAGGAAGAGGACAAGGAGATAGAACAAGCCGAGGAGCAGGAGAAGGAGGACGAGGAAGAGAGCAAGGGATTCTTCGCAAGGATAAAACAAGGATTCACGCTAAAGACGCTGTCTGACTCGAAGTTCGAGAACATATTCTTCGAGCTGGAGATGGCATTGCTGGAGAACAACGTCGCGGTAGAGGTCATAGAGAAGATAAAGCAGGACCTGCGCGAGAGACTGGTGGACAAGAAACTGAAAAGGTCTGAGATAGACGAGATAGTCATCGAATCGCTCAAGAAGAGCCTCGACCACATACTTAGCGTCGAGACCTTCGATGTGGTGAAGAAGATAAAAGAGAAGCGGAAGGCGGGCAGGCCATACGTCATAATCTTCGTCGGAATAAACGGCTCAGGCAAGACGACGACCATCGCGAAGATGGCGAAGCACTTCATGGACAACGGCATGAAGCCGGTGATGGTGGCGGCAGACACTTTCAGGGCCGCAGCGATACAGCAGCTCGAGGAGCACGCCAACAACCTGGGAGTCAAGCTGATAAAACACGATTACGGCTCAGACCCTGCCGCAGTAGCATTCGACGGAATCAAGTATGCAGAAGCGAAAGGCATCGACGTAGTGCTTGTAGACACTGCAGGAAGGCTGCACTCAAACACCAACCTGATGGACGAGATGAAGAAGATAATACGCGTCGCGAACCCTGACATGAAGGTCTTCATCGGAGAGTCTATCACAGGCAACGACTGCGTAGAGCAGGCGAAGAAGTTCAACGAGGCCATCGGCATAGATGGCATCGTGCTGTCAAAGGCAGATGTGGATGAGAAAGGCGGAGCAGCGATATCAGTATCTTACGTCACAGGCAAGCCGATACTGTTCATCGGCACAGGACAGACATACGACTCACTGCAGAAGTTCGAGAAGAAGATGGTGCTGAGCAACCTAGGGCTGGAATGAACTGATTTCTAAAAGGCAGAGAAATGGCCTAATAGCCTCGTTGCTTTAATAACGCGGGCTTTAATAACACTTGCGTTATTGAAAAGCTCATGCTCCGCATGGGTGCCGCCATGCTCCGCTTGTCGCTTCTTTTACTGCAGCTTGACATCCCCGTAGGGGTCATCCCCCTGTCAAGCGTGACTATGGTGTATTGGGTCGCTTCGCAAAAAGGCGGCACCATGCTTTTCAATAACGCCATAACACCAAAATGTTTAAAAAGGCAGCTCTGTTATGGTGGATAATCAAACCTTAAAGGAGGTCATATAAATGGCAGCAAAAAAAGCGGCAGCAAAGCCGAGCTCAAAGGATGTCGATGAGGGAAAAGCATTCGCCTTCCTCGGAGTATTCTTGGGAATAATAGGATTTGTTATAGTGCTTCTGGCAAAGAAAGACAACAAATACGCCATGTATTACGCCAAACAAGGGCTTGTATTGACGATAGCCTGGGTAGTGCTCTGGATAGCGGCATGGATACTGATGTTCATACCGTTCATCGGATGGCTGATAATGATTGTCGCATGGATTGCGCTCATGATCCTCTGGATAATCGGATGGATAAACGCGCTGTCCGGAACAGAGAAGCCGATACCCTTCATCGGGCAGTTCGGTGACAAGTTCAACATATAAGCCTTTTTTTCTTTTTTTTTTCTTCTTATTCTGTCCATAATCCGCTAAAACCCGCGAATAAGGCCTGTGGAGCCCGAAAATAGTATTCACTTTAAAGTGATTAAAATACAAAAGATTTATATACTAATTCGCTCTGCCTAGATATTCTTGGGGGATAAAAAGGGAGTTGCCTTCAGCATATTCTAACAATTAGTCATGCTGCTGGCGGGTATGATGCTTCGGCGCATACTATGCGCGATTCAATATCTGGGTGGGGAGTTTGGGAAGACGAAGGAAAGGAAACAGGAAAGGCGCTGCAAGAAAAGGCTTGCAAGAGCCAGCTCAATCAACTGATTCTACTGGTCCTATAGAGGATGAAACTACACAGGAACTGCCTGAGCCAGCACCTGAAGCTGCACCCGAGGCGCCTAAAACTGGACATCCATCAGATCCTCCGCCTGCAGGTTCAGCAAGTTCTATACTCGAATCACTGATGTCTACGACAGAAGAGGGACAGCCTGCATGGGGCAGACAAGATTCCATGGCAGGGATAGACCTGGAAAGACTCAGACCTTCTACGACTGCACCTTCACCTGACAAGACAAACCCGCTCACATTCGTACCTCGCCTTGTAAAAGACCCTGCAGAAAGAGCAAGGATCGAAGCAGAGACGGTCGCAAAAGGCGGCACAGTACTAAGGTCTCCTGAAGAAGAGGTTGCAAGGGCAGAAGCAGTAACAACAGAACACAGAGCAGTTGCGCCTTATGCTGCTGCGTACGCTCCTGCTCCAATAATAGGGCCAAAAGCGACAATACCACTTCCTTCTCCGGTTTTCCCTCCTCCTGCACCAGTAACGCCGACACTTCCAGAATTTGGTGACGACGAACCAGATACTGCTGAGGTCGTTGTGCCTAGCGACATCTCAACCGGAGACAGGCCGACCACAGTCACAGACATATCTGAAGTCGTAGCAGCGCACGAGAGGAAAGAACAGGCTGCTGCAGAAGCAGCGGTGAATCCTGCAGAGCCAGCACCTGCTCCGAAGAGGACATTGCAGCTCCCACCTATGGTAATCCCGCCGATAATGACAACACCGCCTGCAAGGAAAGGCGACGAGCCGGACAGGAAGATGTTAGGTCAAGAGCACCTCGCAGCACTCGTAGCAAATATGCCTGCCACAGCAACTCTTGCACCTGCAGAAGAGAAGACTGCAATATATGATACTACTAAAGCGAGAGCAAGGATACCGACAGCACAGCTGCCATTCGCACCTACGGCATTGCCGCCACCGCCTGCAGCTACTGTCGCAATACCTGCTCCTCTACCTGCGCGAGAGGAACCACTACCAGGCATGTTCGATGGCGATGATTCTTTTCCCGAAGCGACAACAGAATATCATGAGCCTGAAAAAGCACTTCCTCCTGCAAAGCCAAGGCCGAGACTAGAAGATGTCGTAGGAAAAGCCGCAAGACCTCCAGTACCGCCTGTCGCGACCAAACCAATAGATGGCGAAGACTTCAGGGCAGCAGAGATAGCCCACGCGAGAAAGTCAGTACCTCCTCCTGCACCTGATTATGTACCTAGCCTTGCAGCTGCACCTGACGCTGCACCATCACCTTCTACAGCCACCGCTTACTCAGCTTCTGAGGAAAAAGCTTCTGAAGCAGAACAAGAGGCTCCTAAGAGAGGAGCATTGTATTCATTTAGAAGGGCCTGGTTCCCGACTGATGCAGAGAAGATGGAAGACTTTGCCCGGTCGGTCGAGAGACAGAGGCAGAAAGCAGAGGAATATGTCCAGACAACGCAGAGAAGTGGGGCAGGAAAAAAGATTGCTGTCGGCGTAGTTGCGGGACTTGCCATATTAGGCGGCGCAATAGGATTATACTATCTCTTATCAAAACCAAGCGAAGAATCAAAGCAAGATACGCAGAGAGACGCGCAAGTCGCCATGGTCGAAGAGGCGCATGACGCAGCATATGATTCGCATACGCAGGAGCTCGATGACATTGTCGAGCAACCTTCTCTAGGACCAGACAGCAAGGACGCGCATACACCTGCGTTGCCGACGCCTCCAGTAGGACCGTCGCCAGAGCCTAATCCAGACGAGAATCCCGACCAGACGCAGACATCACCACAGCCAAATCAGCCAGAGCAGCCGTCAATACATCCAGTGCCGCTGCCGCAGAACTGGGAAGACAGATGCAGGTGGGCAGCATACGACCACATCAAGGCTGCCATAAACAGCGGAAATCCAAGGTCAAACAATCCTGATTACAACCTTTCTGCAGACGGCAAGGACCCTGCCTCGCACCAAGGAGTCATCAACACAGCATACAGGGAAGGAAGCAATGTGCAGCATGCCTATGACGGCAACTGGTCAGACGCAAACAGCTGGACCAAGGATATGACCGGCCACAACCTGTGGGACTTCACAGGCGCAAGAAGCGGGGACAATGTAAGAGGAGACGAATTCACACCCGACGACATAGATCCTGCAAAGGTCAACCCTGCAGTAGTGCCTGAATGCGCAAGAGACTACAATCCAGAGCAGCCTGAAAGGGTCAGCGCAGCAGAGACGCCTGCAGAAGACGGACAAACCGCGCAAAGTGCACCAACACAACATCTCGCTAAAGTAATACTATCACCAGACCTGCAGTCAGAAGTGGATGCTTATAATGCGGCACATTCCACTGCTGGAAACAATAGCGGAAATACATCTCCAGAAACTCCTGACCTTCAGGCACGGACAGACGAGCAGGAGACAATATCAAATGATGGAAATGACAGCGGAAATACTTCTCCTGAGCTTCTGCCACATTATAATGACATACAAAGGACAGCCATAAGCGAACTCTATGCGAGGCATACATTCGGCAAGGACATAACATGGCAGCAGGTCCTCGGCCAGGCAGCACAATTCGGAGTCGAAGGCCTCACGCTCGAGCTGGCTAAAGAATCATACTTTGAACAGCGAACTGCACAGGAAGATGAAACTGCACTTGTCGTGCTGCCGAGACCGTCTGCACAGCAGCAGCCTCAAGAAGCGAGAGTAGACATACAATGGAGCGCTGAGTGCTATAATGGCATGGACAAAGACACAATCAGGGACCTTTACACAAGATTCTATGGACAGGATGTATCGCCAGAAGAGTTCCAAGAGGCTGCAAAGGCCTACGGAATTGAAGGACTGACTCTTGAGGTCGCGAAACAGGTATTTGATGAAAGCAAATCAGCTGATGGGAAGATAGTGCTTGACCAACTGCCTATCGATAATCTATATTTCGAACCTGCGCCAGAGAGGCATACTGTGCCTGGCGATGACGCTTACAAACTTGTCCACGACCTGAACGAGCAGGGATATGAGTTCGAGGACATACAGAGGATCGCAAGGCTGCGCGGATTGAATGTCACAAGAGACAATTTCGAATACGTGAAGACCTTTGGAAAGCTCGACACCATGATGGAAGAAGCGCCGACAATGTCGCCGGTAGAACAGGCACTCGCAGAGATAATACCGGGATACACGCCGACAGCCGCGCCTGCAGAGCCGCCAGTCATACGCATAAGAAACATCATAGTAGGAGATGAAGCATATAACCCGCAGCCTGTCACAGTCACCAAGCACATAATGCTCAACGAGCCACAACCTGAAGCAACATCAGCGCCTGTAAAGAACAAGTGGCGTGAGATTGATGCTGGTTGGGATGACATACTTGCAGAGATGGACAGGCCAGAGCCTGTTGTCGCGGCAATACCTGCTAGGTCCAAGCTGGACGATATCGATGCGGGCTGGGACGACATACTTGCAGAGATGGATGAGCCAGAGCAGAAATACGCGCCTGAGATGAGATACGCTGCGTAACACTTCTAGCAGCGCCGCGCGTGAGACTTGCAAAACTGGCAGTGCCACGCCAGGCTACGCTTCTTCATTCTTTATGTAGATATTGACCATCCCCGTAGGGGGCGTCCCCTGGTCAATGCTTATAATTTCACTTAAGAAACGCTCCGCAAACTGGCGGTGGCACTGCCATATTCATAATCACTTAAATTCTATCTTGCCTTCGTAATAGATGCCTTTATGCAGCTCAACAGGACGCCATTTGTCATCTACCAGCTTCGCATCCAGCCAGCCTGCCAATTCCTTCTCATTGCCAATCGTCGCGCTCAACGCGATGAGCTGCGCATCCTTGACCAGCTGCTTCAGCATCGTGATGAGTATCTCAAGAGTCGGCCCGCGGCCAGGATCATTCAGGAGATGCACCTCGTCAATTATTACCACAGCGATATCACGCAGCCACGGAGCATGATGGCGTATCAGCGAATCAAGCTTCTCAGAAGTCGTTATTATCAGGTCGAATGTGTGCAGGTAAGGATCAGAAGAGTCAAAATCACCGATAGACATGCCACTGTTCATCAGCTTACCATATCTCCTGCTGAAATCCTTGTACTTCTCTGTAGCCAATGCCTTCAGAGGGACGATGTAGATGGCCTTGCCTTTCCTGTTCAATATCGCGTTCATGAAAGCCAGCTCTGCGACAAGGGTCTTGCCAGATGCTGTCGGAGTGCAGACAAGAAGGGACTTGCCATCCAGCAGGCCTGCTTTCAATGCCTTTGTCTGCGCAGGACGCAGCTTGTCAATGCCCTCTGCCTGGAGGACTGAGTATAGCTTTTCTGGAATGCTGGTCTTGATGGAATCGAGAGTTTCCATGCACTAAAAAAAAGAAGGCATCGTTATATACTTTGTGATTGGAGACTGACGGGAAACAAAAGAAGACTTGTCTAGATTATCCTGCTGGCTTTCAGCACCTGGAAGCATTCACAGTAATCGCCTCTGCCTGTGAGCACGCCTCTGTATCTGTTGAGGCCCCTGACTGCTTCGTCATACTTGATATCTTTAAGCTGCACCGCGTGCTTTCCCAACGCAGTAATCTTCAAGTCCATGAAATCAGTTATGTCTTCAGCATATGAAACATGTTGGAGAGGTGTCCAGACTTCGTATCCTAACAGTACATCTATGGACCAGGGTTCTGACCCGCATTCCTGAAACCAAGGGCCTTGGGCGCGCGTGACAGCTTCTGTCACTATCTCGTATGTTGCCCGATGGTCGCGATGAGCATCTGCTGCATGGGGGAGGTATACTATGCTGGATCGTATGAACCTGATAAGACTGGTTGTCCTAATGATGTTTTCTTTTCCACATTCCATATACCCGTCAGGCAGCCTGAAGAAAGTCGTTTCGCTAACACCAAGGACTGCTGCGGCTTCTGATGCCTCTTGCTCTCTGATATTCGCGAGTTCTGGTTTCGGTATTGTAATGCTGCCAGATTCTCCCGATGTCATGTAAACTACTGAAACCCTGTGACCTTGCTTTACCTGCTTGGCGATGCTGCCACCGCAGCCGATTACATCATCGTCAGGGTGGGGTGAAAATATAAGTACGTTCATGTAAAAATATTATCTTACGCCCGCTTAAATCTTTTATCCTTCTTGATCCTACGGGACATGTGTTGCGATCTCATCCTGGACTCTAACTGAAAACCCAACAAAGACCATTCTGGTAGTGTCTTGTCGACGTGAAATTGCGAGCTCATTCCTGCCTCCGTGTCATTTTATAGGGACAAAAACGCCAATTTGGCTGTTTCTGGGAAGGGTGGATAATGGAAAAGTTTAAAAAAGATGTTTTGCATACTAATATTTAGATAAAAAAGAGAGAAAAATGCTTTTGAGGCAAAATGGTCATAAATGGTGCTTATTTTTCTTTTGAAAGTTAATTTTAAGTCTCCTTTAGACCTGCTTGTTGTTAAAAAGCCAATTTGAAGAAAATGCTGGTAAAACACAAGAATTACAATGACTTTTCATCACTCCTAGACAGACCGCTAAAAAAACATGGCAAGAAGATATCACTCATACTTCCTGCCAGAGATGAGCATAGGACAATAGGTGGGTATTTCCCTGCATTCGCGGAGCTGATGGAAAATGGGTGTATCGACGAAATAGTCGTGGCTGACAATTCGGATGACTTCCGCACAATCGATGCCGCGCTGGAGTCTGCGATGAGCACCGAGCCGTTCAGGAGCAGGATGGTTGATGCGATAGACAACGGCGGCACCCTGCCTGTCAAAGCAGTCAGCGTCTTTGATCCTGGCATCGCAGGGATATTCAACGGGCATAAGCCTAAGAGAGGCGTACCTCCAGGAAAGGGGACTGCGATGTATATGGGAATGGCTGTCGCTACTGGAGACATACTTCTTTTCCTTGACACAGACTTCGACAATATCGATCCGCGTTTCGTGTATGGTCTCGCAGGGCCTTTCGAGAACAGGCATACGGTCCTCTCTAAGGCAACATTCGAGATAGAGGACACTTATGACACGGTCGTTGAGGCATGCAGACAGCAGGGCAGAAACATCGATGATTGCACGCTCCTGACAAAGAGCGCAGTGACAAGGACATTAGCCAAACCTCTGACAGGCTTGCTGGATGAGGACCTCGGCTTCTTCCCGACCATATCTGCATTCAACGGCCCGTTGTCAGGCGGTTGCGGAGCTTATAGGTCTGCATGGCATTCTCTGCTCGTACCAGTGCATTATGGAATCGACATCTCATACCTGATGCAGTTCGTAAGAGCATTCGACCCGGCGGCAACAGCATATGATGTCAATCTTGGAGAGGTCGTCCAGGAATCACAAGGCAAAGGCGGATTGTCGAACATATCAAAGAACATCATAAGCACAGTCATGCACCACACCAGCAGGTTCTTCCCAGATTCATATGATGTGTTGAGAAGAGATCCGCGCGGTCTCGTTGATGATTATCGTCGCCGTGCAGAAACGCTTGCGGTCCACAGGGATGACAGGATGCACATACTCGACAACGCCCAACTGATAAGTGATGCTTTAGGTGCAGCGACATTTCAGGAGATGACCCTACTCCCTCCGTTGCACAGAAACCTGTATTACTGCGAGAGGGGGGAACAGGTACGTGAAAGCGCTGACGAGTCTACCTACTCCCGCATAGAACTGTTGGAGAGGGGTGTAGCAGAGAATTCCATTTACCAGAGCTTGAGTGTCGGATGATATCCTTCGGGCATTATTGACGCGTTCATATCTTTATCTGTTTACCAGTCTGCGCGGATTCATCTGCAGCAAATGCGATGAGGTGGCTCGTGAGGCTGTTCTTTGCAGTGGTTGAGTTCTCGTCCGGACGTCTGGTCAAGATGGCATCGGCGAAGGCCTTCATGAGGAAATAGTCCCCTCCGGCGTGGTCCCCGACGCCGATGTCAAATGAGATGACTTCTTTCTTATCACCGCTCTTACGGTCACCGGTCTTCCTAGTGATGACCAGCCGGTTAGCGTTCAGGTCCCCTTCTATGTGCCCCTCCGTGAGATTGATGTATATCTTCCGCGTCAGGTCGGCTGAGTGACCGTTTATCTGGAGCGTCGCTAAAACATCACCCTTGAATCTTATCGTCACGCTCTGCGTATCAAACACATCATTGTCACACCTGAACACGCATCGTCCATACTGGCTGGTCAGCAGGGCTTTCCTCACATCTTTTATCGTGAGCTTTACAGGAGAGACAACGTTGGCGGGCCATTCTATGTTCTCTTTAGTGCAATATATCTTCTCAGCGTCGAATACGCAGCCAGCTTTTGCCTTGCAACCACCAAGGCAGGTATCTGCCGCGCCCCTTGGCTCATTATTTGCCGTGAAGAAATTAAGCGCACCCATAGAATGCACTGATTCTGGCTCCTGCCCTATCAGCCAGCAGAATATGTCCAGGTCGTGGCAGCATTTTGTCAGCACTATCGGGCCGCTCTGGTCATTGCGCCTCCAGTCGCCTCGGACATAGCTGTGCGCAAAGTGCCAGTAGCTTATGTCTTCTGCCATGTTGATGTTCACAGGCCTGCCTAGCTCCCTGCTGCCTATGATCTCCTTAACCTTCCTGAAGAACTTTGTGTATCTAAGCACGTGGGCGACTAGCATAACCTTGTCTGACTTCTCCTGCGCCTCGATTATACGCCTGCAATCCTCTGCTTTCTGCGCCATCGGCTTCTCGAGCAGGACGTGGTAACCCTTATTCAGGGCAGCTATGGCACATTCTGCATGCTCATGGTCTGGCGTGGCTATGAATGCCGCTTCACAGATCTTAGGGATTGACAAGGCTTCTTTCCAACTGCGGAAAACCCTGTCTTTCTGTATGTTGTGCTCCTTACGCATAGCTTCGGTCTTCTCCTTATCAGGGTCGGCTGCTGCCACTATCTTGAAAGGAACGTCTTCCCTCTTAGAAAGCTCTGCGTAAGCGTGCATACCCCGGTTGCCTGCGCCTAGAACTATGGCTGTAATCTTCTGCATGGTCATTGTGTCTCCCTTGAGTTTAAAAGTTTTTTCATATGCTATTAGTAGGAGGTCATGGTAACCTTTTTAAATAAACGCGCCTCTATGCCTCATTTGGGGGAGCAAATGCAATTCCATAAGCAAACTACCAAATATACCTGCGCAGCGGCATCGCTGGCAATGATAATCAACCACTTCAAGCAGGATTTCAAGCCTTCTATAGAGAAAGAGTTCGAGATATGGCACCGCACAGCGACATTGCCGACACGAGGAAGCTCCATATACGCACTGGCGATCTATGCGCATGAGCAGGGCATCCCGTTGAAGGTAGTCGTCGGTGAGCATGAATACAAGTTCCCGGGCTACAAGTTCAAGGCATACAAGAAGAAAGAGATAGAGGTCGCGAACTTCTCATCAGAGCTGTTCTACAAGAAGGCGCAGCAGCTGGGCATCTCGATAGAAGAGCGTGATTTCGACATAAACGAAGTCAAGAAGATGATAAAGGAAGGGAAGGTACTCTTATTGCGCCTGATAATAGGGATAGTCAGGGGCAGCAAGGAGAACAAGCGCAATCCCCACTACGTGCCGGTCTATGGATACAAAGACGGAAAATTCTTGGTGATGGACCCTAGGTTAGGTCCGACAGAGCTTGACGAACCAGTATTTGACGAGGCGTTTGATAAAGTCCGCGAGATAAAACGCGACCACAGGATGATAGTGTTCGGATGAATCAAAGCAGCGCCGCGTCGAGCTTTACTTTGTTCCGCAAAACCGAGCCCTGACTCGGCTCATGTCAGAAACCTGCTGGTTTCTGAGCACATTAAAAATGCTGCGGCATTTTAAATGACTGTCGAGCCTCGTGCCGCCACGCCCGCTTGATTCTTTTTTGCGAAGCTAAACTGAAAGAACCCAATTATTTCTATGACTATTTTTGTTGCTCTAGCGGGCTAAAGAGGCGGCACCGGCCTCGGTTTTGCTGCTTTGATTATTGGCGGCGGTGCTGCTCAGAATACTTCTTATCTTATCAACGGCTCGCCATACACACCAGGCATCTTCATCCCTATAATCTTAATGATTGTCGGAGAGATGTTATGGATGCTGTTCTCTTTCCTTTCAACAATCTGATACTTCTTGTTCGCCAGCAGGATGAACGGCACCTTGTTTAGCGTGTGCGATGTCTTGTACTTGCCAGACATCTCCTCTGCATTGCCATGGTCTGCAGTGACGATGACGTTGTAGCCATTCTTTCTTGCAGCGGCGACAACCCTTCCCAGGCAGACATCCACTACCTCGACAGCCTTTATCGTCGGGGCGAGCTTGCCTGTATGCCCCACCATGTCGGGATTGGCGTAGTTCATCACGATGAGATCATACTGAGACAGGTTTATCCTCCTTATCACTTCATCTGTTATCTTGAAGGCAGACATCGCAGGCGTCGTGTCATATGTCAGGACTTTCGGGCTCGGTGTAAGGAACCGTTCCTCCTTCGGGAACGGGCCTTCCCTGCCGCCGTTGAAGAAGTAAGTCACGTGGGCATACTTCTCAGTCTCTGCTATCCTGAACTGCCTGATGTTGTTGCTTGAAGCGACCTCGCCGACAACATACTTCGGGATCTCTGGCAGGAAAGCGACCGGAGCCTTGATATTCTTGTCATACTGCGTAAGGCAGACAAAATTCAGACGGAGCAGCCTCTTACGCCTGAACTTCTGGAAAGTACCCTGCACAAAAGCACGGCTTATCTCCCTTGCTCTGTCCTCGCGGAAATTGAAGAAGATTATGGAATCACCCTGCTTGACGTGGTGCTTGACCTTGCGGTGCGAAGAGAGGATTATCAAAGGCTTGACAAACTCATCTGTCTCGCCGCGCTTGTATGCTGCGGCCAATGCCTCTTCAGCAGTCTTGTAGACATAGCCTTCGCCGTTCACCATCGCATCATAAGCCTTGTGCTCGCGGTTCCAGCGGTTATCACGATCCATGGCATAGAAACGCCCTATTATCGTCGCTATGCTGCCTACTCCTAGCGTCTTGCACTTGGCCTGCAGCTGCCTGATGTACTTCATCGCGCTCTTCGGCTGCACATCACGGCCATCAAGGAAACAATGGATATAGACATGCTTGACCTTGTTGCTTTTCGCCATCTCTAGGAGGGCGAAAAGGTGACGGATGTGCGAATGGACACCCCCATCGCTCAAGAGACCCATAAGATGCAATGCAGAGTCGTTCTTTTTCGCGTCTGACATAGCCTTGATGAGGACTTTGTTCCTGAACAAGGAACGGTCTTTGATAGCATCGTCTATCTTGACCAGCTCCTGAGGCATCAACCTCCCTGCGCCGATGTTCAGGTGGCCGACTTCAGAATTGCCGATGAAGCCCTTGGGAAGGCCGACGTGCTCCTCTGCGGCGTATAGCGTCGTGTGAGGGTTGGCTGCCCATAACTTGTTGAAATTCGGCGTACGAGCAAGCTTGATGGCGTTGTCCTTGCTTGAGGCGCGTAAGCCCCACCCATCCAGTATCATCAATAGAACGCGTTCCTTGGTCATTTTTGCTCCTCCTGAAGTATATCCATGACAACGCCCTGCACATCATTAGAGCGCAGCGCGAAGCTCAGCCCCTCATACCCTAGCTTCATGTATTTCATCGTCGCAATGCCGACAATCTTCCCTTCCTTGTCGATAAGAGGGCCGCCTGAATTGCCTGCATTTATCGCGACATCGGTCTGCAAGTAGTAGATATCACGCGCGTCGCCAGTCACAAGACGATTCGTGTTGCTTATTATGCCTTCAGTGACAGTAGACTCAAGGCCGACAGGATTGCCGACCGCAATGATGTGCTGGCCAACGAAAACCCTGTCAGAGTCAGCCCAGTTCAAGTAAGTGAACGTGCTCTTCTCAGTCGTGAGCTTAATGACTGCGACATCCCAGCTCTCATCCTTGCCTATGACTGTGGCTGCGTACTCATTATTGTCATGCGTCCGCACATATATAGAAGATAACGCATCTATCACGTGCTCATTCGTAACGATGTAGCCGACGTTATTTATCAGGACGCCACTTCCCACAGTAATGAACACGCCTTTGTCTTTCCTACCTATCGTCACGACAGAGTCCTGGGCCTTAGGAATTATCGGCGCGAAGTCAGTCGAAGCTTCAGAGACCTTATTCAGCTGCTGCTGGAAGCTAGACAGCTCGGTCAGGCTGCGGTTGCTCATCTTCTGTACAGACTCAGAAAGGGCATTGTCGCGGACAAGCGACTGGTAATTATAGTTCTGTATGCTCGACGTGAGGTCAGAGCTGAGGCTTGTTATGCTCGTCCTGGCCGTCGCGACATCACTGCCCAGCAGACTAAGCTGCGAGGAGACATCTGTCCTTAACGCATCAGACTGCGCAACCATCTTGGCGCTAAGCTCGTCCATGCTTTTTTCTTGATCTGCAGACAGCTTCTCTATCTTCGCGTTGTAATCATAAGCCAGATATGTCGAAAGAGAACCTAAAGCCACGATGATTATGAGACACAGGTAAAAGACGTGCTTTGTAGTGATTAACTCAGGCCTGAAGTCCGTCCTCATGCCTGCTTTCTTCTGTGGTTTCGTGAACAGATTATCGAAATCTGCGTCATCGTATCCCGCGTCGAGCAGAGACTTGCGTATCTCAGCGTCTACCACGCCAAGGCCACGCTGGACCTTTACATAATCCTCAACTTCCTTGTCTACCATACCTCTTTTTCCCTCAGCAGTCAAACCAATCATTACCTCGGCAGTGCCAAGGCCGGTGACGCCCTTTTGCGCTGCAAAGTGCTATCGACAAATGAGTTTGACAATACTATTCCCGCAGCGCCTGGCGTCACGAGCCTCGCGAACAAAGGTGAGCGAGGCGAGTCAGGCCTTGGCACTGCTGCTTATTTTTTACGGAAACCTTGCCATTTTCGCTTTATGGCCTAGCTCTTCTTCTATTCTGAGCAGCTGATTGTATTTTGCGAGGCGCTCGCTCCTACATGGCGCTCCGGTCTTTATCTGGCCAGTGCCCAATCCCACGACGAGGTCTGCGATGAAAGGATCCTCTGTCTCACCGCTACGATGACTGACCATCACATGCCAGCCATGGTCCATGGCGAGCTTCGCTGCAGTATTGGATTCTGTCAGCGAGCCTATCTGATTGACCTTTAGCAGCAAGGCATTGCAGAGCTTCTTGTCAAGCGCCATCCTGATTCTGTCTGGGTTCGTGACGAGAAGGTCATCGCCGACTATCTGCACGCCTTTGCTCATCGCAGCGTGCGTGAGGCCTGGATAAGGCGCGAAATCATCCTGCTCGAAAGGATCCTCGATGGAGAATACTGGGTAAGTGTTCATGATGTGCTCGTAAAGCTTTGTCAGCTTCTCAGCAGAGAGCCATTTCCCGTCGATGAAATACGTGCGCTTCTTCTTGTCATAGAACTCTGAAGAGGCCGCGTCTATCGCAATCTTTATCAGGCCCTCGAAGCCTGCCTTGCGGATGGCTGTCGTAAGTATATCAAGGCCTTCTTCGACCCTTTTTATGTTCGGCGCGAAACCTCCTTCGTCACCGACGTTCGTCGAAGACTTGCCATACTTGTCTGCGATAAGCTCCTTCAGGACCTGATAAGTCTCAGAGCCCATCCTCAGCGAATCAGCAAATGTCTTTCCCCTCGGGCAGATCATGAACTCCTGGAACTGCAGTCCGTTCTGCGCATGCTTGCCGCCGTTTATGATGTTCATGCAAGGGATAGGCATGATGTTCTTGCCACCGAGGACCGAGTAGAGCGGCTTTTTCTGCGTGGCTGCAGAGAGCCTCGCTGCTGCAAGACTGACTCCAAGGATTGCGTTGGCGCCGAGATTTGATTTGTTAATAGTGCCGTCGAGCTTCAGCATGGCTGCATCGATGGCCTTTTGCTTGCGGCAGTCCATGCCCACGACGACCTTATCTATCTTGGTCCTGACATTGTTGACTGCCTTCAAGACACCTTTGCCATGATACCTCGGGCCGCCGTCCCTCAGTTCGAGGGCCTCGTGGATGCCTGTTGATGCCCCTGAAGGCACTGCTGCTCTCGCGTGATGCGTCTTTGTAGCCATATCTACTTCTACCGTCGGGTTTCCCCTGGAATCAAGTATCTCCCTCGCGTTCAACTTGCGTATGATGAAATCTGTTGCCATTACTACACCTCTTTTTTCTTCTTCTTAGCAGAAAGATAATCGCTGAGTATTATGTTTAGAAAAGCGGTCTTGGAAGGATACTTGAAACGGTTCTCACTCCTTTTGATAAGAGCCTCGATATCCTTTTCCAGACCATCATCGATGCGGACAACGCCCATTTTGTAACAAATTGTTAATTATTGTTACTAAATGTAACTGAGGTATATAAAGGTTGCGGCCGTGAAAGTGTATTCTGTAGTATACAAAAGTATTTAAACAGAAAAACCTTACTATTTCCTTACGGTGAAATATTGAGGATAAAAGCGATAAAGATAACTCCTGAGGCTGCCCTTAAGATATTCGAGAGGCACTCTGTGCTCCAGGAAGAACTTTATGAAATGTTGCACGATGATGCGCCTGAGTTCAGAGCCGTTGGTGGAGATCAGTATGTTGCCATCGGTTTATCTGCCAGCAGGTACATAACAATCTTTTTTAGGTATGATGAGAAGACGAAAGAGGCGGAGGTAACGACCGCTTATCCATCACCGCCAAGCCAGATCAAGTCATACAAGAGGATGAAAAAATGAAAGAAGAAAATATCGATCTTGACAAGCTCACGAAAGCAAAGTTTGAGATAGACAAGTCTGCGTTCAGACCAAAAACTTTGCATTGCTCTAATTGTAAGCTAAAACTGACAAAAACACAGATGGACATACCCATCGACGAAACACTTTACGCAGTAGTCCTGGCATTCGAGTGCCCAAAATGCCACAAAAAGTATCTTGGACTGGAGGATGCAAAGAGACTTGACAGGGCGATGGTGTTCAAAAGAGCGATGAGCAAGGACTTCAAGATGACACGGAACCTGAGCTTCGACGGCGATAACTACACGTTCAGGATACCGAAGGAATTCACGCACGACGTGAACAAAAGGAAGATAGAGATAATACCCCTGGGGGCGAAGGAGTTCTGCGCGGTGGTGGAGTAATTATCTCGAGTGCAGAGTCTGTTTTTCTAGATACGCCTTTACCTTCAGTATGAGTATGCAGCTGGGCCCATGAGTCATCTTGCTCTCCAGGACCATCTTCACAGCGTCCTCGAACCTGACTTTTAACGTCTTTATGACTTCTGTCCCTTCAGGTTTTGCTCTGCTGAACGTCAGTTTCCTTGCGAGAAACAGGTCTGCTGGTGATTTGATAACTGTCGTAAAAGGATTGACCAAGCCAAGACCGATCCACTCACCAGCCTCTATGCCAAGCTCTTCCTTGAGCTCCCGTTTTGCGGCATCGATAGGCGTTTCACCATCGTCAATAGCGCCACTCACAGTCTCAATGCTGTCCTGCTCTATCGCATAATGGAATTCATCTGTGAGATAGACGAATCCCGCGTCATCGACGGGGAGTACGGACACCCCTGGTTCCATCTTCACGACGCCGAAAATGCCTGGCTTGCCGTCAGGCCGCGTCACTTGGTCTTCAGTGACTTCTATCCAGGGATTCCTGTATTTCAGAACGCGCTCGTTTATTGTCCAAGGACCATTTTTTCTTATCATGATTCATTATCCTATGTAGATTGTCTCTTACTTTGACTTCCTTATCCTGAACACATTATCAAGAATATCCTTTATCTTTGGGTCGTGTATCCTCTCTTTTACGTAAGGGAAGAACTCTTCTAGGTTTTTCCATCCCTGATGCTCGTAAAGGGCGGCTTGCAGCGCCATCTCGAGCTTGTCGACCTGGTGAACAAACTTTGCCTCTTCACTATCTTGTGCAACATACTCCGCCCACAACTTAACATACTTATCGCCATGAGGGAAATTCGTGAATATTCTCCTGCAGGCCTCTCGCTCATTCTCTATCTTCTCTTCAGGTGTAAGATCTCCTGGCGTTTTGTCCCCTGCAATTGATTCAGGCAGGTCGTGAATCAATGCGAGCATCATAACTTTGGATATGTCCAGGTCGGGTCGGTATTCCTGTGCTATTACATATGACAGCAATGCGACGCCATAACAATGGTCTGCAACGCTTTCGCATTTCTCCTCAGGCACACCACGTTTGAGCCATCCAGTCCTGTATATCTGTTTCAGGTGCGCATATTCGAAGAATAACTCGACAACAGGATGTAGGTCGTCTCTTACGATGACTTCGAGGGGGTGTGGATTCTTTGAGACCAACCAATTCACCTTATGCTGAAACTTATCCTATATAGCTCGTCTCTTTGTGCATCCTGTGCTGCATCTTCTTCAGAGCAGACTTCTTGGAGAGCTTGCCAAGCTCCTGCGTCTTTGTGAGGACGTCTGACTCTATCTCCTCTATCTCTTTGTCGAGGTCGCTCAGCTTTATCTTCAGCCCGAGCTTGATGTTGAGGACGCGGACAATCTCCCTCGCACCCTTTATGCCGAGATACGCAGGATGGCCGAGAGTCTCTGCGAGAAGACAGACTGCCGACAGGTTCCGCTTTCCTGAAAGCCCAATCATGAGTCCGCTGACACCTATTATCGGGCCGACTAGGCCATAAAGCTTGTCGTTGAGCTTCAATCCCTTGCCGAACCGCTGGATGACACTTTTGGAATTACCTGTGCAGAAGACCTGCGCCTTCTTAGGCACTTCAGCGAGGCCGATGCCTCCCAGCGTGATGATTAGATCTACACCAAGCTTCTGCGCAACGTCAAGTACCTGGCTGCAGAACTCATAAGAACTCGATTCCTCTGCAGGCTGGACATCGCCAGTCAGGATAAGTATGTCATTCCCATTCCTCTTCTTCACATAAAGCTCTATTGTAGGAAGCTCGACGAGATTCTGGTCATTGACAAAGACAGAGTTGGGCAGATCATTAGAGAATATGTTGTACAGCCTTGTGGCTTTGAGCTCATCGATCATGAAATCCGCAGCAATCTTGCCTACGTTGCCTATGCCTGGCAATCCTACTATAAGTATGGGTTTGTTGAGCTTTGGTACGGATTTCTGCAGTAATTCAAAGGTCCAGGGCATTTTAATCACGTTATTTGATAAGTTAAGACTTGCTCGTTTTAATAGTTTTGGCCGCAAAACCGAGGCCTGACTCGCTTTGCTCCTCTAAGTCGCAAAGCTCGTGACGCCACGCGCGTGCGAATAATATTGCGAAGCTAAACCGTAATGTCAGGAATCAAAGATTCCTGAGCACATTAAAAACCCCGAAGGGTTTTAAATGGAAACCTATTATTTCTGTAACTAAAATTGTGGTTGTTACGCGCTAAAGAGGCGTCACCGGCCTCGGTTTTGTTCGCAATATTGGCGGCGACGGCCTCGAATTTGCTAATGCATATGATTATGACAATAATTGGATTATAACCATCCTTTCTCTACCATCTGCTGCTTCTTCGTCTCCCTCCTGTACTTGCCGTACTGGTCTTCAGGAGAGTATTTCGCAGGGATGGGCTGGACCGGGATCGAGCTGCACTTAGGGCACTTGTCCTTTATCGTGTATGTCCCGCACTGCAGGCATTTCAGAATATGGATGGACATGCTCAGGCCTCGGCCTTCTTCTGCTTCTTCTCGATGCGCTCGAAGCCGAACTCCATCCCGAACTTCTTGGCCTCGGCCTCGACGAGATCGACAGCAGACTTCATTATCTTCTCAGCATCCTTGTAATTGTCCTTGGTTATGCTTATCGAATAAGAACCTCCGCCGTTATAGCGCAGGGTAGCAGCAGTGTCGACCTTCTCGACATCATGCATTATCCTCTTTATCAGCTGCACGCCATCAGGAGCATAACTCTTCAGCTTCATCTCGCCTTCAATCTGGACCTCCGGCGGCTTTATCCTCTGGAGTATGACCTCGCTCAGTATCTTGTAAGTCTCAGGGGCGATGCTGAGGGATTTCAGCACGGACTCATTCGAGATGAACTCCTCGAACACGTCATTCAGAGACGAGAAATCCTTCGACGTCTTGCTGATGAGCTCATCGTACAGCTTGTACTTGTCCATCTTCAGCTTCTCGGCGACAAACTCGACGATGCTCTCTGCGCGCTGCTCCTTCTTGATGATGTCTGCCTTCTCACGCCTCTGGCCCTCGGCGACCCTGCGCAGGGACAGGTCGATGTGGCCCTTCTCCCTGTCGACACGAAGCACCTTGCACACGATCTTCTTGCCCATCTTCACGTAATCGTGGATGTTTCGTATGCGGCCTGGAGCGATCTCAGAAATATTGATCATGCCCTGCTTGTCCTCGTAGTCCTCGATGTCTACGAAGACGCAGTGAGGATAGATCTTTGTGACAGTACAAAGCACGAGTTCAGAATCCTCAGGAAGACCCTGCTTTTTCCTGACCATTTTGCCTACTCAAGTACCTCAAGTATCCTTGCCTTCACCCTGGACTTGCCGCCAGTAGAATCTGCAAGAGGCTTGTCGCAGACAAGGCACTTGACAGTCGTACAAGTCTTGCCGAACATTATCTGCTCATTCTTGCACTTAGGGCAACGGATCTTGATGAACTTGCTTGTCGGCTCCCTGAAAACCTTCTTCATCTTAGCAACCTCATACGAACTCAATCTTCTTGGAACGGAAACCCTCACGCTGCGTGTGGGTCTTCTTGCAGACCTTGCACTCATACCTCAAGTCGGTCTTCTTGCTCCCCTTCTTGCCGGTCATCTTCCAGCCGGTCAACGGAGGCTTAGAACCACGAGTGCCTAGGTTGCCCATGCCCTTGCCGAAACCACGCCTCTTCTTGGCAGACTTGCCTAGAGGGTGTGTAGAGCCAGGAGTCTTCTTCTTTGCCATGCTGACCTTGTGCTCAGTATGCTTCTTGCAATGCGGGCAATACCTTTTGATGAGTTTCGGAATCTTCATTTAAAAACACCTTGAACCTGAAACGACTTTAAACGCCTCTTTTAAGGCATCAAATCTCCTCAACCTGCTTCTTTTCGACCAAAACGCGCGCTAATTCCCTTGGCAGAGTTATTACGGCGTCTTTGTCATAAGGGCCATAAATCTGCAAATCAGGACCCACTATCTCCTCAATAGGGGCCAAAAAGCGCACCTTTCGCGAAGCAGCGTTAGAATCACTTAAATTAGGAGTTGTTTTTAATTCTTTCGGTTCTTCCAGCCTGCGGAACGTGACTCCATCGGTCCCATCCTCTTCCTGACGCAAGGCATCTATCCTAGTAGACTCTGCCTGCTGAATCTGCTGCTCCTCAATCCTGGAGATGGTGAGGCTGTTCAGCTTCAGAAGAAGGCTGCTGTGCAATGAACCGACATCAGGAATCTCTCCAGCTGCAAGCTTGAACAGCGTGCTCTTCCTGAACTCACACAACGTGGTATCCAGAGCATCAAATAGAAGCTTCTCAGAAGGAAGCATGTTAGACGTATTTATGAGCATCACGCCGGTCTTGGCCTTGTTCAGCGCCATGCTGACTAGCTTCTTCTCACGACGGTCATACAGGTCTTTCAGGATCTTCTTTATGTTGTCCAGCTCAAGCCTGATCTTATCCTTGTCATCAGCAGAGAACAGCACCTCCTGGTTCTGCCGGGACCCAAACGCCCGCCTCTTCTCGTCGACATAACCAAGGACATCAGTGAAGAAAGATGGAGAGACCTTCTGAAGCTCCTCCCTGTTCTTCTCAAGACGAAGCATCTCGAACAGGGTCTCATAAGTGATGACCACATCTTTTCCAGCCATTAAACACCCCCTGATGCTGTGTGAAATCCCCTCTGTTTTTATAACTTACTCTTGCAGGAGAACATAGAAAAGAAAGCATTTTATAAACCTACTTAAACAAAGGAATAATCAAGTTTATTTCAGGAGGGCTAAGCCGCGACCGTCTCAAATGTCAGCATTTGTGACTCCTCAAGCATAGCTTGAGTCGTCGCCGCCTTTTCAGGCCGTGACAGCGGCAAATTTAGTCACGGAAATTATTGGGATTTTACATATTACCTTCGGAAAAACATTAGTTCGTGTGGCTGGAGCGAACAAAGTGAGCGGAACGCCACACCTTGCACGCAGCCTGGGCGTAACCGGGCTGCGATTGGTAGGGCGCAGCTTAGCCCTCCTTAGGTCGACACTTAACCTGACCGTAACTTAAACAACTGAACACCATGTCAAGACTTGAATTCGAGGATATAAAATTCGAGAAGTCAGATAAGTCAGATAAATGCGCCAGGCTGATATTCTTGAGGATATTCGAGAGCAGCATAGACCAGGAAAGCCTCGAGAGGATAGGCCGGTTCAGGATAAAAGACGGCGCTATAGACTTCCCAGACACTCCTGAAAAACAGCTCCAGAACAAGTTCCAGCCCTTGCTGGCTAACGCGTTCAACAACCTGAGAAGCACGCTAACAGGCCACAAGGCAATATATGTACATAGGAATTCAGGGATACCCCTGATTGGAACGCTATACTTCGGCATAGTAGACCGGGGCACGAACATACTCGAGGTCAAGCCGATAACCGGCTGCAACATAGACTGCATATTCTGCTCTGTGGACGAAGGGAAGTCCTCGCGCAAAGTAGTGGATTTTGTCGTCGAGACAGACTACCTGATTGATGAGGTGGCGCGAGTCATCAGGTACAAGCAGGCAGACAAGGAAGTCAAGATAGACGTGTTCATCAACACTCACGGAGAGCCGCTCCTTTACGCGAGCATGGCGCGGCTCGTCAGAGGACTGAGGGAGATAAAACAAGTCGGCACAATATCAATAATAACAAACGGCACGCTGCTGACAAAAAAACTCGCTGACGAGCTGATAGAAGCAGGGCTAGACCAGCTAAACATGTCGCTCAACGCCATAACTCCAGAAGAAGCTAAGAAGCTAGCAGGCACGGACATATATAATATAGAGCAGGTCACCGAGATTGCGCGTTATGTCGCGAAGAAGATAAGGCTCGTCATCGCGCCAGTATGGCTCAAAGGCGTGAATGACGCAGAGATAACCAAGATAATCAGCTTCGCAAAAGAGATACACGCAGAAGTCGGAGTGCAGAACTACATGATGCACAAGCTCGGCAGGAAGGCAGCTAAGCAAGTCGACTGGGAAGAGTTCTACAGCCAGCTCGACGTCTGGGAAAAATACTCTGGAGCAGAGCTGAGGTTCAAATCGCATACTGCCTACAAGACAAGGACGTTGGAGCCGCCATTCAGGAAAGGAGATGTGGTGAAGGCAGAGCTGATGTGCCCTGGCAGGATGAAGAATGAAATGCTTGCTGTGGCAAAGCAGCGCGTCATATCAGTCATAGGCGGCAACAAGACAAAAGGCACGATAAAGGCAAGGATAGTCAAGGACAAGGATAACGTGTTTTTGGCAGAAGAGGTGTAGTGGCAACAAAAGCTAAGTCTTCTCTAGCAGACCCTTGTATCCACTGATGTTCTTTATGTCGTATGCCTTGATTATCTTTTCACGACCGTTGGGTTCTTTAAGCAAGCGCTTCATGAAATCTTCTGCCTTCTCGAACTGGGCGTTGATGAATCTTGTATGTTCCCTTTTCCAGGTATCAGGATGCTCCTTCATGTATCTTACCCACCTGTCGATCTCCTCGCTCATAGGCGCAACCTCCTTATCATCGACTTGAGGTGCTTTATCTCTGATTCGTCAACCAGCTCAGGATATACGCTCCTAAGATGGATAGCGTCCTTTAGATCCTTATCTGACTTAAGAAGCTCCTCCTTGAACGCAACATTCACATCAATACTGCTAAACCAGATGTCCAAACCAGTCAACGGTAGCTTCACTTTGGTCTTCAACTGGTAATCGTCCAACTCATCCTTGACAAATTTGATTTCCATCTCAGGCAGCGGATGATCTGCAAGAGTATACCTGACAGACGTCTTATCCTTAAGGTAAGAGAATATCTCTTTAGCGGAATCAGACTGCATGCACACAAAACCGTGTTTTATAAGGTCATCATGCAGTTTAGAAAACGACTCTAAAGAGAGCTTCTCAATTATCATATCTATATCTTCAGTCGCTCTGCTCCTGCCAGAGCTGATCGCGACAAAACCTGAGACAACAATATATTTACAATGCTTCTCAACAACACTACAGAAACCTATGCAAAAATCATCCAGAATGTTCCTTTCCCCGACAGCGCGCATACTTAAAAGAAAGCACAGCGCATATAAAAACATATCTGTGAAAGAAGTAACTTCAGGATACTCAACTTCTCATCTTCTCTCTGTATGGGGTGCCTGATGATTATAACATCTCTGTCTTTCCTGGTCGTATGGCCACATGATCCTGGTGGTACTAAAATGAAGTCATTTAGCACTAAAATTCAAATAATCCTTAACTTTTGATACAAAATAGAAAGATTTATTAAGGTGGTTGTATTATAATCAGGTATGGTCACAAAATATGACATATTTGAATACGTGTATGAAAAAGGCTCAAGCCTCAAGCCTCAACAAATAGTCCAAGCTTTCAGGAAGTCTGATGCGGAATACCACAACATCTACAAGATGCTTCAAGAGCTTGAAAAAGGAAGATTTGTCGCTAAAAATGAATATGGCTTTCAAGCGGTAAGATCAACAAAAAATGAGTCCTTGTTCAATATCATCAAATTCTGTATCGCAAACAAGATCAATCATAATGAAATCCTGGACGCAAATATCGCTGGATTCATACACGAGGCCATTTCAAAACCCCGTTTTTCAATAACTGACTTTGAGCTGAACCCAAGAACTTTTGCTAAATATGTGGCAGTACTCTCAAAATATGGTTTATTGATTGTACTTTCCAGGAAGCCATTAGAAGCAACCATCCCTTACAACCAATTTCTTAAGGACTTAACCGGGCTTTTTGGATTCTCTTTAATACGCCCAAAATGTCCTGAAAAAGGATATCTTGATGAGATTGAATCTGAATCAAAGAAGTTCCTAAAGTTAAGGAAAAAGAACAATAGAAGATATGTTGAAATAATGGAAGAATACGAAATCAAATTCATCCACCATAGCCTGAATCTCGAAGGAAACCCTATAACCTTGCCTGATACAATCAAGTTGCTGAAGGACCACGTAATTCCGCAGGAATTAAGCGTCGAGACTGTACAAGAAGTCCAAAATTACCAAAAAGCAATGCAGGCCATGGTGAGCGATTCTGAAGAAAAAAAGCCATTGACAAAAGAATCCATCTTAAATTACCACTATCTTGCAATGCTGCACAGGCCGGAAATTGCCGGAAAGCTCAGGACTGTTCCAGTCCATATCAAAGGCAATCCTGACTTCAAGGTCGCTTCAGTTGATAAGATTGGTCCAGAATTGGACGCTTTGTTAGATGAGTATAACTCATTCGCCTCTAGAAAGAAAAAGACAGTCAAAGAGATACTTGACTTCTCGTCACATTTTCATAATGAATTCCAGCACATACACCCATTCATCGACGGAAACAGCAGGACAACAAGGTTAATCACATTCTATCTCTTAAGAGCAGAGAGATTCCCGATGCTTGACATCCCGCTAGGCCTTTTGGAGGAGTACCTGTCCTCAACAAAAGGGTCAAGAGAGAGGGATGACAAAAAGCTGTCTCTTGTACTGCAGAGAGTCATCCTTTACAACCTAAAATCAATGAATGAAATGATGCAATAAGGCGTCTTGCTTTCTAAACCCATCGAATTCGATGGGATTAAAATCAGGATTGTTCAAGTGCTCCCAAATACCTAAGAATTCAATCGTATTCCTGTTTCTAAAGAGTGCCAAGAGTTCGTCAGGTCTGGAGCCGCAGCGTAAGACCTGACGGTGAATTGGCGATTGAAATATAAGGTCGGGAAGCTACTTCT
>JAGVOD010000089.1 GCA_020052935.1 archaeon | reverse complement strand
GGCTGTCGGTCTCGACATGCCGAAGGTCGGCAAGGCGCTTGAGAAGGCGCTGAAGGAGGCTAATTTCAAGCTTAAGGGCAATGTCCTGACGATAAAGACAGGCAAGGATGACGGCCTGAATGAGCTGTACAGGCTTAAGGAGAAGATCAAGGACATCCACATCTCAGGGATAAAGGACGTCTATCAGGTGCTTCCTGTGAAAAGGGGCGAGGAGTTCATAATAATAACTGCCGGCTCGAACCTTAAGGCTGCGTTCGAGTGCGAGTATGTCGATGCTTACCAGACGACTACCAATAACATCTGCGAGATCGCCGACGTGCTGGGCGTAGAGGCTGCGCGCCAGGCGATAATAACCGAGGTGTTCAAGGTCATCGAGAACCAGGGCCTGAACATAGACAAGCGCCACATGATGCTCGTCGCGGATATGATGTGCAACTCTGGCGACATAAAGGGCGTCACGAGGTATGGTGTCGTGAGCGACAAGGCGTCTGTCTTGGCGAAGGCATCTTTCGAGACGCCTATCAAGCATATAATCTCCGCTGCCCTGGTGGGTGAGGAGGACAAGCTCAACTCTGTCGTTGAGAACGTGATGCTGAACCAGCCTGTTCCCGTCGGTACGGGGCTTCCTGGGCTTTTGACTAAGATAAGAGGCAAGGGTGTTTGATTATGGCGGATATGATCAAGGACATAAAGAAGCTTTTGAAGGAGAATAAGCTTGTCATCGGCGCTGACGAGACGCTGAAGGGCATGAAGGTCGGGAAGTTCGCGAAGGTTTTCCTCGCTACCAACTGCTCTGACAGGGCCAGGGAAGATGTCGCCCGTTACGCTTCTCTCTCAGGTGTGGAGATAGTGGAGACCCAGATGTCTAACATAGACCTGGGCGATGTCTGCAAGAAGCCTTTCGCCATCTCGGTGATGGGCCTGCTGAAATAAATGGTTTAGGTATGAACGTGACTGCTACAAAAATAGTTTATGACGAGGAAATATTGAAGAAGATGGCTCTCTTTGAGTCCATCACCTATTCTAAGCTGAAGGACTTCTTTGATGACCCTGTCCAGGACAGGCTTGTGTTCATCGTCCTGCCTGGTGAGCTGTGGAAGGCGCTTGGCAAGGGCAGCGCGAATGTCAAGAGGCTGGAGAAGGCCTACAACCGCAAGATAAAGATAGTGGAGTTCGCGCCTGACAAGATAACTTTCATCAAGAACATGGCATACCCGCTGAGGGTCAACGACGTGACAGAGGATGAGGAAGGCATCGTCACGATACGCCATGAGGACTTGCAGACAAAAGGCCTGCTCATCGGCAAGAACGCAAGAAACCTGAGAAACATGGAGAAGAACATAAGGCGTTACTTCGAAGTCAAGGAGATAAAGGTAGTTTAAAGCTTGAAATTCGTCAGATACTCGTTAATATTATCCAGTTCCTTCTTTATTGCCTCTCCTTCGGCATGTTTACCGTCTTTGATCTCTTGCAGAAGGTCTTCGTAACAAGAGGCTACAAATTGGAGGAGACCATTTATGGCTTTTTGGCTGAATCCGCTCGGTGGCATTTTCTCCCTCTAAACCCTGATTGTATTGAGATGGTCGGCAAGCTGTTTCATATCATCTTGCTTCCCTTCCAATTCTCCATAGTATTTATTGTCCATCTCCCAGAAGAACTTGTTCAAGGATTGTATCGTGTTCTTGTAATTTTTGATGCCTCTCTTTTCAATCAACTTATAGAATGCGCAGGCATATTTTGTAAGTGTTTCGGTTAGCTCTCTGAGTTCCGGATCTTTTATTCTATTCGTCTCTTTCATGAATCTGGACATGTCATCTAGTTCTTTTTGCAACGTTTCTTCATGAGTCTGGCTTTTCTTTTTTGACCTGTCGATTATTCCGTGTTCTACTAGTCCGGTCTGTAATCCTGATAGTCCTTGTTCCATTTTCTGATTGAATCCGCACCAGGGCATCTTGTTTTCCTCAAAGTTCGCTGTTGTCCTCAGGTCCGAGGGACTCTTTGTTGGCAATGGCTTCCAATAACCCTTCGTGGAACTTATCCATGCCTTCTAACATCTCCTTATTGAATCCGCACAGTGGCATTTTTTCACCCTTGATAATTTATGGCACATCCTATATTAATATGTTATCACCCCTGTACAGGGTGTGTAATAGAAAGGTTTATATGTTCGAAGATCTTGATGTTGGAAAAATGTATGAGAAGCAATTACAGAGATTGGGCCTTACAGAAGGCGAATCTAAGGTTTATGAGGCTATGTTGAGCCTGGGACCGTCGACTGTTGGGCCCCTGGTGAAGAAGTCGGGAGTGGCTTATTCTAACATATATGAGATACTCGGCAGGCTCCAGGATAAAGGTTTTGTCAGCTTTGTTGTGAAGGAGAAGACGAAATATTTCCAGGCCGTTGAACCTGTGAGGATAAGGGACTATCTGGAGAAGCAAGAGTCTGAACTGCAAGACAGCAGGAAGACATTTGAGAGTCTGCTTCCGCATCTTGAGAGATTGACGAGATCTGTTGGAGAGAGGGAAGAGACTGAAGTTTTCATTGGGGAGAAAGGATTGAGGACTGCGTTTGATATCCTGTTGAAAGGGGCTGTTAGAGGTGAAAAAGAACTGTTTTTCTATGTCCATGATCCTCTATATTATGAGAGGGCGGATAGTTTTTACAGGAGAACGTGGCCATCTATGCAAAGACTAGGGATACGCGCTGATGGGATAAGTAATGAAGACTATAGGAATACAGGATTATCCAAAGAATCCCCGAAATTTATCCGACAAAGATATGTTCCATTCCCGGTCCCTGGGAATATTGATATTTTCAGGGATAAGGTTCTGATAACTGTGTGGAGAGAAAAGCCGGTTGGGATATTGATCCATAGTCGGGAAGTCGCAGAGAATTTTAGCGCATACTTTGGGTCGATATGGGAGATGGCAAAAGGATAAAGAAATATCAGGATAAAAAAATATTATCTAGATTTTCGTCCCGTTTCCTTTCGGAGGCGGCGGGGGGAGTCCTGCAGTTATCTTTCTCGTCCTTGGCAGAGGTATCGGTAGAGGCGGTGCTGTCAGTATGACCTCGATCTCGCCCGGCCCGATCGTCTCGCGGCTGTCCCTCATCTCTTCAGGCGCTGCAGGCCTTTGTGGCGCTGGCGTCATCAGTGCAGGCATACCCTCAGGCGGTGTCTTTCTCTTGCCGTTGCCATTGCCGTTCGCTGCTCCGATGTCGAAGTATGTCATTCTCGCGACGGCTTCAATCTCTGGCGTCATCCTTATCGCGATTATCCTTGCGTCCGTGCCGATGATATGCGGGCAGAATCCGTAGCTGAGGTCCTGGCCTCCGACTTGTAGCCTGTAGCTTACAGGGTGCGTGGGCTTGTAATCTCTTAAGTGATGCCAGTTTCCTACTTGGCGCTGGCCCATCCCTGCGAGCCTGTTGAGTATTCCTTCTGCATTCTTTTTTCCGTCTGCCCTTGCTATGAACAGAGGATCTTTTGCAGCTTGTTCAAGGCTCTGTATCAGTTCAGGCACATAGACCTTGCCATTTACCTTCAGGCCGTACTGCTTTTCTTTCTGCTCCGGCGCAGACTTCTTTGACAACCTCGCGAGTTCAGGCGGGAGTTCTACTGAAGGCTCTTGCACGAGCTTTTCTCCCATCTCTGCTATCTCGAAAAGTATTGCATGCCTGTACGGCACTGTCTTCATCGTGAGATATTGTTCTATAGGTATTATCTTGAGCTGATCTTGTGGAGAGTTTGCTATGATTGCGTCGATGAGTCCTGCCCGGGTCCTGAGTGATGCTGCGTATGTGAGGCTCTCGAGCTCTGCGAACTTTGCCACTCTTAGGTCCTTCCTCAGGTCATATTTCTGCTCTGCTTCGATTGCTGCGTCATACTTTGCCTTGACGCTTGCGCGTTTATTGACTGCGTAAGTGAGCGCTTCTGGTGTGAGGATCCCTGTGTCGCCGTGCACGATGAGCAGTGCTCCTTTGCCGCCGGCTGTTCCCTGGTGCTCTTCTGTCATGGTCGTGTATGTTTTCATCCAGACCATATCTGAAGGTTCTTGGTTTATCCTGTCCCGCACGAGCTGTGGTGCTGTGGGTATGAATCCGCCTTGTGCTATGTGTGCTTGAGCTTTGGCTAGCGCTTCTGCGTCTGCTGCTTTTTCCGGAGCTTCAGGGTCTGCCTTTTCATAGAATGATTCTGCTTTTAGCTCTCCGAAAAGGCTCACTCTTTGATCAAGATTTGCGTTCATTTTTTCTATCCCTCAACACTGTCGTTGGTGTTTTGCTTCTCCTTATAAAACTTTCGCTTTGTCACCACTGTGAGGAGACAATAAAAGCACGTCACCCCTTTTTGTCTCTGTGGCACCTGGACGCGTTTTAACATGAAAACCGACCCGGGAGCCTGCGATTGAACATCCAAACTTTTAGGGGAGCTTTGGAGGAACTTTTTGCAGGCCCCGGATCTTGACTATATTATAGGTTGTGCTAACGAGAGGTATAAATCGCTCTTTATTAATAAGATTTGCCAGTTGTTTTTTTAGCTTAATTAGAAAATGGTCTTTATTTTCAGTAAAATAGTAAAAGGAAAGACAGTTTGTTTGCAAAAAGTAGGTTTACGCGCTGTCTTGCTCCGATAAAAAGTTATTTATTCAATCAGCTCTTTGCATCCTGCATGGAGATTGAGGAGATAAAACGCGTCGCATACTGGGTCTGTTTCTTCATATTCATCTTGTTGCTGATGGTCTTCATGACCGCAGAGCGTCTCACTGTGTTGTTCCGCGTCATCCTCATAATCTTGCTGGCTTTCCTGTCTTCGATGTTCAGGCTCGCTGAGCGTTACTCTTTCCTTTCGATACTCTTGGTCTTGGTCGCAGCAGTCTTCACCGGCGCGGTCCTGGCGAATGACGCGAGCCAGTTCTGGTCGTTCGCATTCCTCTACGTGATAATATTCTTCCTGGGATGCGAAGTGTTCGAGAAGAACCTGTTGGGGATTTAGTTAGGCCTCTTCACAATATTTATAAACAAATGTCTTATCCGACGGTGCATGGTAAAGACTCTGTCTCACGACGTTCTCATCATCGGAGGAGGCATAGCCGGCATGATGGCTGCGATAGAATGCGCAGGCAAGTGTGACGTCGCTATAGTATCCAAGCTGCACCCGTTACGAAGCAATTCTGTCGCTGCGCAAGGCGGTATAAACGCAGCATTAAGCGAAGACGACAGCTGGGAAGAGCACTTCCGCGACACTGTCGAAGGCGGGGCGTTCCTCGTCGACCAGGACGCAGCAGAGCTTCTCGCGAAAGAGGCAAAGGGCACAGTTATCTCGCTCGAGCACCTAGGCACCATATTCAGCAGGAAAGAGGACGGCAGCATCGCTCAGAGGAAGTTCGGGGCGCAGTCCCGTGAACGCACATGCTACGCAGCAGACAAGACAGGACACACCATAATTCAGACCTTGTACGAGCAGAACCTCAAGAAAGACATCAAGATATACGATGAATCCCTCGTGTTGAAGCTCATCATCGAGAACAACACCTGCAAGGGCGCGGTGGCGATGGAGCTGAAGACGGGCGAGATGTTCTTATTCAAGTCCAAAGCGACGCTGCTGGCGACAGGAGGCTACTCGAGGATATACGAACTCAGCTCCAACTCGCACAGCAGCACAGGCGACGGCCAGGCGCTGGTGTTCAGGGAAGGCCTACCGCTGCAGGACATGGAATTCGTGCAGTTCCATCCGACAGGATTGTACCCGAGCGGGATATTGATAGGCGAGAGCGCAAGAGGAGAAGGAGCATACCTGATAAATGACCGCGGGGAGAGGTTCATGCAGAGATACGATCTCGTAAGGAAGGAGCTCGCTCCACGCGACGTGATAGC
Source organism: archaeon (assembly GCA_020052935.1). GTDB lineage: Archaea > Nanobdellota > Nanobdellia > Woesearchaeales > UBA11576 > JABMQF01. Next base: position 415 of record JAGVOD010000089.1, on the reverse strand, counting down.
CCGGGCAGTCCAGTCAGAGATAGAGGCAGGACGCGGCATAAAGAGGAAAGACTTTGTCCACTTGGACCTGAGGCACATATCCAAAGACACGATACTCGAGAAGCTGCCGCAGATAAGGCAGCTCGCGCTGGACTTCGCAGGCATAGACTGCTTCGACGTGCCCATACCAGTAAAGCCCACAGCGCACTACACCATGGGTGGCATCCCCACAGACAAGAGGTGCAATGTCCTCGACGAGAAATCCAATCCTGTGCAAGGCCTTTTCGCAGCAGGCGAATGCGCGTGCCTTTCAGTGCATGGCGCGAACCGTGTCGGCGGCAACTCGATGCTGGAAGCAGCAGTGTTCGGCAGGATAGCTGGCAAGAGTCTCGCGGCATGCGCATACCAATCAAAGATGCCTGAACTCAGCGACAAG
>JAGVOD010000103.1 GCA_020052935.1 archaeon | reverse complement strand
CCACCTCTTTCTTGATGAGGAAAGAATCCTCAGCAGGCGAATAGACCATAACGGAAGAGAGATAAAAGCTGCTTATAAACTTTACCTGCCACTGACGAAAGAAATATAAACCCTCATTCGACGTAAGAAGATGAGAGGTGAGGAAGCAAGCAGAATGTCCTCTCCAGAACCTCAGAAAGTAAGGCTTTACGGCGCAATACACCACGTAGAACGCATACAGCTATTCTCTTCAGAACACAGAGACATAGAACCGAACAGGGCCCTTTTCACAGACCTACTGGATCTTGGCAAAGGCGCACGCATCGGAGTCGAATGGTTCAATAAACAAGATTGGCAAGAGGTCGTTGATGACCGCGAGCAACGCGCATTCAAGGCAGAAACAAAGGAGATTTCACATTACGATTCTGCCTCAAACCATTTCTGGTGGATGCTGATGCTAGGATTGAGGACGCTATCCCTCAAAGCAGTGCCACTTGAAGACAAGGAGGTCTGGAAAAGATATAACCAAGCCTGTGTCGATGAAATGAAGCAGGGAGAGGAAGAGCTATTCTGCGATGAAGGCCAGAGTGAGGTCAGTTATCACGCCCGCCTGTGCCGCCACAACGAAAGGAACACGCGATGCGCGTTGCTCGCAAAAAAAATACACTGGATAGAGCGCGACAACGCACTCCTTCGCGCAATCAAGGAAAAACAGGTGAAGGCAGCAATCGTCGGCCTCGGGCACAGCGACTTCTGGGTCGCGAACAGGGAAGCTATCGAGAAAGAACACGGAATAGTGTTTGACAGATATGCTACTATGAAAGTAAGGGACGTCAACGACCCCACCACAACATTCGAGCCGGATGCAGTGCCAGACCCGCACAGAGTGTATGACAGAATCTGCTTTGAGAGGTCACTTCACATGATGGAGCAGGGAAGGATAACTGACGCGACCCCCGACTACGTAGGAATACGGGACTACTGCTTCCCGTCAAAGAGATATTTCGAGATGTTCGTCAGAAAAAGAAAGGGAAATAAGATATCCGGCACCATCGAAGACTGCCTCGGAAGTGCGACGTTCACAGGAACAGAAAATGCACGAGGGATAGAATTTGTAAAGACATATGACTCCCAAAGATGCACTTCAGAAGCAGATCCGAAGCCAGTCAGGTATAAAGCAGCCAGGCAGGGCAATGAATTCTACGGACACTGGTTCCATGACGGTCTTGTAAGCTCGTTCTACCTCGTGAAGAAGCCAAAGGCAAACCCTATCACTATGGCAACAAGATGGTGCTTGAGAGAAGAAAGAAGGTTAATCTGAGATGACATCACTACCAGACCCCTACAATTACGACGATGACAATAGAGGAGCGTCTCCGACGAGGATACTCAGCGACAGGGGCATAAAGGATGCCATATCTGCAGGGCTCATACGCATAGAGCCAGGATTCGACCCTGAAAAAGACAGGAAACGGATACAACCTGCTTCTCTTGACCTGGTGCTTGACGAAGTCGACGAGACAGAGCCGATAAAACACAGCCAACAGGACGGATTCAACTTCAAGCACGCGTTCCTCAACAGGCGCACATTCCCTGGAAGATATGTATCGACAGCCACACTCACAGAGATATTATGGTTCGGCCAGCTCCAGAACGAACAGCCACTGATGCTCTGCCCGAGCATGGAAGCGAGGAGCAGCGTGAGGAGACTCGGAGGATACATCTACCACCCAGGCCTCTGCATCACCGCCGCTGACAGGACACAGATAGAGATAGGCAACTTCAGCTGCAACAGCATGCACTTCAGCCAGGGAGAGAGGGTGGCGCAGGCAATATTCACGGTGAGGCCGAGAGCAGACTACCTATGGACTCTTATGCATGACCCTGACCACATACCCAAGCCACTCGAGATAGGGGAGAAGGTCAGGGCGCTGGACATGGGCGTCGAGGTAAGGGATGCGGCGCAGATAAGGATGCTGCAGAGAGAAGGATACATGAAGATAACGCCAAGCATCAAGACAACAAGGGGCAGCTTGCTCGTGCACGCCAGCGACACAGCATACAGGATGAGAAAGATAGATGGAGGCATAGACTTCAGCAAGCGCGACAGCTATCCGAAAGAAGACCTGCTGGAGAAGATAGACATATCATGCGGATACATTGTACAGCCATTCGAACACATCATAATCGAGACCATCGAGCAGATGGAGCTCTCTCCTAATGTCGGGATAAGGTTCTGGGACAACATCCTGCAGTCGATGTACAACGACCGCCTCAGAAGAAAGGATTACAAGCACATGATGAAAGACTGGGGCCAGAACTCAGGGATGATAAGCCTCAGCGACGGATGGATAGACCCTGGCTACAAAGGAGGATTCTCAAGACAGCCCAAGTGGCTGACAGGCAGGAGGATATACCCCGGAGCAGCAATAGGATTCGGCCAGGTCTTCTTCTTCCCGAACGGAGTCGGGAAAGCATACGGCGACGCATCGCTAGGATCGCAATACCAAGGCAAGGGCGAGACGCAGTTCGCGAAGTGAACTGAACACAGTCAATAATCGCTTCCCTTGTCTGCCAATCTCTCATTCTCGACACGCTCTATGTCTGCCATGGTTAGGCCTGTCGGGTAATTCCCAGAGAAGCATGCATCACAATATGTCACGCCAGGACGGCCGGTGAGCTTCCAGAGGACCTTGCCGAGCGTGTCAAGCTCCTGATACTGGAGGTAATCGACACCTATGTGTTCCTTCACTGCCTCGACGCTGCCAAGCCTCGACGCGATAAGCTCCTGCCGCACAGCCATATCGATGCCATAGTAACAACCATAACGATTAGGCGGGGCGAGGACGACCATGTAAATGTTCTTCAGAGGCAGTTCCCTCTTCGCAGCCTCGCTCCTCAGGCGGCTGATGAAGCTCATCGAGGTGTCGCCACGCACGATAGAGTCGTCTAGGATGATAAGAGTATCAACATCCTCGAGGACACTGAAGTCTATAGGCAGCTTGAGCATCGAATTCTCCTCACGAGAGTGCTTGTCCGGGAGTATGAAGCCGCGCTTCATGTAGTTGTTCCTGATGACCAGCTTCCTGCGCGGTATCCCTGTAACGTGAGAGAACCCTTCTGCACCACGCTCCGGAGAAGAAGGGATATAGCTGCAGATGACCCTTCCGACATCCCTCGGCACACGCTCAAGGTACTGCCTGCCGTTCTCCTTCCCGAGCTGGTAACGGAACTCAGACACGCTGACGCCACCAATCCTGGAAGCCTCAGAAGCGAAATATATCCACTCGAATATACATGGGGAATGGGGAAAACCATCCACTATGGTACGCTCTATGACACGCCCATCATCCCTCGCGAGGAACGCACTTCCGGGCCCGATCTCCTTGATGAAATCATAGCCTAAAGGCAGCTGGAACGCCACGTCCTCTGACGCAAACGCGTAAGAGGGCCCTTTATCAGTACTCTTAACACCTACGACAAGAGGCTTTATCCCGTAAGGATCCTTGAAACCCAGCAAGCCCACACCAGGAATATAAGCTATCACAGAGTAGCTGCCCTGACAGACGTCCATGACATTCCTCACAGCGCCGAAAAGCAGGTCGATAGTCACGTCCGACGCGGTATCGACCCTCGATGACAGCTCCAGGGAAGACAAAGCAGCCCTGATGTCTGAAGCAGAATTAGCCTCGAGCCTGCCTATCTCTGCAAGCATCTCCCTCTTCATAGACTCAGAGACAAGATGCGTGTGCGCAACCTTCAGCACCCCTTCAAGATCACAGTCAGACGCAAAGTTGCCGAACCTTCTCTTGATGTCTGCGAAGTTGGTGAGGTTGCCATTATGCGCCATCGACATCGCGATACGGCTGGATTCGTAAAACGGCTGGATATCACGGTCATCACCAGAACCAGCAGTCGCGTAACGCCCATGGCCGACCGCAACACGACCCTTAAGACGAGCGAAATGCTCCTCGCCGAAGACGTCAGACACGAGACCGCGGCCTTTCTTTACATAGAAACGCTCGCCATCATGAGTATGCATACCACAGGCATCCTGGCCACGATGCTGCAGCGCAGTCATGCCACGCCAGCATGTAACAACCGCATGGTCAATGTTATTCACTCCAAATATTCCACACAAATCAAATCACCCTCAACATCTCTTAAGCAAACAGCATATTACCTCCTGAACTCGAACCTTCCTCTCCTGACATCCTTCAGGGTCTGGCCCGTATAGAATCTTACAAGAGGACCATAGAACTCCTTCTCGCAGTACCTGCACAACACCCTGAATGGATCCGTATCAGTAGGCTGCTGCAAGACCTTGAACCTGCGGCTCCCGCCCTCTGTGTTCGTCGTGCATTTCGCGTTTGAGCAGAGCAGTATATCGCCGAGTTCATCAGGTACAGGGACAGGATGCGTCTTCCTCGACAATTTTCCATCTACAATCCAGTTTATAGTGGCAGACGGTGAGATGACTGCGATGACACCCATCTGGTCAGCAGTAAGGTCTCCACCCTCCATGTAGATTATGTCTTTCTTGCCGCCAGGTATGCGATCGGAATTGTAGTTAAGGCCTGGCGTGACACGCAAAGTGGTATAGTCCAGCAGGTTAAGGATGAACAATCCAGTGCCTGGCAAAAGATGGTCTATCACAGTGCCGTTATGTATCGGCCTGATCCTCATGTATTCCCTAGGTTCTGTTGGAGCAGTCATAGTCTCACCCCCTTAAGCAAGCACAACAATCCTGCGCGGCCAGCGACACCCATGTGCGATTGCTCGAAGTAACGTGCCTGAGGCAAAGAGTCCACAGCGTATTCAGGAGAGTTGAACTTGCTGTCTCGCGGCAGAGGGTGCAGGATTATCATCTCCTTCTTCGCCTTGGAGCGGATTTCGTCGGCCCTAACAGTATAGACTGCGCGTATCTTCCCTTTCAGGTCGTCAGGCAGCTGCTCACGCTCAAGCTGCGGCCTCGTATCATAGAACACGTCAACCTCTGGAAGGGCGTCCTCGTAACGCGGTATCTGCTCGAAAGCAATCCCGTGCGCTGCGCATTCACGCAGGATGTTCTCAGGCGTCCTAAGCTGCGTCGGAGAGCAGAAATACAGCTTCTTCGGCTTGCAAAGCATGAGACCCTCGACAAAGGAATGCACTGTCCTGCCATTCTTCAGGTCGTTGTTGAAGAGATAGACGAGCCCGTCGAGAGTGCCGAAGTGCTTCACGACAGTCGGCATGTCAGTGCAGACAGTCTGCGTCGGGTGCTGGTTAGAGCCATCGCCGCCGTTGATTGCAGGTATAGTCTTGCCTTCATTCATGTTGTTCGCAGGATAACGCGAATGCTCGCTGGCACGCCTGACAGAGCCCTCATCATAATGCCTTATCACGAAGAAGTCATAGAAGTAACCCGCCATGACGCGGATAGTGTCTGCAAGAGTCTCGCCTTTCACTGCACTAGACACTTTCGGATCCTTGATGCCACTGACACTGCCGCCGAGAAGCTCCATCGCAGTCTCGAAGCTGAGCACAGTGCGGGTGCTGGGCTCGTAGAATATGACACCCATCCTCTGGCCCTCAAGAAGATGCCTTGCCTGACGATGATCCTTCTTCAGCAATTCGGCCATCGACAATGCGTTGCTTATTATGCACTCGATATCCTGCCTGTCGAAATCACGTATAGAGATTATATGCCTGCCCTCAAACCGCTTGTAGACCTCATCCGGACATTTATCAAAGCCTATCGTGACCACCCCACCTTTTCATCGAGCATTGACTGTGCTTTTCATCCTCACGCCCCTCACAAACACCTCGTGCGCGTGGAGGATGTAATCATTACCGAGCTTGACACCGTCGAAAGGAGACCAGGCGCATCTCGTCCTGATAGGCAGGTATCCTCCTTTCTCGCGGAACTCCATCGCAGGAAGACGCTCTGTAACTGTGAAAGACGCGACGTGGCCAGGCTCTATCCTGCCGAACCTATCTCCTGTGAAGCGATGCATGAAAACACCCGGCGCGACAGAGCACACATCCACGATCCTGCGCCTCGAAAGGCCGTGCTGCGCCAGCCAGCCGACAAAGTTGGTGTAATGATCCTCAAGAGGGATGCCGAACGCCCCATTTTCCTTGTCCTTATGCGTATGAGGAGCGTGGTCAGTCGCAAGGATGTCAATATCCCCATCCTCAATACCGACGAGAAGACGCCTCCTGTCCTCCTCAGCCCTTATAGGCGGCTTCATTGTGAGCCAGGCCGACCTCGCATAAGATTTTTTCCTCTCATCAGACCAGAAAAGATAAGTTGGGGTGGTCTCGCACGTCACGTCCATGCCCGCGCTCTTTGAACCGAGCACCAGCTCAAGCCCCGCACGCGTCGATACATGGGAGACGTGGAGGTCCAGGCTGAAACGCTCTGCAAGGTCAAGCATCTTCGCGATGTCAGCGACTTCTGCACTAGTGGGGCGTTCCGGACGCTTAGCTATGATGTCGCGGCTCTCGCAATGCGCAGCGACAAAACAGCCAGAGTATCTCGCGAGCGTCGTAGCGAGCTCATCATGCGAGAAATCATGCGTGTATATCTTATAAGGCCTATCACCGAAAGGCCCAGAGTCCTTTGTTATAAGAGCGTAAAGCACGTGGTCGATAGTGCAGCGCTCGTCGGCAAGCGATGACTTGGCGCGATAAGATACATCATCACAGGGAGGGAGGGGATTGTTCGGCATGTCTGCGAACGCAGTCACTCCGCCGTTTATCGCAGCTGCGCAGAAACTCTCATAATCCTCCTTGGCAAGCTGGTCAGCATGCTTTATCCTCTCAGCCTCGCTGGCTGCCGTCGGCAAGGGATACTCTCGGGCATGCACATGGATGTCGATGAAACCAGGATAGATGGTGAAGTTCTTGTTGAACGTGTGTTCTGCGCTGCCTGTAGGAGATGAAACCTCACTTATGATGCCGTCGACAACATGTATCAGGCCATGCTTGACACTGCCATCCGAAGCGACATAATGCCCCTCTATCGAAGTCGTCGCATTTGCAATCATCAATCCCATCCTCCGCACGCGTTGCGCTTCACCTTGTGGGCATCGACGAAGGCCTTGAACCTGTCAGCAGTGACTACATGGCCATCTGTGCAGGAGATCGTGCCATCTCCAAGCGAGCAAGAGCCGCAGATGCCGACGCCGCACTTCATGTGAGGCTCCATCACGACGAAGATGCGCTCATAAGGAAAACCTGCCTTCCTGGCTACGTCGACGACGCTCTCCATCATCTTCTGAGGGCCGCAGGTGACTACAATATCGTCGGCAGCAGCCTGGCTGTCAATACGGGACGCGAACAAATCAGTGACAAGGCCATGATAACCTGCGCTGCCATCCTCTGTAGCTGTCGAAGAGACCCTGAACCTGTCGAGGAGCAACAGCTCAGACCTGGTCTTCGCCCCGACAAATGCGAGGTAATCATCATAATGGTAAGCTATCGACGCGAGGGCCGCGACTCCAGTACCTCCTCCGACCAGGAACATCATACCCTCATAAGGACGCATGAAAGACATGCCATAAGGTCCCCGGATGAACAGCTCGTCTCCAGCCTTCTTCTCCCATAATCTCGACGTGAAGTGGTGCTCTCTGCCTTCAGAAGGGTAGCGCCTGACTGCGAGTCCTAACGGGACTGAAAGAGGGATAGAGAAAGGCGCTTCCATGGTCGGATGCTTGTCGTCGCCAGGAACTGCGAGGAAAAGATACTGGCAAGGGCCTGCAGCGACAGCAATGTCGAAGTTGTATATCCTCAATGTGTCTGACAGCTCCTGGACCGAGCGGATGACTGCAGGAGAGTACTTGAGATTGACACGGGGGGACAAGACCCATCCAGAAGAATTCTTTCTATCCCTGATATCAGAATCAAGGCATCCTAGATAAGCGCGAAGAGTCTCTTCATCCATGCCTTCCATGACAGTACCTATGCCTATGAAGTCAGCGCCTGCAGCAAGATAGTCACTTGCGTCCTTGCCATCGAACACGCCGCCCATGCCGATGACCAACGGGGAAGGACCTATAGCCGCCCTCACTATCTTAGTGCATTCCAGGCCGCGTCTCTTGACGTCGATGCCTGAAAAACCACCCTTGCGGTTGAAAAGGACAGGTATTCTTGTGCCTGGAAGATAAGACTCTCCAGGGCCGACTGTGTTTATCACTGTTATGCCTCTTGCGCCAGCATCTACGCAAGACCTTGCCATCTCCGCAAGCTCCTTGTCTTCGAGATTAGGAGACAGCTTCGCAAACACATCCCTCTTCGTGCTCTCTGCGACGACCTTGACTATCTTGGCCACTGCATCGACGTCGCGACCAGTATCCAATCCGTATCCTTTTGCATGAGGGCATGAGAAGTTCAGCTCTATAGCGTCGACGTGAGGAGCTATCCTCGCGCACACTCCAGCAATCTCATCTATGCTGCCGCCGTAGGCAGAACCGAGAAGTATCGCGCCATCGAGATTAGGGCTTGTGTTGCGGAGCCACGCCAGCTCTTTCGCGAAGTCATCCGCGCCAGGATTCGCCAGTCCTACAGCGTTGCGCCTCGCCCTGGAAGATGATGTATCTGCGCAATATATCGGCGGATGGTTGCCTGGATTCGGCTTGGGGCCTATGCTCTTCGTCGTGAAGATGGCTATCTCAGTGAACTTCCCGGAATAGAGAAGTATGGTCTCAAGTGTAGTTGCGCGGCAGCCAGACGCAGTCACTATACGCGCGTCCGACCTCGGCAGCTTGTTGTTTATCCTGAGCCTATCTTCAATCATTTCACATCCTCATAGCTTCGAGACGAGCTGCTCCAGCGAAGCACGGATCTCTTCCACAGTCACGTCGTCAAAATTCGGCCTGTTGTTGGGGTTATACACTGCACCGCCCACAATCGCGTGCCAGAACGGGCCCGCAGCATTGGCAGAATCAGTTATCTTGCCGCCCTGCTTGACAAATCCCGGCGAGTATAAGATGGGTGTCACGTGATGCTCTTTCACCAGGAACTCGCGGTACTCTGCAATACGATCGGGCTTGTTGCCAGGCACGACGAAATCGACCACGCCATGCTGAGCAGCTTCGCCATACATCTTCTTAGGGGCATCATCAGAAAGGAAGCCACCATCACCAACAAGATAGCCTTGATGCGTCATCTCACCGCCGACGATGACATGCACACCAGCCTTATGCAAAGCATCGATGTACGCGCTCTCAGTCACAGGGCCTGACTGCGGGAACAATATGGCTGCGTCGACACCGCCAAACTTCAGGGTGTCAGCGAACTCAGCACCAGTGCCGGGTATATCTGTGCTTGCTTTCTGGTGGTCATAGATCACTTTGGCGCCTATGTGCCGCGACTTCACCGCAGCGACGACAACAGGCAGGCCATACCTCAAGCCGAGGCTGAATCCTATCTTGTATGCGCGGACCCTGTCAAAACCCTTGCAAGCATCGACCACCTTCGCCAACTGCTCCAGCGTCTTGATATCACAAGCAGGGATAATGCTCCTGTCAAGCCCAATCAATCGTGTCTTTTCTTCTGTCATTTTATTGCACCTCACTTCTTCTTCGGGGGGAAGCCATGCCTCTCGCCCCACTCGAACGGAGCCTGCATCCAATCATTCAATGCTGCCATGCTGTCCTTGTCGACGACCCCTCGCGACCTGGCCTCACCAAGCAGGACAGGGTAAGTCAATGCTGGAAGGATAACGACGCCAGCCTTCTCTGCTTTCTCCAAAGCTTCAGGCAGAAGGTAGCTAAATATCGCAGCACAGCACGCCACTACCGCGCCCTTGTTGCGCAGAACCTCAATCTCCTTCAGGTAGCTCGTGCCTGTCGAGATCAAGTCCTCGACCTGGACGACAGTCTTGCCAGTGACATCAGCAGGACGAAGGATGTCAGATATATCCTCAGAGAAAGAGCTGTTCACGATGACGCCCTTCTGCTCAAGAGCAGCCTTGGCAATATCCGCGTACCCATTACCCCGATGATAATCGATGAGGAACGCCCTCTGGCCCTCGCGCACTATCCCCTCTATCTGCTGCTGCAGGCCATGGTCCTTCTGCTCCTGCCTGACGTAGGCAAAGCTCTTATCAGCATTGTTGGCGTCCATCACCGCGGGTATTATCGCGAAAGGGCACGTCGAGACAACAAGCTCTTCCCCATCAGCCAACCCACTCTCGAAACTCAGGGCGTCAACCATCCCCTGATGGAAAACATAGACCTCCCCTTGATGTTGTATCGCTAGCGGAAGTTCCATCAGCTGTGCCAGCGACGCAGCAGGAGCTATTCCCGCGGTAGAAGTGCCTGCAATCATGTCTGGCCTGACGCCTGTGCTACTTATCTTCGCACGAAGAGCCTCTGCAACAAGCCTCCGGTGGTCTGGATTGGCGAGAAGCATCCTGTTGTCATTATATATAGGCATTGTATATCCAGAAGCCCACTGGAAAGGCCCGTGCTTAGGCCACAGCTTTATCGCGCCGATGTCCAATGCAGCACCGGCAATAGCTCGGTCATATTCAGTCATGTCATCACCCTGTTTTTACAACTTGTTCTTGCCTTAAACACACTTTAACCCCATTATAAGCATTTATCTTCTCTGACTTGTAGTTTACCATAGCCATGTCGTCCCAAAAATGAGACAAAATGATTTGACATTTTAGCAGCACCGTCGTGAGCTGCAAAGGCAGTGCCACCGCCACTTTGCGAAGCGGCTTTCGCAGCCTTACTCGCGCAGGTCGGGGGGACGCCCCCTACGGGGGTGACCTGCCTTCAGGTAATGAAGCGTCAAGCGGAGCTTGGCGTGGCACTGCCTTTCTTAGCAGTAAGGTGCTGCTAATCCTACATAAATCATTCAGCATGCTAGCTGGGCAAATAAGTCATCCTAATAAAAACCCAGAAGCACGCGCTTTACTCTAACAAGTGATAAGAATCGTCAATCTTGGATTCAGAAAGCATTATCGCAACGGTGTCGAACACCTGCTCTTTGTTGAAATGCTCGAGCATCATCTGCTGCTGCTCGAACTTCACCAGAATGTTTCTTATCGCCTCTCCCATAGTATCTTGAAAGAACTGCCGCGAATATATAAAAGTTTTGGAAAAGATTACGAAAAAGATTCTCACTAATCATCCCGTCATTATCCTCACCAGCTCCTTCTCGACTTCCTTGATCTTAGACGCGTCCAACGCCCCAGCCTTCACAAATTCCTCCATGCCTTATCTTCCTCTTTCCTGCGCCAGTGCTTCGCCAACGACTTCTCGCTAGCGATTGCCGTCGCTATCCTATCGCTCACCTGCTTCAACGGCCTCAGCTCGATACGGTCTTTGAAAGCAAGTATGGCAATCTTCGAGCCAGTCTTGAAGCCTTCAGCATCACGCATATCCCGCGGGATGGCTATCTGGCCTTTGTCAGTTATCGTGGCGCTTCTTATCTCGACTAGAGACATGGTATCACCTTCATAATTCTTACTTGTAAGATAAGTAAGAATAGGTATATAAACCTTTCGCCACGACAAGCACCCTTGGCCCGAAATTGAATCTCATACTGAACAATATGTTTTTGCTCTTAATAAATTTTTGCTAGAAAAATCCGGAGATTTTCCGACGAGAATGTATGGATTTCCGGAAAATCTTACGAAAATCAACTTACAACTTTGCTTAGACCAGGAATATGGATCTTGCTTTTCGCATTCAGTATCTCTATCCCGACAATCTTCTTCTGGCGATCGATATCTACCATTATGCCATCGCCAAGCTGCAAGGTCTTGTCCACCTTTCCTGCCTCATCCACATAGATGTATGCGGCATCGGCCTCCTCGTCATACTTTGTCCTTAGCTTCATCTCCATTCACCCAGTACAGTGTAATAATTCTTATAAAACTTTCCTTTTCGACATACACCACCTTAAGCAACTTTTCAGCAACCCTCTTGTAGGCTTCAGACTCGTCTCCCCTGACAACCACAAAGTCAGGACGTGAAATCGCCGAGACGACTAAGTCCTCGCCGACCTTCCTACCGCCCAACCTTTCTTGGGCATGCACTGTAAAAACAAGTCGCTTCATAATGAACAATATGTTTTTTCTCTTAATAAATATTTCCTAGAAAAATCCGGAGATTTTCCGACGAGAATGTATGGATTTCCGGAAAAT
>JAGVOD010000048.1 GCA_020052935.1 archaeon | reverse complement strand
TGAAGCGTAGCCTGGCGTGGCGCTGCCCTTTTCGCACCAACCCCAATCTGGCCAAAACGTTTAAATATACCATAATCAAGGAGTATAATATGTTAGAGAGAGGAATATCCTCCACTCGCAGATAAAAGAGAGGTGCTGAGCATCCTTTTCAGCAAGAAAAAAACAGAAGAACCGAAAACGGAAGAGGCGTCGCAGGCCCAGTCGTCTAGCTCTGGCGGAGGAGGCGGCGACCCTGAGATGAGCATCGGCGCAGCAGTCGCAGACATAGCCAAGATAAAAGCCCAGCTCGAATCCTTCGGAGAGATAAGGAAAGCCAATTCTGAACGCTTCGCAACGATAAACGAGCAGATAGGAGAGATACGCGGCCAGATAATGGACACCAACAGAAACATGGGCGTCCTCGAAGTCAAGGTCACAAAGGCAGCAGACCTTGTAGAGTCAGTGCATCCTGACAAGCTCATGATACAGGTGCAGAAGTCAGACGGAAAGGTCGAGGCGCTGCGCGGACTGCTGGAGAGCAAGGACGCCATGATACAGAACATCATGGAACAGCTCAAGGGCATGCGCAACCAGATGAAGGTATTCAAAGGCATAGAGGAAGTGCTGAAGCTCAGCGAGAGCGTAAAGACAGAAGTCATGAACATGAAGAAATTGACTGCGCTTGTCGAGAGGCATTCTGACAGGGTTGAGAACGTGTTCGTGGAGTCACAGAAGACATTCAAGGAATTCAATGACCTGATAGGCCAGATGTCCCTAGTCAAGAGCCAGATCAAGGAGATTGGCGACAAGGCTGACAAGCTCGAAGTCAAGAGCGCGAAGTTCATAGACACGAAGCAGTTCGAGACGCGCGTTAACGATATCGAGAAGCTCGGCAAGAGGATGAAGAGCATAGCAGACGACGCAGACAAGGAGCTGAAACGTCTCAAGACAGGATTCAACGAGATGAAAGGCGAGCTTAAAGGCACGTTCGACTCAAGGCTCGAAAGGGCAGAGACGCTATCAAATGCATTCGCGAAGATACTGCAGGAGAATCCCATGTTCGCAAAAGGCCTTGACCTGGGCAAATACCTCCAGATGGAGATTAAGCCTGGGGAAGGAAGCCAGGTCAACAAGGAAGCGCCTGCAGAAGAAGAGAAGAAATAATCTTGTTCACAGCAAATCGCAGCGCCGCGCCAGACTACGCTTAACGGGCAGTGGCACGCGAGGCTCGGCGCGTGAGCGTTTTGCTGAAGGGGCTGTGTCCCCGTAGGGGGCAACCCCCCACAACGCCCGCGCTGTTATCGCCGTAACGCCTCGCTAATTCGCGGTGCCACTGCCGAGAAAGGCATTGGCGGCGCTGCTAAACAAGAAACATATTTTCGGGGGAGAATTGATGAGGATCACTAAGAGGCACTGGGTACTGTGTATCTTACTGTTTGTAATATTCTCAGCATCCTCCTACGCGCTGGTCCAGACAGACATAATATATGACATGGACGACACGTACATCAACTCATCAGCGTCATCCATCAACTATGACAGCCAAGGCCTGGTCACTGGGAAATCTGGAGGTACAAGCGTAGAAACCTGGTTCAGGTTCAATCTCTCAGAGCCTTCAGGCTACTACGTGCTCAGCTCTGTCCTTTGGACATATGTTAACTCAATAACTACTTCAAGGACATTCTTCATACATCCCGCTTCCGGGACTTCCTGGACAGAAACAGACCTGACATGGGACACCGGCCCTGGATACGGCGGATCCCTGACATCAAACTGGGTCGGCGGAACAGGATGGTGGACATGGGATGTTGCCAGCAATTTCCTGCTTGCATTCAACCAAGGGAACAGCTTCGCAGGATACGCCATCCAGCTGGGAACCAGCTCGATGATGTACATAGAGGACAAGGAGAACACGTACGCCACAGGCAACGAGCCCTACCTCAACTTGACGATGATGATACCTGAGGTTTATCTACTCTCGCCCGCGGATCCCACCAGCACCTACAATACCAGCTTCACTTTTATCTACAACACGACTGACGCAGGGAATATCGTGAACTGCTCGCTGCTGTTCGACGGCGCAGTCAACAAGACCAACACGAGCATGGTCGAGAACACCACTTCTACATTCACGCTCAGCAATGTCTTCCCAGGAAGCCACACCTGGGCAATAAGATGCTATGACGTGAATCGCTACACGTATGAGCTAAACCCCGAGACAAGGACGCTCAATGTCCTGGCTTACGTCGAGTGGACCAACCCCGGCTCTGCCACGCCGCTAGACCTCGGCAGCACGCTGATAAACGGAGCGACGCTCACAGGGACGCGCCAGATATACGCGAACAATTCACATACGAACGTCGCTGTGACGTGCGCAAGCGGCGATTGCACAAGGATAACCACCAACTGGACGACACGCAGCATGACCAACGCAGAGACGGCAACCGCAGGATTCAACTGCTCGACATCTGTCGCAGGAAGCTTCAACGCAAACTTCGCAGTGGCCTCTGACCAGGACTCTGCTCCCGACACTCTTCAGGTGAACTGCACAATATTCGCGCCTGACCTTAGGATAAACACAACAAACATCACATTTAGCAGCAACACACCTGCAGAGAACGAGATAGTCACGATAACTGCCGGCGTGTATAACGACGGCACCGC
>JAGVOD010000081.1 GCA_020052935.1 archaeon | reverse complement strand
GAGCCGAGTCAGGCCTCGGTTTTGTAGGATGAAGCATAACCTAGCACGGCACTGCTACTTTTATTTTTCCTGCATCTTTTTCTTCAATGCTTCGTAGTTCTCTAGAAGGTGCTTGTCTTTAGGCTCTTTCTGCAGGGCTTTCTCCAGTATCTGCTTTGCTATGCCATACTTCTTGAGATGCATGTAGATGACTGCAAGGTTGTTGAGTGATGACACGTCGTTCTTGTCTTTCGCTATCGCCATGTTGAAGAATCGTATCGCCTTCTCTGTACTGCCCATCTCGAGGTGCAGCTTGGCGATGTCTGCCAGTATGCCTGGGTATTCCGGGTTGAACTTGAATGTCCTTATGAAGTATTTCATGGAGAGGTCTTTCCTTCCTGCATCCATGAATGCTATCGCTGCCTGTCGGTTGTACCGGGGATTGTCTGGGTGCTGCTTCAGCTGCGTCCATATCATGTCGACGTACTTGGGCTCTTTCTCTTCCTGCCTCTTCCCGCGCATCATAGAGAAGTGGTGGATGACTGTGCTTGTCTCGACAATCTCTCCTTTGGCGTCGCGTATTGACTGTTCGACGAGCTCGTGCACCTTGTTCTTGTACTTGATCTTCGGGTGGTTCTTGAAGAGCCTTACGACCTTGCTGGAATCGAACCCTTCATAGGCCTGTTTCAGTTCTTTCTCGTCTGTGGTCCTGCGCGGCTCAGTGCCTTTCTTGAGGTTGTATGTGCGCTGGTCGAGCTTGAACCCAATCATGTCCTTAAGGCAGTGCTCTTTGTTGTTTATGAGTTTGAGTATCTCTTTCCTGCCAGCCCCATCAAGCAGCTCGTCCGCATCTAGGACCAGTATCCAATTGGACGTTGCCTTCTGGAGCGAGAAGTTCCTTGCTGCTGAGAAATCATCGTTCCACTTGAAGTCGAAGAGCTTTGCGTCGTATCTTTTTGCGATCTCTTTTGTCTTGTCTGAAGAGCCTGTATCTACGACTATGATCTCGTCAACGATGTCTTTGGCGTTCTCCAGGCATTCTGCTAGGACTTGTTCTTCATCCTTCACTATCATGCACAGAGTCAGAGTAGCCATCTTCGCCCATATTTCAGAGAATAAAGATTAAGAAACGATTTACTTGTTCTGCCAAGAATAGCTCCTTTTCCTTGCAGTGACGCCGAATCCGCAGCTGCTGCACCTTTTCTTGTGTATGTGGTAGGTGTGTTTGCCGCATCGCCTGCAGTAGATGTGAGTCTTCTTTCCAGACTTCTTTCCCATTGATGCTGTTCCTTTAGTCATCTAAGATACCCCGAAGATCCCTTTGCTTACTGCGCAGGTGATATCAGTATTATTGTGTCTCCCCTGAGGAACGCTGTGCCTAGCTTTCTCAGCAGCTGGCCTTCTTTCCTCTCTTCTGCCTCATCAAGCACTACGTTGATGTGTATGTCGAAAGCCCTTAAAAGGCCTAGTATCTGTGAGCCGTTCTTGAGCTCAACGATTACGCGCTTGTTTCGCGCATTGTTCAATGCGTCTAAAGGTCTTGAAGCCTCCATTTTAATATCCCTCCACAAAGTAAAAACAAAAACACTTCACGGATTTTAGCCTCATATTTAAATGTTGCCAAAAGAAATAATACGCCTAAAAAAACACCTAATAAGAAAGTAACATTTCAACGCCCAGCAGCCAATAGACCCAATAGCAAAATCGAGGCCGTCGCCGCCTTTTAGCCCGCGAAGTCGGCGAATTTAGTCATAGAAATGATTGGTTTTCTATGTATTAGCTTCGCAAAAAATAGTTAGGCGGGCGTGCTTGCAAACCCGGTTTGCAAGCTTAATAATGCCAGACGAGCTTGCGAGTCGGCATTATTCTTGGCGGCGACCGAGGCGAACTTCAGGACGCGCAGCGGCCTGAAGGCTTACGACACGAAAGTGTCGAAAGAGCCGAGGAGGCCTCGATTTTGCGGCCTGTAGAAGCAGTAACTTTACTCTGCGTGGCGCTGCCAAAACGCAATAATCGAAGAAGAAAACAGTTTACAAGTCAAAACCAAAACAATCCCAACAAATCTTTACCAATTCCTCGTCGCTCGCCCACAAACAGCCCCCTTAAATACCCCCCATCAGGGAGTACTTACTATGAAATGATGAAAGTCCATACAACGCAAATTCATAAGCGGTAAAGCGTCGCGCGATTCTTGCGGCTTTTCACAAACCCCTCCTTACGAAAACTTTATAAGACAGATTAATTGATGGTCAACCCAATTAGCATAGACTAGCGACTTGCAAAGACGACGTATTAAGCGATGACAACAGCAACAAAGACAACCGAAACATAACCACAACCGTAAAGAGGTGTAATAACTTCTTTACAGAACAACACAACCTAAGACAACACAAATGCCCACATACGTAAACACGGAGGTGTTTAGGTAATGAACGTAAAGAAAGCAATTAAGAAGGTTGTTGCATTGGGAGTCGGCGTTTCCATGTTGGGAACCACACTCTTGGGAGCAACAGCCAACCCATACGACCTGAGCAACTTTCCCACACCCTTTATACAGGACGGGATGTTCAATGGCTTGATGGTCGTGGGTGACGACGCAGCTCCTGCGGACATAATCGGTGTCACAGACATCGCTATGAGCCTGCAGTACAGCTCGACTGTCAAGGAGACTATAAAGGTCTCTGGAGAGTCAGGCGTCTCACTCGGCGGCGACTCTGTCAAGATACAGAGAGCAGGCGACGCACTCGAATTGAACGAGTACATCGGCAACGTCACAGAGACCTTGGACGCAGCAGACGCTGAAGCCCTGAAGAGCTTCACAGTGTCTAACGACAAGGGAACAACTGACGTCAACCAGTACTTGAGGTTCAACTGGGGACTTGCCACCAACACAACAGACATGGCTGTCGCGAAGGCCTTGTACACCAAGGATGATGACGACAATGTCGGTGACTTCCTATGGTTCAAGGACGGCGAGGAAGCATTCCAGTATGAAATGGAATTCGTCGAAGGCTTCGAGTCTGACATCAACACTGATGACAGCTCACTTGACGACCTCGAGGACGAGACACTGCACATCCTAGGAGAGGATTTCGCGGTTGTCCAGGCACTCTGGAGCACATCCAGTGGCGTGACCTTGAAGTTGATGGGCGGCGCTATCCACGACACGATCGAGGAAGGCGAGACCAAGACATACACCTTGAAGGGCAAGGAGTATGAAGTGACAGCACTGATCATCTCTGACTGGGCAGGCGCCACAGGCAATGCCAAGGTCAAGCTGAAGATCAACGGCGAAGTCACCAAGGAGATGCAAGAGGGCTCAACCGAGATCCTCAACGACGGTACTACAATCGGTATCAGGGAAGTCTTGCCTAACGAGGCAGGAGAGACTGCAGGCGGAGATATCCTCGAGTTCTATCTTGGCGCGTTCAAGATAACTCTGGTGGATAAGTACCTAGCAGACACCTGGGACGGCACGACTGAAGTCAACGAGGAGACCATCGAGGACTCTGACCTGTTGATATCCTACACCAATACGTCGACAACGGTAAAGATCAACAAGATCTCGTACAGGCTGTTCACTGACGGTGCGTCTGGCGACGAGCCTTATCTCGCGCCTGGCCAGGGATTCAGGGAGAAGCTCGATGAGCCTGAAGGAATGTTGGCAGATGCTTGGGACATGAGATACGAAGGGCTCTCAGACCCTGGAACATCGCTCATCCAGATAAAATCTAGCGGTGACGATGAGTACAGGCTGACCTTCACGAACACCCAAGGCATTGAGTACAGCAACGTCAGGTATCTGTACACCAGCGCTTTGAGCACCATGACGTTCGGTGACGATGATGACATGTTCGTCTTCGATCAGTCACCCAGTGTATTGAATGCTGGTAACGTCAGCGCGAATTGTACCATCAAGAAGAATGATTACTTCTTGGTTGGCCACAACACAGCTCAGGACACTGGCGTCTCAAGGATCTTGAGGTTCGACTCTGTCGACACGAGCAACAACATCGTGCAGTTGACTGATATCGGCACTGGCGGCTCTGTGAATGCGCAGTACACAGCATTCAACGGAACAACCGACCCGGGTAACGACATCATCAATGTCGGTGGCTACAGCTTCAACTTTGTCATCTGGAACGGATTCGGAACTGGCAAAGAAGAGTTCAGGTTGTGCGTCGATTTGGATGATGACAACACCATAGTCAGCGCACATAACCCGAATGTTGTTGTGAAGGGCGGCGGAATAGTCGACCTGAACGCAGGAACAGCGCAGTATGCCTACAGGCCAGCCATGGGCGCCAGCGGTGTCAGGCTGATGCTGAGGACAGACGATGCCAACTTCGACGAGGCTCCAGGAGCTGACGAAGACGTATACATCAACCTGAACGTCTCAGCGTCTGAAGCATCGCTCGATTTGAACACTGTTGCCAACGCAGCAATCGGCTTGAGCTTCAAGTCGCCTGAGGACAACAGCGATGTCGAGCAGGGCATGACCAACTACGGTGTCTTCATCAAAGAGATGAATGAGGACAACGATCCGGACAGCCTCGAGATAAGCTATCCGCTGGAGCAGCTCTTGCCTCAGGTATTCGTGACATTCTCCAAGACTGTCACGGTCGAAGGCGGCGCTGGCACCATAACAGTGGAAAGGCCTCAGAGGATAGAGATCGGATCTGCCGTTCTGGCAAGCCAGGTCTCAGACCCGACTGCAGCCAACGTCATCACTGTGGGTGGTCCTTGCATCAACTCCGTAACCGCGGAGATAATGGGCAAGACCTATCCAGCATGCGGTGCTGACTCTGGACTCGGCGAAGGCGAAGGTATCGTCAAGCTCTTCGAGAGCGGCGAGAAGGTCGCAATCGTCGTAGCAGGATGGGAAGCTGAAGACACGACTAGGGCAACTAGGGTCTTGGCAGACTACAAAACTTACCAGGAAGCTGGCAAGCTCGTAGGAACCGAGGTCAAGGTCACTGGAACTTCTGCAACAGAGTTCACAGTAGCCCCGGTCACTGAAGCAGCCCCCGCGACTGAATAAGTAGAAGAAAAAAACATCTTCTAAACCTTAATTTTTTTATTTTTCTTTTTTTCACTTTTTCTGACAGACAATCGCTAGTTAGTCAATAGAATATCAAATTCTGATACAGACACATATACGGATTCCTGCAGCACATTCAACAGCTCAGAATTTGACTATATCTCTAAATGTCCGCTTTCGCGAAGAACGGATTACTGAAGTAAAAGTCAGCATCACCGAATTTCATAAAGAAGAGCTATTTTGCATTAACAATCCTCACTGGACTACGGAAAGTTTCCGCCTACAGCTTCTCTCGTCAGTGTTTTAACCAGCCACTTCACTTCCCACTGGACAGTCCCGCGTGAGGCTTATAAGCAATAGATGTTTCTTTGTTTCACAGATTTTTAGAGAAAGATGGAATATGGAAAAGATCAATGTCTTGAACAAGGAAATTTCTTTTTATAGCAGAAAGAATGAGGAATACATCTGCATAACTGATATAGCCAGATACAAAGATACCAGAAGTGATGATATCATAAAGAACTAGCATGAGATAAGGGGTTGCGACCCCTTATAATCCCCGTTCCGCCTCGCTCCCTCGTCAAGCCTTTCAGGCGTTGACGTATCCTCGTTCGGCGGTGAATGT
>JAGVOD010000044.1 GCA_020052935.1 archaeon | reverse complement strand
GCCTGCTCTTTGCAGCCTGCGATGAATATCGCCAGGACAAGCAATGATATCAAAAACAAGATCTTCCCTTTCATGTCAATTACCTCCTTTGATCCAAAACAGGAATAAAAAATAAATAATTATAAAAAAAATCACAGTAAACTGCGCCAGGCCGATGCTTAAACACAAACAGGACTGCCGTACGAAGTGACGCAAGACCTCGGCGCGCAATCAACACGCGCTCAGCTCCTTCCAGCACACGTGCCTGACGAAGACGCACAGTATCCTGGACTGCAGTCGAAACGAGACACCTCGCGAGTAGTGCAGTCCTCAGCACGCTCTGTCTTCACTGTCACATTCCCCTCACACGCAGAGTACGTGCCTGCGGCGCAGGATGGGACCTTCCGCCCGTATGACGGAGCCTTCACTTCCCCAGCATACTGCGTGAACTTCAGCTTACCTCCAGCCTCACCAGCCTGCTCCTTGCAGCCTGCGATGAATATCGCCAAGACAAGCAATGATATCAAAAACAAGATCTTCCCTTTCATGTCAATTACCTCCTTTGAACATCATAAAAAAATAAAATGATTAGCAGTTCGCAGTATTTGTCGGGCACATGCACGCTCCTCCAACGCACTTCCTGGGAGAGGTGCAGGACGTCTCTGCACGGCTCTCCACGCAGGTCTTGCCATTGAATGCATAAGTAATGGAGACATACTTAGAGTCGTCAAGACATACTTTCTTCGAAGATGGGCAAGGCGCGTTTGTTGGCGGGACATTCGTCGTTGAGCCTGAAGCCACACACTGACCATTGCTGCTCAAGACCTGGCCTGGAGGGCACGATGGCGTCCTTTCCACACAGACGCCGTTCTGGCAGGTCTGCGTGTTAGAACAGGCAGGAGTGCACTGCCCTGTAGGCGTGCCGCAAGCGTTGTTGATGCATACCTGGTTGTTAGGGCATACTTCATATGCCGTCGTGAACTGGCACTGCGCATCCCTGACCTGTATAGTCTGGACACTTCCTTGGCAAGCCACTACCTTCTTCTCAGGTGTGCAGCCGCAAGCCCCATTGCTGCAGGTCTGCTGGCACTGAGAGACCTGGGTGCAGGTCCTGACAGTCTTCTTCACCAGCTTATTGCCATCACAAACATATGTCACAGAATCCTCACAGACAGACGAGACGATGGTGCCTTCGAAAGGACTCAGAGCATTGCTCGCAGTGTTCGCAACACCAGTGCCGCTGCCAGAACCTCCGACATTAGCGTAAGCGCCTGGTGAAACATAGCCCTGATTGGCAGCAACAGAACCTGCTGGAATAGTTGTTGCGGTAACAGGAGCAGGAGCAACATTAGCTACAGCTCCTGGCTGCTGAGCAGTGTAAGTCGCTGATGGACCAGCATACTGTAAATTAGCATTCTGCGTAGCTGGCAAAGCCTGATACTCAACAGGCGCAGCCTGCAGATTAGCAGCAGCCTTCTGCCGAGCATAAACAGTCTTCTGGTATGCCTGGCCTGCTGTCTCAGAACATCCTGCTACAAAGACCGCAAGTACCAATAATGCTATCAAGAATAACGTGAGCCTCTTTTCCATCTTCTAACCTCCTTTTGATTAAAACTTTCCTACAAGGGCTTTGGAGATAGTTTTATATATAAAGATTTCGTCAGGGTATCGTGGCGCTGTCCTGAATCTCGCCTCACGGCTCGGCCAGCGCCAGGTTCGGCGAGCGCTTCTTCAGCCGAGGGCCCTGTCCCCCCGTAGGGGCCAACCCCCGACAACGGGCGTGATAATCTTACCTAATCGCCTCACAAAAGGCGCTGGCTGCATTCAGGACAGCGCTGCCGCAAACACCATGAAACCATCAATCATCGTATCGCAGAAGGACATCGCAGGCATGAACATAAAGTCAGTGCTGCAGGATATGCACGGTTTCAGGGAGACTACAGAGACGTTCCACGGAAGCTCTGTGCTGGCCAAAGAAGGCATAAAGCTCTACACGACAGAGAACGAGACCATATTCTCAGACAGCATAGATGAAGAGGTAGAGGGAGATTTCATAATATTCGCGACAAGGCACATATCCGCCGCTGGAAAGAAATCATTCTCAGTCCACGTGCCAGGCAACTTCGGAAAAGCAGAGGCAGGCGGCGCAGACAAGAGACTCTGCACAGCGATGCCGCAGATGATGAAGGAAGCGCTGAAGAAGATATCCAACCTCTACACAGGAGAGGAGTTCGAAGTGACGCAGGAATGCACGCACCACGGCCCAGCAATAAAGAAACCATGCATGTTCATAGAGATAGGCAGCAGCGAGTCGGAATGGAAAAGGAAAGACGCCGGCGAGCTGATAGCCAACGTGGTGAACTTCATCGTGATCAACCCCCTGAAAAGATGCAAGAGCGTCATCGTCATAGGAGGCGGGCACTATAACCAGATAGCCAACAAGCTGATGCTCAACTCCAACTTCGCTGTCGGACACATCTGCCCAAAACACCTGCTGGCCGAGCTCGATGAGAGACTATTGAAAGAGATGGTCGAGAAGAATGGAGACGGGTTCGAGATGGCAGTGCTGGACTGGAAAGGACTAAGCACAGAGAAACAACGCATAGTCGCGATGCTGGACAAGCTCAAGATAAAGTACGAACGGTACCAGAAACTTTTCAAAGAAGACAAAGACAATTGAGAAGTTTGAATAACCTATAAAATCTACTCAAACTTCTCAAAGAAGAGCTTTGAAAAACAATCGATATTGGGGTTTTTCAAACCTCTCAATCAATAATCCAGATCCTCAGAATCCTTCAGGTCCTCTTCTTCATCCTCAGAATCAGTATCCTCAGAGACGGGCTCGTCCAAGTCGTCATCATCCAGCTCCTCGTTCTTCCACTCGAACTTTGCCACAGCGTAACCTCTTTCAATACCCGCGCTTCAGCTCTCCTGAGAAATCAGCACCGCACTCAGGACAATAATCTGCATCCGCCTCTACCTCAGAGCCACAGATGTTGCACTCCTTCACGACAGGTTTCTTGCCCGCCATATCACCATTTACCTAGCCGGCCAGGTATTTAAATGTTTCTCGGGGCTTATAAACAGGATTTTAAAGAAAGAAAAATAAGTAAAAAATTAGGATACAGAAGATACCTACTTCTTGGCGCCACCAGCCGCTGCAGGTGCAGCACCGCCAGCAGGCTTCTCTTCCTTCGCAGAAGGCATGAGCTCCTTGATGATGAGAGTCGGTATGCCCGCCTCGACCATCTTCGCCTTGATCTCGCTCGCAGGCTTGCCTTCCATGCCAGACATGATGCTCTTCGCCTTGGCAAGGAACTCTTCCCTTCTTACCTTGATCTCTTCCTGCAGCCTGATCCTCTCCTCATTGAGCTTCTTCTTCTCCTCAGCAGTCAACTCAGTCTTCTCTGACTTGATCTGGGAATCGAACTTGCCGCCGTTGACAGCGACAATCGCCTCATTCGCAGGCAGGCCCTCGACCAGCACACCCATGGAATGGCACGTGCCTATGATCTCCTTCATCCTCTGCTTCAGGTCCTTGCCCAGGAGCGAATCTTCTTTCATCTTAGCGATCTTGATTATCTGCTCTATCCTCAGGTCGGCGACCTTCTCCAATTTCGGGTTGGCCGCGCCCTTGTCGACGCCAGCCTCCTTCTTGATAAGAGCGGAAGCAGGCGGAGTGCCCACTGTGATCTCATATTCCTTGGTAGAAGTATCCACAGTGACTTTCACGGGGACTTGCATGCCCTTGAAAGACTCTGTCTTCTTGTTGATGTCAGCGACGACCTTTCCTATGTTGACACCAAGCGGACCCAGAGCGGGACCGAGCGGCGGAGCGGCTGTAGCCTTACCGCCCTCAACCATAACATCGACTGATTCCTTTGCCATCTTACATTCCTCCCACTTGCGTGTTGGATGCCTGCGATTTTCCTTTTCAGGTTAAATCAACAAGCGACCGGTTATGAAAATGAAAACATTTGCCGACATTCCGCAGCGCCACGCGAGGCTCGGCGTGTGAGCGTTTTGCTGAAGGGGCTGTGTCCCCGTAGGGGGCAACCCCCCACAACGCCCGCGCTGTTATCGCCGCAACGCCTCGCAAACTCGCGGTGGCGCTGCTGGACAAACATGAAAAATAATTACTGCTCTTCTGTCTCTCGCCTTATGACCTTGACAGCGTCTATCTTCAAGGTTATGGGGATAGGGACAGCTGCCTCGACAAGCTCGACGACAACCTCCTCTTTCTGCTCGTCTATGCGCGTGATCTTCGCGGTCTCGCGCTTGAACGGGCCGGAGATTATCTCCACGATGTCGTTCTTCCTGATGCTCAGCTCGCGCTTGACAGGCTCGATCATGTGCTCAAGCTCATGGTAGCCTATGTCCTTCGGCAGTATGCCGCGGGCATAAGGTATGTTATGCACAGCCTGCTCGGCATCAAGCCTTGTAGCCGCCTCTATGAATATGTAACCGCGCATGCCGTGAGGCCTTATGACTGAGAATACGTTCAAGCCCTTCTTGGTTATGTTGCTAGTCACGAAGTCCATGACCTGGTCTTCGCGGTTGGCAGTGGTCCGGAGGGCGAATATGAAAGGGCCAACGCGCTCTGTCTCTTTCTTCTCCTCTACGACCTCGCGCTCCTTCTTCTTCCTGGCCTTAGTAGTCTTCTGCTTACTCTCCTCAGCCTTTTCCTCGGCAGCGGCCTTCTCGTCGCGCTTCTTCGCGGCCTCAAACTCCTCTATTATCTGGTCAGTCTCTGACTTCGTTTCCAAATCCTTTCCTTCTTCAGCCATCTTCAATAACCCTCTTTCAAAGCAGCAATTCCTTTATCAATACAACGACGAAACCGACAAAGCCAATGATCAGCATGCCAAGGGCGGAGACCCTGACTATGGTCTTGAACTCCTCGGCTGTCGGCTTCTTTGTTATCTTAAGCACACGCCTGCACTCCAGGGCGTACTCCTTGATCTTTCCAGGCCACGATGCGATGTTCATTCTCATTCCCTCTCTAATCAACGAATTCTATCCCAAGCTCGGACTCCATCTCGCGCTTCCTCTTGTCCGAGACCTTGCGCTCTGGACCGAATATCTGCGTCGAGCGGACGCCCGTGACGATTATCAATGTCCTGATCGTGTCGCGCAGGTCCTCTGATATCTGCGCGCCCCAGATTATCTTGGCGTCAGGGTCGAGCTTGTCTGATATTGTCTCGACGATCTTCCTCGCCTCCTCCAGGGTCATGTCAGGCCCGCCGCATATGTTTATCAGCGCGCCGTTCGCCCCGCTTATGTCGACGTCCAGCAGCGGGTTATTCACCGCCTTCTCGACAGCCTCCACAGCACGGTTCTCAGAGTCAGACTCACCGACCCCGATAAGAGCCACTCCGCCCTTGCCCATCACTGTGCGGACATCAGCGAAATCCAGATTGACAAGGCCTGCCTTGGTTATCAACTCAGCGATGCCCTTCACGGCATTGGCGAGTATCTCGTCCACGACCTTGAACGCCGTCTGCAACGGCAGGTCCGGAGCGAGCTCCAGCAGCTTGTCATTCGGTATGACTATCAACGTGTCGACGATGTTCTCCAGCTTCTCCAGGCCTATCACCGCGTTCTCATAACGACGCTGACCCTCCATAGCGAACGGGAGCGTGACGACACCGACTACGAGTGCGCCTTCCTTCTTAGCTATCTCTGCGATGACAGGGGCAGCTCCGGTGCCTGTGCCTCCTCCGAGACCGCAGGTGACGAACACCATGTCGGAATCCTGGAGCACACGCCTGAGTTCAGTCTCAGTCTCCTTGGCAGCCTCCTCGCCGATCTTCGGCTGGGCGCCTGCGCCAAGACCGCCTGTTATCTCCTTGCCGATGAGTATCTTCTTCTCTGCGTTGGTATAGAGCAGGTCCTGCGCGTCAGTATTGACCGCGATTATCTGCGCGCCTTTCACACCGACCTCAGTTATCCTGTTGATGGTGTTGTTGCCTGCACCGCCCACGCCGACGACCTTTATGCGGGCCAGCTGCCTGACGAGCAATGCCTCAAGCTCTGCATCGACCTCGCTCTTCACCGACATCCTGTGCTCACCGACCTTCGGCGAAAGCGAGCCTGCCTCCTCTACTCTCTTCCTTGTTTCCTGAATAAAGCTGTCCAACCTCTTGCACCCTCTCTTTGGTTAATAGTAAATGAAAATGATACAGCGATATTAAACTTTCTTAACTTCTGCCTTCTTCTCCTCAGGCTTCTTCTCCTCGACCTTGAACTCTGCCTTCTTCACCTGCGGCAGAAGCGAGGTTATGCGCTTTTCGAGCAGGTCGAAGAGCTCCTTCGGGAACATCCTCTTGACTGTGATCGTGGCATTGCCGTCAGTCATGTCTATCTTGATCGAATCACGCTTCTGGTTCAATGCCAGCTCGACAAGGGCCATGACCTTATCCTTGTCATCTGTCAAGATGCGCTTGACCGTGACTTTGTAGATGACTTCCTTGCCTGCGAACGGATGATTGAAATCAACGATAGTGCGGCCGCCTGAGACTGTGCGGATGATGCCTACCGAGCCATCGATATTGACCTGGAGGCCCGCGACTGGAGCGAATCCCTGCTTCTTGAATGCCATAGTCGGCACGAGCTTCATCAGCTTCGCGTCCTTCTTGCCGAAGGCATCTTCCGGAGGCAAAAGTATCTCCTTTTCCTTGCCTATTTCCAGGCCTTCCAGATGAGAGTCAAGACCCTGAAGGATTTGGCCCTGGCCTACGCAGATTGAAATCGGCGCATAAGCCATTTTAGGGTCAAATACGTCTTCTTTCTTTGCAATATCCTGACTAGTAGTGTCAAATACCATACCCAGGTCTTTCAATACGCCTGTGTAGTCAATCTCTACAAAATCGCCTTTCTTTACCTTTTCTGCCATCTTTACCTCCCTCTACCACGCTTTAAAAATCGTAGAAGGATACACTAACTCATTGACGGCGCATATTTAAACTTTTTTCTTTTGCTTAGCTGCATTAAAAAGGCAGGCAGCACCACGCCAAGCTAAACGGGCAGTGCCGCGCCAGGCTACGCTCATAGAGTCATTTACTGATACCGACATTCCCCGTGAGTCTCTCAAACCAAGTGGTTTGTGAGAAGTTACGAATGCCGCAGCATTCGAAACTGGACATCCCCCTTGTCGGTCGGATTCTCTCTGTTAAGAAACGCTCCGCAAAGTGGCGGCGGCACTGCCTAAGCAAGTATTGGCGGTGGCGCTGCCTACTGTTTAGAATTCTTTTGTCCAGATGAGGTTATAAACGCAAGAATCTCATCGACAACATCCTCTGGCGATAGGTTCGTGGTGTCTATCCAGAGATCGTATAGGTCCCTGTCAAATATGTCGATGTTGTAATACTTCCTGTAGCGCAGCTTGTCAGAAGCTATCCTTGCCTTGAGGTTCTTGACTTCCTCATCGACAGTACTTCCTGACTTCTCATTGCGCTCTTCCAGCTTGCCCTTCTCATACATGTCCTTGAAGATGCGCTCTGCCGCGACTCTCAGGTCCGCATCCATGAACACTCTTATAGAATGGGGGATGAAATAAGAAGCAGTGCGGCCTTCTGCCACGAAGTTGTCTTCGGTCTTGCCGAGCTTTATGAGATAGTCATCAACCAGCTTGTCTGTCTCAGGGTCAGACTCGCTCTGCTTGTTGAGCTCATCAAGGGTTATGCCCCGCTCCTTCGCGATGTTCCTGCGTATCGCACCCATATAATGGTGCTTCAGCTTCAGCCTGTCGACGAGCATCCTCGCCACAGTAGTCTTTCCAGAGCCAGGCATGCCAGAGATTGTTATGCGCATGCGACAGCCTGGAGAAATCATGATTAAAAAAGGTTGCCTTTCTAGCGGAATCAGGAAGAAAGACGGGAAAAACCTTTTTAAACTGCTTTTTCCATCAATATCCAAAGATAATCATAAATCTACACAGGTGAAGAAGATGCCAGATATCGCAGATTTTGTATTGCGTGCTGAAGGGGTAGTCGCAGCACTCTACGTCGTGAACCCCAAACTCGTTGAGCGGGATGACCACTCAAAGACAGGAGTGCCATACCTGTTCTACCTGGGCGAAGGACACAGGAACCGGGAAGTCGGCAGCATACCTGTCCTGAGCAGGATACGCGATGTCACACCATACGCGGGCACGAAAGAGGATCTCGCAACAATAGTCACAGGAAGGAAAGTCAGCAATGGGACAGACCTGCCCAGCGAGGTCACTGTAAATGGCAGAGAAATACCTGCATGCACATTGTGGCATGAGGAAGTACCATTCTCAACACGCCTTACTACTGCAAGGTTCAAGGCATACGTCGCAGCATACAGGGCGGACAAGGACGGGACTATAAGGACCGACCTCGACAACCTGAGGAGGATGCTCGCAGAGTACGACGCAAGCAACGCTCCCGCACCTGCTGCACAGCCCACGCCAAGAAAGAGCAGATTCGGCAGGCTGTTTGGCGGCCGGTTCTGACGACATAACCTTCCATCCTATTTCTTTTTTGATTAGTCACCAGTGTTCTCGACGAGAAAATGTCACAAGATGGTGGTATGCGCGTTTATATAAAATATATATCGCAAGAGACGAAACTTTTTTATACTACGCATGAAAACCGCCAACACAATTCCCAAAGGGGTGATAACCTATGGAAGACTATGATGAAGATGAGTCATCAGTTGATGACGCGGCAAAAGATGACGTCACCTTTGACGAAGATGACGAGGAAGAGGATCCCGAAGGCAACGCATTCCTCCGCGGAGTGGAAGAGGCAGTGGCCATAAAAGAGGAAGAGGAAGAAGAAGTCTAATTTTTTATCTCATTTTTAATGCTTTTTCTAACGATAACTTAATAAACATACCCCGCTTGAAACAACAGAATTCCACTAGGCGGATTGGTGGTCGCGTGGAAGTCTGTTGCGCTCAGAAACCACCGGTTATTGGTGGAATTCTGAGTGTCAAAAACCACGCGCTGGCTTCGCTAAACTAAGCACGCCATCCGTCCGTGACCGGTGGTTTTTGACATCGCTGAAAAGGGTGAATCATTTTATGGACTTTAACCTGACAACATTGCCCCTGTTCGGCTCCATAAGCTCGACAGTGCACAAGCTGGAGATCCTGATAGGAGGCGTGTTCGGCATATACCTCATAATTCTATACCTCAGATGGAAAGAATACAGGACCCTGCAGACGCTGCTTATGGACATAAGGAATGATATACGTGAGCTGGCAGAACACCAGGGGGTGGCGCTGGCACCGATAAAGAGGTCAAAGATGAAGACCATCGGAGACAGGCTCAAGGAAAAGCTCAGGCAGAAGCCAGAGGGATGAGATGGACCAGTTCAAACTGCACATAATCGAGAAGATAATCGACGAGACAGGGCCAGAAGGCATAGACGAGTCTGTGATCGAAGTCCCGCCTGACCCGAAATTGGGGGACTATGCATTCCCCTGCTTCGTGCTGTCGAAACGGCTCAAGAAAGCTCCTCCAAAGATAGCGGAATGGCTCAAGATGAAGATAGGGCCAGACGACGTGATCGACCATGTGGACAATGTCGGGGCATACCTCAACTTCTTCGTGAAGAAAGGACAGCTCGCAGAGAAGACTCTCAAAGAAGTATTCGAGAAGAAAGACAAGTACGGAAGCTGCAACATAGGCAACGGAAGGAAGGTCGCGATAGACTTCTCACACCCGAACATCGCGAAACCATTCGGCATCGGACACCTGAGAAGCACAGTCATAGGTCAGTCTATCTACAGGATACATAACTTCGCAGGATACGAATCAGTAGGCATAAACCATCTCGGAGACTGGGGCACTCAGTTCGGCAAGCTCATCGTGGCATACCTCAAGTGGGGCGACGAGAAAGAGCTCGAGAAGCAGCCCATCACACACCTGTTCAACATCTATGTCAAGTTCCACCAGGAAGCGAAGATACAGCCAGAGCTCGACGACGAGGCCAGGGCGTGGTTCAAGAAGCTCGAAGACGGCGACAAGAAGGCGCTAGAGCTGTGGGAGCTGTTCAAGACGCTGAGCCTCGACGAGTTCAAGCGCTACTACAAAGAACTAGATGTGCATTTCGACTCATGGCACGGTGAAGCGTTCTACAACGACAAGCTCGACAAGATGATCGAGCTGCTCAAGAAAAAGAACCTCATAACACTAAGCGAAGGTGCGCTTGTCATCGAAGTAGGGGAAGGCATGCCGCCAGGCATAGTGAGGAAAAGCGATGAGGCATCCACATACTTGACAAGGGACATCGCAGCGGCGCTCTACAGGCTGCATGAATACAAGCCCGCGAAACTGATCTACGTAGTGGGATCTCCGCAGAAGCTCCACTTCCAGCAGCTGTTCAAGATAATCGAGATGATGGGAGAAAGGAAATGCGACCTCGTCCACGTCGAGTTCGGGCACTATGTCGGCATGAAGACACGCGAAGGAAACATCATATTCCTCGAAGAGGTGCTGGACAAGGCGATTGAGCTCGCCAAGAAGATAATAAAAGAGAAGAATCCTGACTTACGGAACAAGGACGAAGTCGCGAAGATGGTCGGCATCGGAGCGATAATATTCGGCGACCTCATCAATGACAGGATAAGGGACATGGAGTTCTCCTGGGACAAGATGCTCAGCTTCGAAGGAGAGACAGGGCCATACGTGCAGTACGTGCACGCGCGCACCTGCTCGATACTGCGCAAGTACGGCAAGGAAGTCAGCGACAACATCGACTACTCCCTGCTCGTAGAAGAGAAGGAGAAATCTTTGATGAAGAAGATACACAACTTCAAGCAGGTCGTCATCGATGCAGCAGGACAGTACAAGCCGTCGACAATAGCCAAGCACCTGATAGACCTGGCGCAGGAGTTCAACTCCTTCTACGACTCGTGCCCTGTGCTCAAGGCAGGGAACGACGATCTGGTCAAGGCACGCGTGCTGTTGTGCGACGCGACAAGACAGACGCTCGCGAACGGGCTATACCTGCTGGGGCTGAAGGCGCCGGAAGAGATGTGAACCAAGGCGACCCGTCTAGTAACCACTGGTCACCAAATGGCCGAAAAGTTAATAATCACAACAGTTCTCGACATAGAAAAAAGGCAAGTATCTTGACAAAACAGATAACCATAAAGCTGAACCATAAGCAGTTCAGGCCGCTGCTGGACAAGATCCAGGAATTCGCAGGCATAGGACTGACCGAGAGCGACTCGGACACAGTCGGAAAGTCATTGTTCTTCTGCTACCAATCGCTGATACAGAAGCAGCCGCATAGGGACAACAAGACACACTTCGAGCTACTCCTCGACACAGTAGGCATAGACAGGGCCCAGGCGATGCTATTCTTCCTCAACAACTACTCGGAGTTCAAGAAGAAAGGGCTGAACGGAATCAAGAAAGATAAGAAATAATTTCAGCGTCTGAGCTTCACGTCAAGGTACTTACTCGCTTCCATGTCAGCTGCGTGGAACGCGTGTATCGCAGGGCAAGCCCTCTCGACACGCTCCTTGTAATTCTCCCATTCTGCGTCATAATGCTCCATGTGCCAGCGCATCAGCAACGCCTCATTATTCGTAAGCTCTATATGGCGGCTGACAATCAATACGGATTTCTCGCCGTGACCGAGAGGGAAGTCGTCCTGGACAACGTAAGGCTTGGCCTCTGAAAGCGCACCAGACTTCAGGCGGTTAGGCACGTAAAGGCCTATCTTGCAGAAGTCATGGCACAACGACGCTATCGTACGCTCATCCTCCCTCAAGCCGAGGTCATACTGGCTAGCTTTCATCTCGAACGCCTCGTAGACATTCAAGGCGTGCTGCGCAAGACCTCCAGCTTCACAGCCATGGAAGTCCAGCCTTGTCGATGCTGGAGCTGTGAAGAAATCCGTCGTCATGAGCCAGTCGACAAGGGTGTCTATGCCCTGCCTGCCTGTCAATGTCAGCAACTCAACTATCTTTTCCTTGTTCTTCTCAAGCTTTGGAACTTTCATTTTTCTCACCCTGCTTCTCCTGAAGCCTGTAAAGTATCCTGATAGCATCTGTCGTCGTGGCCTGCCTGACTGTCTTGTCGTAACGCACCTGCTCTGCGAAGCCGATGCGCATCGAGAAAGCCTTTCCGTCCCTGAGACCACAGGTCTGCCAGTTCTCTGTCAAGTTCAGGTTCATCGCCTTGACCTCAAGGACAACGGAGCTCTCTGGATTGATGTAACTTGAAGGCACGAACTTCCTGAACGCGTCGCGGTCAAGCTTGTCTGAGAATACAACATCTTCAGGACGTGCGTCTGTGATGTAACCTCTTATCCTTTCGTCGATCTCCTCTGCAAGGCCTTTCCTGGTGACACCGACCTTGCCCATGGTCTCGTACTTTCCTGTCTTGTCGTTGTAAGCCGCGACCAATACAGAAGTGAAAGGACGGTCCTGACCGAACTTATCGCTCTTGTACAACCCTATTACGACGAGGTCTAATGGCTCTGAGCGCTTGAACTTCACCCAGTCAATCGTCGCTTTGCCAGGGAGGTACAATGAATCAGGGTTCTTGCAGACACGGCCTTCGTGGCCTTGTTTCAGGGTCTGCTCGACGAGGGACTCAAGAGCCTCTGCACTTGTTATTACGGTCGACTCTGCAGGCTCGATGCCCTTTATGTCGAAAGACCCTGTTATCTTGCGTCTTTCTTCCAACGGAGTGTAGAGAAGCCCTTTCTTCTCAAATCTCAATGTCTCGAATATGCGCAGGTGGAGAGGGACATCGTCGATTATGCCGCTCTCTGCGTACTTCTTCATCGACTTTTCGCTTATGCCTTCCCGCCTGAACCTCTTCTTGACCTTGTCGAACATCTTCTTATGGTTCGCGCCTTCGGCGACTAGTTCGGCCTCTACGATGCATACGGGCAGACGCTCTACCAACCTTGTTATGTCAGGGTAACACTCGTAGTTCAGCTCATTGCCGTTCCTGGTGAAGACCTTGAACCGGTCTTTTGAACGATGCACCTGCATCCTGTAGCCATCATACTTCACGTCTGCAAAAGTCCTTCCTTGATGCGCCTGCATCACTTCCTCGAAGTCAGCATAGCTGGGCTGCATCGTCGGGATGTACTCGCCTATAACCGGCAGAGCTCTCGCTAGCTCTTGTCTCATATTCTCACCTTCCAGATATTCTCTTGAAACTATTTATCTTACAATCTGGTAGGCCGGAGAAATATAATAATTAATGTGGGGATTTAATTCACCATCATTTTTCGTGGCCAGTCATATGGAAGCCGTGGCCATAGTCGCCAAGGCCTATGCCGTGCGCCCTTCCCCACGAATCCACGTCGATGAACCTATCCTTACCTAATCTGATGCGCAGATACTGATGAGGGGATATCACGACAAGAGTGTTCTTCGGGAGTATATCCTCTTCCTTGAACTTGCCGCTCTTCACGAGAAGCGTGCGGAGGACATAATTCACGTTGTTGCAATGGATGAAATCATCCTTCGTGTCCCATAACTGGTCGATGTCGCAGCGGAAGAACTCCCAGACGCGGAGATAAGTCCTCAAGAAATAGCCGCGATACTTCTTCGTGACCACATCGTAAGCCTTCTTCAGGCATTCTTCCTTGGTCTTGCACTTTTTCAGCTGCTCGACTATCTTCTGCATGCCCTCTGGAAGCTTTTCTGGCAGAGGCTTCTTGGAGAAAAAGTTAGGCGGCAGCATTTTCAAAGAAAAAATAAAAATAAAAAAATAATCATCTCCTGTCCTGCCAGGCGACCAAGCCAAGGATGACAAGGTTCGCGATGCCGGCAAGCCAGCCGATTATCGGGATGAAACCTCCCAACGGCACCAAGGCGAGAGCGCCAGGATAATGCCTCTTCTCATATATGCGCCACGTAGCTATCACCGCAAGGACAAGCAACGCGAGCCATCCAAGGATAGGCACCAGGATCAGGAATACAAACGCCCAGTGGAATCCGCCCATCATCAGGATAAGCGAGATGTTCGCGAAAGGTATCCAAGCGAGCCAAGGCTGCTTGTGCTTGAGCTTCTTCGCTATCGTGCTAAGAGCCAACGCAGCATAGACATACAACGCTGCACTGATGACCAACATCAATAGTATCATCGCTGCGCCCAACGCGGCCAACGCTGCCAAAGAACCAAAACCCAGCATATCTGGACTGAACATTGCCATATCGGAACACCCCATTACACAGTTTTACAGTGGGACAGTCATCAGTGAATCGATAACCATCATAGCCCGTCCTGGGGGTAATAGTATATAAATTTTTGGAGTAGTCCTGATGTTGTGACAGAAGAAACTTTTTATATGATGACGCGACAACTACACGCTATGGAAGCGAACTATGCGCAAGGAGACTACTTCCTCTTCCTTGACGGGGCGATGGGAGAGATAGAGCATATCAGGGTATGCCGGTTCAGAGTGCCGCTGACAGGATACCAGGACGGAACAACCCTGGATAAGAAACTAATGCTGATGTTCGGCGAGACAAAAAGCCCTGAAGGGATAGATGTGGAATTATTACCGCCAGGAAGCACACCAGACACTGCAAAAGACGTCTGCGTAAAGATAAACGAGCAAGCACGCGAGAGGATAGCGACGCAAGGGAGCTACGGCAGGAAATACGACGGGCAGAACAACATAGTGATAACGAACGGACTGCCTCGAAGGACAGTGTTCGATAGGTGAAGTATCTATCCCTTTCTGGGCATCTGAATATGTTTCTGGACTATCTCTAGAAGACCATCAGGCTTGACTTCTGTCTTGTCCACATACTCGCTGGCGCCAGCCCTTAGGCAGAACTGGTCGACAGTCCCCCTCTTGCCGTGCTCTATCCCCAGAGAATAGACATCTGCCACGAGTATAGGCGTATCAATGTTGGCATCACTATCCCTCACAAGACGGATAAGATGCTCGCATACCCGCCAATATCTGTAAAAATTATGGCCTCCCGCCATGATGCGGTCAACATCATCGTCGATGCGGTCCATGCCTGGCGCTAGCTCAAGAGAAGTCAGTATAAGCCTGTACGGGACTGTCATCAGGCGATATATCGCAGAGCCCGCATCCTCGATGACTTCGACGTCAATACCTGCAAGATTGAGATTTGCTATGTATGCAATATCGTACGCAGGGTCCGCGCCAACCCATGGAATAATTATCCTTGCCATGGATGATGAGGAGAGAACAAGAGGTATAAATTGCTTTTGAACTTGGAAATGTCCTCTGAAGGTGACTAATTCATAACCTGTAGAACATCTTTATGCAGGCATCCTCGTCCGGGATCAAAGGCAGGAGCAAAGATTGTTCTGGAGTCACCCACCTGGATTCCTTGCTGTCATCGAGGTCGATACGGACTCCAGGCCTCCCGTCAAACCTTTCGCTGAACATGTGATAGACGAAGTCGAAAGTCGGGTAGCGGACATTCACCGAGCGGAAGAAGTCCATCGTGCCGGGATGGAGAATGATGCCTGTCTCCTCCTCTACTTCGCGGACAACAGCATCGATACTGACGACGCCATTGACTGACAATTCTTCAGGCTTGTGCTTCCCCGCAGGCATGCCCCATGTATTGCCTTGAGGCTTATGGTCCTGGCGCAGCAGCAACAGGAACTGCGTACCATACTCTATGAAACATGCAGAGACTTCCATGCTCGGAGAGACGTTCGGCGGGGTTGGGTTGACAATCATACTGCTGGAAGAAAACAAGATGCTTAAATGGGTTTTGGTCTGCAGGGCAACAAATATATAAACAACTATAGGTAAGGTGGTGTAAAAAGAATTGTGAGGTGACAAAATGAGGATTGTCTATATTGCACTATTGATGTGCCTAGTTCTTTCGACGTTCGCTTCTGCCTTGGCACAGGGCGGATCAACAAGCGCAACATTCGTCGCTGCACCTACTGTGCAGACAACTACGACTACAACCACCGCAGTATCGCCATGCAGGACCAGCGACCAGCTGAACTCTGACATCAGGGCATGCCAGGGCAAAGGCCTGGACTACATAACCTACGAAGACCAAAGCAGGTGCAAGGCAGTAAGCTGCGTAGAAGGATCGACCACAACCTGCCCAGCAGAGGCAGAAGTGGAAAGGACGGTAGCTAATTGCCCTAACAGCTACGCATGGACCACAGACCAGCAGGGATGCAAGATAAAATACTGCATGAGCACTACGACCTGCCCGACAGACGAAGAGCTCGCGCGAAGGGTGGCGAACTGCCCAGATGCATACGCCTGGACGACTGACCAGCAAGGATGCAAAGTAAATTACTGCAAACCTACAATAGCATGCCCGAACGAAGAAGGGGCCATGCGAAACGTCGCCAACTGCCCTAACGCATATTCTTGGACAACAGACCAGAACGGATGCAAGATGCCATACTGCACGCCGACAGCAATCTGCCCTGACAATGTAGAGGAGCAGATGAAGAAATGCAAGGCAGCACAGCTCGATTACGAGGTGTATGGCGATGCCAATGGCTGCAAGCAGGTAAGATGCAGGAACGACGATAAGGTAGAGTGCAAGAAATACGTCCAGAACGGCTGCGTGATAATAAGCTGCAACGACGGTTATATCTTGAACTTGTGCGACTACTGCCAGCCTACATGCAAGGTATATACTGATAACTTCGGCTGCACTGTCAAGGACTGCGGCAACGGCCAGGAATCAATAGCCTGCCCGACAACGTCAGGAGGAGTAGCTCCACCGACGCAAGTGACGACTGCGACGCAGATCACGACAGAAGCGCCGAAACCAGTCCCGACAACCGCGACAGCGCCTACACAGACCGAGCCTGGCAAGCCTAAAGGCACAGCATCAGATGTAGCAGGCTGCGTACTCATGGAGTCTGAGAAATACAACAAGATAGACGACGAAGTGACCTGGAACAAGTGCAAGGTGAAGTATAGCATAAACGCTGAAGAAGAAGGCAAGGTCGCAAGAGTGATGAAATGCATCATCGAAGAGAAGAAAGGCGGCGCTGAGATAGACGACGAGATCACCTGGGGCAAATGCAAAGGACAGTACCTCGCTGGAGAGACAGGACTAAGCCCACAGCCTGACGCGCCAGGAATGGCAGCAGAAGGCAGCGCCAAAGCACCACCAGCAGGATTCTGGGGATGGCTAAAGGGAATATTCAAGTAAGAAATGGTTTATAATTTTTTTATTTTTCTTATTTCACTGTAACTGACTTGGCAAGATTACGCGGCTTGCCCGCATTGTCCCTCTTAATACGGCACTCTTTCTTCCTCTTCTCCTTTGCCTGCCTCTGCACGATGGAGAAGAGGTCGTCAAGCACCTTCTTCGGAATATCAGCACCCATCTCAAACTTCAGCTTCTCAATAAAGCAGCCCAGCTCAAACGCAGCCATCTCTTTCCCAAGCGCTATCTGCTCCTTTGCCTCATCAATGACAAGATTCCAATCAACACTCGCCCCAGCCATTATGCTTTTTACATCATCAGCATCCTTAGAGCGGTCTGTAGCGCACTTCATGACAATTATGTCGTGAGGGTCGGCTACCTGCAGGATAAGATTCTTCCCAAACCTGTGTATGCGCTGCTCAGAGCGCTCCTGCATCGTCTCTGAAAAGACGAAGGAAATCACCTCATTGACAAAAAGGTCGAAACGCTCATCGACCAGCGTGAACATATCCGGCTTGTTCTTCCTGTCAAAGTATATCTTAACAGCATCCATCTTGAGGTAGCCAATCTCTTTTAGCGCATCCTCAAATACCCCGCGAGCCTTATCACTCGTGAAGACGAGGTCTATATCCTTTGTACTGTCTTTCAGGCCCATAAGCATCATCGCAGTACCACCTATTGCGTATGCAGTCACTTTTTTCTTCAGCCTGTTCGAGACGTTGAGCAGCAGTTTCTTCTGAGTCGGTATGTTTATCATGCGTAATCCTCCAGGTCTCTTCTGTTGAAAGGCAAGTGAACCTTCCAAACAGATTCAATATCCCTGAAATCATACGACTTCATACTTTGTAGGATATACTCAAAACCATCAGACTTCTTAGGCAGTGCATTATTCCTGAACCTTGAAGTCATCCTTCTCGTGCGCATAACCTTCCTTGCCAGGTCATACAAGGCCCCTACCTGCCTAACTACATGGCCCTCTTTTGCCAATCGGTACAAGAGACTCCAATCATCAATCCTCCTGAACAATGCCAAAGCAGCAAGCATTGCACGAAGGCTGCCTGTCTTGATTGCGTATATGAGCGTCTCTTCCAGTGTAGGCTCTTTGCCATAAACCAGATCTGTCTTAGGCTCTACAAGCTTTATCGGAGAATTCTTGTTTATTATATCATAATAACTGAACCCTCCCAGGCTATTCTCGAATGAGATGTAATACACTCTCCTGTTGTTGCTCTGGCGCCTTGTCTTGACAAACCCCTGTTTCTTCAGCACATGAATGTAATAAATAGCCTGCCTTCTATTAACGTGCAGGTTGTCCATAACTGTAGGTATCGTCTGTACGCCTTCCAGCTTCCTCAGCAAGATTTTTGTGTCCATAACCGTATTTAGGCGGCATTAATATATAAATGTTGCTATTTTTTTAATTAATAATTAAATGTAGATTAAATGATATATAAATAAAGTAAGAAAGTTAAAAGATAATGCCACACCGTCACTGACTTCGCCAGGTTTCTCGGCTTATCAGGATTGCACCATTTACACAATTCAGAAACGAAAGATTTATATACCACTATTAATTATTATTAACTATTGGTTAATATAAATTAACTCAATACAGCGACAGAAGAGGTGTCAGTACATCAACACAACACTCAAATCCATCCTGACTTTTTTGATCAGCAAAAGATACATCGGAGGAAAACACTTCCCCGAGAAAAAGCTGATTGTCTCCAGGACAAGATGGGTGTCAAAAGAAGAAAGGAGAAGCTTCCAGAAGGAGTATGACAGAATTGTCAGCGATGGGTTCATCGAGCGGCATAACAAAAGAACGGGGAAGAGCTCAGAGCCACACATCAGCCTGAATCCACACAAACTATCAGAACTTTATGAAATGATGAACAAGAACTGAATTAAAGGTGCGAAGAATGAAAGAAAAAATGGAATTCGGAGCATTTTGTGAGGTTTATGGAAAATCCTTACGAAATCGTTTTTTAGAATACTTACTCGAGATGCGCGACCTAGATTTTGCAGTAACTGACGTGGCTGAAGATATCGGGATATCAAAACCCAAGGCATACGACATATTGAAGAATCTGGAAAAAGAAAACATCGTCAAAAAGACGCGAGTTGTCGGCGGAACACAACTATACTCCCTAAACAAAGAAGACAAAAAAGTGAAACTGCTGATGAAAAATTTCAAAGAATGCCTGGATATGGTTGTTGAAGAGTATGAAGAAAAACAGCAAAAACCAAGTCGTGAAAGAATCATAGAAGCAAACGTTTATATCGGCGATGCATGCGTGAATGACCTGCTGGCTGAGGGAGGTCGTTAAAATGAGAAGAACGGTCACTAGAATAGTTGACGGAGATACTTTCGAAGTCAAGACAAGAATAGGCAATACTAGGTTTGTAAGACTCGCAGGAGTCAACGCACCTGAACTGAATCAATACGGTGGATCCACTGCAATGAACCGACTTACGGAGCTTATCGGCGGTAAAACCGTAACAATAGTCCCTGTTGGCCGAAGCTACAACAGGGTCGTTGCCGATGTAAGGTACAAAAGAAAGAGTGTCAACAAGAGAATTTAATGTCTTTATATAGATTCAAGTATTCTGTGTGCGACACAAATCCTTCAAATACCTTGTTTTTTCAAGAAGGTTTTATTTGATTCAGACAGTTCTTTATTGGCCAATAG
Source organism: archaeon (assembly GCA_020052935.1). Lineage (GTDB taxonomy): Archaea > Nanobdellota > Nanobdellia > Woesearchaeales > UBA11576 > JABMQF01. The sequence goes on along the minus strand of JAGVOD010000044.1, from coordinate 3,156 downwards.
CTTTTTAACAATCTCCTTTAAGATTTTATTCTCAGTTTCAAAGACGGTCTTTTCAGAAAGCGCCTCTTCAGTTTTCTTTTTTTGGTGAATATAACCCCAAGGAGTTCCGTCATACATAATCATCACCTACTTCACAGTCACGCTCTTAGCGAGATTCCTAGGCTTATCCGGGTCACACTCTTTCTCGACTGCCGTGTAATATGATAGAAGCTGTATTGGGATGATGTTGACGATTGGGGACGCTATGCTGAGGTCAGGTACTGGGATCCAGAAGTCGAAGATGTCGTTGTCCTGGGGGGCGATGCCGATTATGAAGCCGCCTCTGGACCTTACCTCGAGGGCGTTTATCAGTATCTCCTTCTTCACGTCATCATTCGCCACCAATGCTATGCAAGGCGTGCCCTCCTGGATCAATGCTATCGGACCATGCTTCAATTCACCGCCTGCGAATCCTTCAGCGTGGATATAAGGCACTTCCTGCATCTTGATAGCACCCTCTAGGGCGATGGGATAGTTCAAGCCTCTGCCGATTATGTACATGGACTCGTGCGCAGCTATCTTCGTCGCAAGGAATGCAATCTCCTCTGTGTATTTGTCGTCCAGCATGACATTGACCTTTGAAGCGACTGACGCAAGAAGACGTCGTCCTTCATCAAGCCTGCCTGCGCAGGCATATGCCAGGAGCGTGAGGATAGCCATCTGCGCTGTCGTGGCCTTTGTCGAACATACTGCCTTCTCAGGGCCGGAATTGCAGAGAAGATACTCATCAGACATTCGCATCATGGTAGAACCCATGACATTCACTATCGAGACGACCTTGCAGCCCTTCTTCTTGGCGACCTCGATCGCTTCTAAAGTATCAGCTGTCTCGCCAGACTGCGAGATACAGACCAGCAACGTATCTTTGGTCAGGAAATCATGATAACTGGGAAATTCAGAGCCGACGACAGCATTGACATGCTTCTTCGCGACCTTGGAGAAGACGTAGCTGCCGACAGTACCTACCTTGCCTGCAGTGCCGCAGCCTATGAAGAACGTGCCATGCGCAGAATTGATCATCTCAGCTATCTTCTTAACCTTGGCATCGTCCTGGACAATGGCCTGAGCGAGCGTATCACGCTGCTCCATTATCTCCTTAAGCATGTAATGCTCATAGCCGTTGAGACTGGCCTGCTCTATGCTCCAGCTTATCTTTGTCGGAGAACGAGACACTTTCCCGCCGTGAAAATCAGTATAAGCAATGCCCTGGCCAGGAGATATCACAGCGACATCACCATCCTCCATAAAGACAACATCATTCGTGTACTCAAGGAAAGCGGGGATGTCAGAAGCGACATAGTACTCATCCTTGCCGACTCCGATGACAAGAGGCGAGCCTTTCCTCGCAGCAACGACCTTATCAGAACTATTTGAGAGCGCGACGATGGCAAACCTGCCCTCCAACCTCGTTATAGCGTTCTTCACAGCAGTCTCAAAAGACATGCCTGCCTTCAGGTTGTCTTCTATGATGTGGGCGATTATCTCAGTATCTGTCTCTGAGATGAAATTATGATGCGCCAGCTGCTGCTTAAGCTCCTGGAAGTTCTCGATGATGCCGTTATGCACTACAGCGACTTCGCCTTTGCAGCAGGTATGAGGGTGCGCGTTCTCCTTCGTGACAGAGCCGTTCGTCGCCCATCTCGTATGGCCCATCGCGACACAGCCCCTCGGCAAAGAATCTAAAGCGTGAAAATCAGATATCTTGCCTACTTGCTTCTCTATGGCAAGCGACGGATTGGACTTGACAGCGATGCCCCAGGAATCATAACCACGATACTCAAGTTTCTTCAGGCCATTGATGACTATATCAGAAGCGTTCTTGTCACCGATGTAAGCTATGATGCCGCAAATGAAAATCAATCCTCCAATATTGTAAGCAAAGCCGCGACCGTCGCCGCCTTTTTAGGCCGTGACAGCGGCAAATTTAGTAACTGAAATAATCGGGATTTTTCGTATTACCTTCGGAAAAATTAGTCGCACGGCCGTGGCGGCGACGAGAGCTTTTTGCGACCTGGGGAGCAAAAAGCGAAGTAGGGCGCGGCTTTGCGACACGGTTCAATGCTCTGTCTCGAAAACATCCTCTTTCACTATCTGCCCTGGGAAAGTCATCTGGTTAGGCCAGATCTTCCTGCCAGGATAGATGAGAGTGCCGATGCCAAGCCTGACATTATCGCCGATGAAGGCTCCAAGCTTCTTCCGCCCGGTATCCACTTTCATACCCTTGACGAGAGTCTTGTTCGTTCCAGAATCATGGCGGTAATCTGCAGTTATCGTGCCTGCTGCGATGTTGGTATTCTCGCCGACAACAGAGTGACCAAGGTAGCAGTTGTGCTTCGCCGTGACATTGTCCATGAGCACAGAGTCTACAATCTCTCCCCTTGTTCTTACTTTGTCCATCAGTATGGTGTCTTTACGGAGAAATGCGCAAGGACCTATCTCGCAGTCATTGCCGATGAAGACAGGGCCTTCGATGTAAGTGCCTGACTTTATGATTGTGTTCTTGCCGATGACGACGACACCTTTCATAGTCACGTTCTGCTCAACTATTGCTGACTTGTCTATCTTAGACTCCTTGAACATATGCAGGAACGCAACATTGGCCTCAAGATACTGCCAAGGATAACCTATAGATACCCAATAATCCCTGACAAGCTCATACTCGACAAGGCCTTTCTTTGCAAGTGCAGTGATGTAATCAGTAAGCTCGTACTCGCCCCTCGGAGACTTCTTCAGCTCGATGTCGAAGACGCTCTTGTCGAAAACATACATGCCTGTGTTAGCATACGCAGCTATCTGGGTAGCAGGCTTCTCGACAATCTCCTTGACCTTGCCTTTTTCTACTATGACTGCACCGAATCTCGTGATGTCTTCAACCTTCTGGACAAGGACAGCACACTTGTGATTCACCAATGCGGAGATGTCCTGCTTAGAGAAGAGGTCATCACCTCCCATGACAATGAAACGATCTTTTAGGAAAGGCTTGGCTGCCTGGAGCGCGTGGCCAGTGCCCAACTGCTCTTTCTGCTCTGCGTATAAGAGCTTCATGCCCTTGTAGAAAGAGCCGAACTTGTCGATTATCGAGTCTTTCATGAAGCCTACTATGATTATTACCTCGTC
>JAGVOD010000084.1 GCA_020052935.1 archaeon | reverse complement strand
TTCAGAAGTAGCTTCCCGACCTTATATTTCAATCGCCAATTCACCGTCAGGTCTTACGCTGCGGCTCCAGACCTGACGAACTCTTGGCACTCTTTAGCATATTTTTCCTTTTGTCTGTCGCGTAGTTGACGATATGCGTCACGTTTCCTTGGCGGTCCCGCAGATACTCGATGTCTTCTTCCAGGTCTGTCGGCAGGACGAATCTCTTGCGCCCTCTGGTGAGGAACATCCCTCTTGACAGTTCCATGTCGCCGCTGGTCTCTCCTTCTATGTCCATATCAGAGTATTGCCAGCCGAATATGTCGCCGAGCCTTTCCAGCGATCTGGAGGCGCGTCCGTCTTTCTGGTATCCTTCCGCAGTCGACGTGGCCTTGGCCAGGAACGCTTCCTTGGGCAGCATCCTTGAAGAACACACTGCGACGTAGAAATTGGATTCTTCCATCTCTGCCTGCTCTGTCATGAGTTCTATCGTGCGGCGGCTGAGCTCTATCTCGTTAGGCAGTAGCGTCTCGCGTGGCAGCTCGTAGATCCCGTTCTGTGTGTCTATCTTGATCATCGACAGGTTCTTCTTGCCAGGATATGATAGGTAGATTAAAGCGCATTCCTCTGTCACGGGCTGGTCTGCTGGTGAATAGACAAGGATCATCTTCACGAGTTGTGAGTATATGTCCATCTTCGCTGCGAAGTTCTGCTCGATGCTTGACAGCAGCATCTGTGTCTGTTCGAGGTATGTCGCAAACATATCTGTGATCTGCCCCATCTGGGCAGGCGTGGCGATCTTGTTGATGGGTATTCCGGAGAATGTCTGCATCGGCATGATCCTTACTGTCAGGAATTCTTCGCACTCTACATCAGAAGGTCTCTGCTGTACTGTCCTCAGTACGTTCTCGAGCCCTTCTGTCTTCAGGTAGTGGGACATTGCGTGTTCGAATTGCTCGTTATGTGTTTCGAGACGCCTTATTATCGTGATCCTTTCCATGTCTATGTTGTCCAGCATGCTGTCTAGGTCGCTAGCTTCAGATAATAGACGTTCTTTCATTGCTCTTTCTTCGCCAGACATCTCTAACCCCTGAAATAGTATTTGTTTAGCAGCAGTGCCACCGCCATTTTTGCGAAGCGGCCTGCAGTAAATCTGTTAGAGCGTGACGAGGGTTGCCCCTGTTTCGAATGCTGCGGCATTCGTAACATGTTACAAATCCCGGGGATTTGAAACACTACGGGGTGTCACGCTTTCAGCAATGCTCGAGCCAAGCGTAGCATGGCGTGGCACTGCTGCAGCCATCAGTTAAACGAGTACCTGAAATCCACTCTTGTAGGAGTTGGCCATTTAAAAGGTTTTCTATTATTCCCTACTATGAGGTGGTTAAATACTGTTTATTTGGCGGTGGCTGGAAAGACGGCTGTCGCAAAACCGAGGCGTTTTCTCGCAGCAGCGTGGCCTATTTCGCTCAGCTTCTCACTAAGCTGGCACGTGAACAGAGTAGGGCATTCACTTCGTGAAGCCCCACACATGCAGTTACTCGGAGGGTTGAGCGCAGCGAAACCCTCCTTAGTTGCGGGATCAAGGAACAAGACCCTTGGCTTTCATCGTTGCCAAAAATAATGCTTCGCATTATTGAGCTTGCAAAAGCCTGGCTTTCGCAAGCACGCCCGCACGATTCTTTCTTGCGAAGCTAAACTGAGGAATCCCAATTATTTCCTTGACTAATTTTGTTGCACTAGCGGGCTCTTTCGACGCATTCTGCGTCGTAAGCCTTCAGGTCACTATGTCCTGAAGTAATCAGGCAACGACGGCCACGCTGCTGCTTATGCAGTTTATTGCGTCACCGGCCTCGTTTTTGCTCGAGTTGCTGCAGTAACTTTTTATTTTACAGGTTCTATTTGTATGCACTGCACAGGGCAGCTGTCTGCTGCTGTTTGGTTGCAGCCTATGTCATCCAGAAGTATCTTCTTGGGCTTTGACTTGCCGTCTTTGTCCATGGCCCAGTTCCCTGGACACGCTGCTGCGCAGGCTCCGCATCCTATGCATAGGTCTCGTTCATGTATTATCTTGAATTTTTGCATTGCTTCACCTCTCGTATCATTTGCTGTCCGGGTTTTTGATGTTGCTTGGCGTCTCCAGCTGCGCGTTCTTCTCCACCTCTTCCTTGAGCTTGTCGTCGAGCTCTTCTGGGTGGTGCCTGCAGTGGTATTCTATCTCGCTGGATTCTACATGTGCTGACTTGCGCGGCGTGTAGTATGGCCAGCCTTGTGCCATGAGGAAGCGTTCGTGCAGCTCGTGCAGCAGGACGAACTTTATCTCTTTCTGCACGAGGTCGTCGTCGAGCCATACCTCTTTCGGCGGTATGAACGAGTATACCTTGTCGTGCCCGCCTTCTGTGAAGTCTATGAATATCAGGCTTCTGACGAGATTTCCGTCGACTATCCACACCTTGACTCCCTTGCTGTATTCCTCCAGCATCCTCTTGTGTATCTTCTGCAGGAGTTCTTCCTTGTCTTTTATCTCCATCAGCGCTTTCACTTCTTGCGACTTGTGGCGCATCCTCTTCTCTGCCCTGTCTGCGCGCTCGTATGCTTCTTTGTAGCTCGCGCCCTCTTTCATGAGCCTGTGCTCCACCAGCATGTGCTCTATGAAGTAGTCCTCTTCTCCAGGGGTCTTTTCCTTGTCTATCCAGAATTCTTTTTCAGGGATGTACTTGAAGTTGAAGTGCTGGCCGAAGTTGGTGAACTCCTCATCAGTGTTTGTCCTTATGTGCGCGCCATCGACGATCCATACAGTGAATCCAGAAATCTCTTTGTACTTCTCTATGTATGGCTTTTCCATCAATCATCAGCGTCGGTGGGGGATATCGTTTATTATATAAATCTTTGCTGGAATTGTATATGCATCATCCTATAAGGTCTTCCAGGGCTTTTAACAGGCATTTGTGCTCGAGCTCCTTGTCTGCGAGTATCCTGAAAAGTCGTCTTACATCTATGGATAGCGCGTGGTCTGATACGTGCTCGTAGTATTCTATGTTGGCGTTCATCTGGTCCAGCGCGATCTTGAGCTGCTCTTTCGCGCCGGCTATGTCTTTTATGGATTTAGCCATGTGCTCATCTACCTTGCAGCTAGGTGCCTGGAACTTTATAGATAGGCCGAACTTGACTATTGACTGCAGGTTCAGCCTTTTTATCATGTGGATGTCTCTTCTTGCGTCTTCGGAGATGTCGTGGAAGAATCTGTGCAGCACCTCGTCTTTGCTCTCCTTGCTGAGCGTGTCATACATAGATACTATGTCTTCCTCTCTCTTCAATGCTTCGTATACTGCTCCTCTTAGTGCTGCTATCACGCTATACCTCCACCGACCAACAGCGCCGAAGCCTGACTCGGCTTTAGACTCTTAAGCAGCGACTGGACCGGTGATGCCAATCTGTGCTGCATTGTGTCATCGGCAAAAACATCCGCCCAGTTCCTTCGCGCAGCACCTGGCATCACGAGACTCGCGAACAGCAGTGAGCGAGTCGAGTCAGGGCCAGTCGCTGCGGTTAGCTTGTTCATTTCGGCACTCCGAACTTCTCTATCGCCTCGCGTAGTTCTGTGTGCGTCTTTGCGTATTCTTCCAGAGGGATGCCTGCTGTTGCAGCGTCGATGGCTTGCCTTACTCCCATGGCTCCGTATCTTGTGCCGCGCGGATGCCAGTGCACTCCTCCGCCGTACTGCGCGACTATGTTCTTTCCCATGATCTTGATGAGTTTCTGTGTCATTCCGGCGTGCAGTCCGCCAGATGCTACTACCAGTACTGGTTTTATGCCGTGCCATTCCTGCTCCAGCGTATGCGAGCCATGGACCGGATGGAATGCGTGTTCTTCTATCTCGTGCTCTATCTCGAGTTCTTCGTCTGGTGAGCCGTACATCTTGCCTACTGCTGCTGTTCCGATGTGTAATTGGTCTACGCCGATGAGCCTTGCGCACTTGGCTAGTGTCATCATGGATATGCCGTGTCTCGGGTTCCTTGTAAGCGCGCCGTGCATTGCGCGATGCGCGTGTATCACCATGTTGAGCTTGTCGTCGTAGTTTCGCATAGTCTGGAGTCCAGACCAGCCGACAGTGAGTATGTCTATCATGAAGTATTCTCCGCCGCACTTCTTGATGTAGTCTGCGCGTCTTTTCATCTCGTCTGTCTCCGCAGTCACATTCGCCATGTACATCTTTTTCTCGCCCGTCTCTTTCTCAGCCTTGTCTCGCAATTTGAGTGTGAGCGCAATCCTCTTGTCGAACTTGTTGAAGCTCATGCTGCTGAGGTTCTCGTCGTCTTTCACGACGTCCAGTCCGCCCATCCATGCTTCGTATGCTACGCGTGCGTGCTGCTCTTCGTTGAGTCCGACTTTTGGCTTGACTATGGTACCGCATAATGGCCGCGTCTTGACTTTCAGGAGTTTTCTCACTCCCTCGATCCCGTACTTCGGGCCTTTGAACTTCTTCATTATGTTTGGTGGGAAGTGTATGTCCAGCAGCTTGAGGTTCTCTACATCTTTCATGCCGAATATGTTTCCTGCGATGCTGGATAGTATCTCTGGCATGTTGCCTGCTTCGAACAGCTCTGGGTTGTATGCTATCTTTGCGATGCCGCTCCTGGCTCCGAAGCCTTTCTTGATGCTGTAGACATGCGGTTTTAGCTTGTGCGCTATCTGCGGTGACATTGTCGATATCTTTGTCCATGTGCCTATGCTGGATTCTGCTGCTATGTGTGCGCATGCCTTTTCGAGCCTTACTCCTTTGGCAGGCTCGAGATAGTACTCTGCGATGAGCTCATCATGAGAAGGAGTATACTTCAGGTCTACGTAATCATATCTATTCACAGTATCACCTCTTTCTGCCTTCCAAGATGATTGTTTTGTTTATAAATGTTTGTTGGTTTTAGCAGTTAGATTAGAGGCAGCGCCACAGTCATTAATACCAGCAGCACCACCGCCAATAACACGAGCAAAGCCACGACCGTCGCCGCCAATTAGCCCGCCACAACGGCGAATTTATTCATAGAAATAATAGGATTTCTTCGTATTAGCTTCGCAAAAGATAGTTAGGCGGGCGTGCTTGCAAACTAGGTTTGCAAGCTTAATAATGCCAGACGAGCTTGCGAGTCGGCATTATTCTTGGCGGCACGAGAGCTCGCGAAGCGAGCGAAGTAGGGCGTGGCTTTGCGGCCTGGGCCTCGGTTTTGCGACCCGAGCTTCACGTGCGCCACTGCACTGTTGGTGTAATCTGGCCTTCACGCCTATTTAGGGCAAATCCGCACGTCGAAAGGTTTAAATACGAAGATTAGCACTTCTTAGTAGTCATTTAGGGGCTTGAGGGGCTTGAGATGTCTTATACCACACCAGAAGAGAGAAGTATCATCCATGAGCTTACTGGCAGGAATCTAGTTCCAAGAAAGGGCTGGTTCAGAAAGGTGTATTCTCTTGAGCGTCCGGAAACCGGTTTAGGGACGAAGGTTGTTGCTGGCATCGCAGCACTGGTTGCTGCTGCTGGTCTTTCTAAGACAGAGCCTGCATATGCGCAGGATGCAGATTCTCATGATTTTCCCAGGATAGGAGATGAAGTCCCTTCACCTTTTTCATGGCCTGAACCTGCTGTTGTTGAGGGGCGTCATGATGATTCTCAGCAGGAGGATGGAGAGGCTGCTGATCAGATAACTCTATCGCCGACAAGGCTGATTGTCGAAGCCAGCGCTAACCAGGACGCTAGTGACTCTAGGCTTGAGCTTGACATCGAGGGTTATGAGGCTGCTGTGAGGAACTGGACCATGGATGGGCATTCGCGCGGCACAACAGTATTTGGCCTGCGTACGCCGATGCTTTTTGAATTCCTCCAGCTGAGAGGTTATGGTTTTGTGGATTATGGTGATGATACTGATGGAGGCTATGACCTGTCTTCATTCTTCACGCTGCCGCCTGTCACCCTCGGCGCAGGTGTTGGTCACGTCATAGGCAGTGCTGCAGATCATGTCAGGCCTAGACTTATGTTCGGTGGTGAGTTCGGTCCTGTAAGGCTTCTTGCTGATACTTTCTATGACTCGGGTTCTGAAGGTCTTGGTGAGGGTTTTGATGCCAGGGCAGTGTTTAGCGTCGTCGCCAAGGAATTTTATTTCTCTGTGGCAAAGGCAGAAGGCCTTGATTTTTACAACAGGTTCGCGTTGATCAATCCTGGAGGCATCGGTGCTGTTCTGTTCAATGGATTGGATTATGACAATGCGCATTCCAGCAATGAGCTCATATTGTCGTTCGGCTCGAGGATGGATAGGGCGATGCTTGACTCTTTGTCTTTGCGTGAGTCAGGCGCTGATGGCAGCATTGATTTCGCTATCGATCCGACCATGGACAGGATTCCTTTCCTCGGCGAGTATGGCAAGTACGATGCGTTGCTGCGTTACGAGAATGATGCTGGTGCGCACATCGTGACAGGCATGTTTGCATTCAGGCCCGGGGATTATGGGTTCTTGGCAGTCGGCGCCAGTCATAGGCATGATTCAGGTTCTGATCTTACTTCGATACTGCTTGATGTCTGCGCAGAGTTCGAGGGCGTGCTGATCATGCCTTCCATGCGCCTGGACATCCAGGATGCTGCATTCACAGGATTCGTCTATGTCAGCAAGACATTTGATATCTGACAACTGTCTTGCCGGTTCCCTCAAATCTTCGATTTGTGGGACTTACAAAACCCGCAGGGTTTTGAAAGTGACAGCGCAATCCAGTGCCACACTCGCTGCGCTCGGTGGCACGTCATAATAACACACGAAACCTTTAAAAACCGCTTCCTTTTCTCTGCATCTACAACCCTGCGTAGCTTAACGGTTGAGCGTCCGGCTGTAGCTTTACAGCCCCCGCAGACAATGGATCAATCCACTGAAGGAAAGCGGGACAGCGGATACCGGAAGGTTGCTGGTTCAAACAGCCAAGAGTCAAAAGCTCAGGCATTGAAAGTCCGGCCGCAGGGACCTTTTTTAATCACTTCTGAGTGGTTTTTATGGAAAGTTTTATTAACACCGAGTGACCAGTCATCTTTAAATACGTGTTTTATTTATTGTCAGGCAAGATGGCAAAACCGATAAGAGCGACACCGACGTTGAAGGGAGAGGAAGCGATTAGGTTCATCGCTGCGATCCGCAAGGAAGAGAAGCAGCCTTCAAAGGCGAGGGTTGATATGATAAGGTCAGCTTCTAGGATCAGGTTTAACGTAGCTTAAGGCGTCTTGGTGTCTATGTACATCGGTGTTGTCCCTTTGGCTCTTTCTTTGAGCGTTCCGAACCCCAGCTTTCTATAGAAGTGTATTGAGTCAAGGGACTTGTCCTTGTTCCTCTTGGCATCGAGAGTGATGAACCTGCAGCCTGCTTTGTTCTCGTTGATATCCGTCGCCTCCTGTATCGCAAACACCACCATCATCTTCCCAAGGCCTCTGTGCAGATAGTCATCATGCACGCACAACCTGCCGATCTTCAATGCCGGCAGTGACTTGTAGTAGATCCCTTTCTCCTTGAAGAAAGCTTTCAGGTTTCCTTCAAGATTTATCTTGTCAGTCAGCAGTGTGATGTAAGAGACTAAAGATCCCTTGTGGAACCACAGGAATGTGGTTGAAAGGTTCTGGTGTTGGTTGTTCAAGGCGTCTTCAACAAGAAAGTCGACCAGCTCTGGTTCGTAGGACCTGAAACATCTCACGTCGTGCTTATCGTTAAGCTTCTCAATCAGGATGTCCTCGGGAGAGAATTTCTGTGCAGCCATGATGTCAGCAATAAAGTCTGGTAGTTTATATATGTTTTTGCGTGCAACACTCTCACATTATCCGAGCTTTATTCCCATGAACATTGACCTCCACTACCCCTCCGGCCGCAGGGATATTATTTTTCTGAGGGCAACATTTACATACCACCGCTCCATCCACCCAGGCATGCTGCTCGACATGTTCATCATCCTGCTGGTGACTGCGTTGTTCCAGGTATCTGGGGCTTTCTTCTCATGGCTGTTCATCAAGAAGGCTGAGAGGCATCACAATACGCTGCTGCTGATAGAGATAATAATAATGATAGTCATCAGCGGCGAGATCATCGTCTTCAGTTCATTGAGGTCCTTGATGTCATTTTATGGTCTGCTCGGGGGCATTGTGTTCGTCTTCCTCCTGAACAGGTTCGTGCCGCATAAGCATGCTGACGAGATGCAGAGGCTGGGACTGCTGGTGTTCATAGCGATGTGCATACACGAGCTGCCTGAAGGTGTTGCGTTCGGCTCGGCATACCTCTTGAGCAAGGATGTAGGCCTGCTGACCGCGGCATTGATAGCGCTCCACAATATCCCTGAGGGCAGCATCGTAGCCATGCCGTTCCTGCTTAAGAGGAAGTTCAGGCAGGCATTCTCGTTGACAGCGATAACACAGGCGCTCTACATCTTGGGAGGCCTGGGGGCTTATTTCTTCCTGATGTCAGGGAGTGCAGGGACTCAGGCTGTATCAGCCAGCATAGCTGCGGGAGCGATGCTGTTCATTGCGTTCGAAGAGCTGAGATTCCTGAGGTAGCTGCCGCGGGATATTATTTTTCTGAGAGGCCTGCAAGACATTATCTCAATGTTTATAAACTGCCGGTTCGTCCTTCCAGGCATGAGAAAGATTGACGAAGACGCATTGAACAGGAAGCTGTGCGGCAGATGCACGAAATGCTGTGAATACATCAACATACGTCTCGACACGCCTCATACAGAAGAGGAGTTTGACAATATCTTGTGGTATCTTCTTCACAAGGATGTCTATGTCTGGATAAGTAAGCAGGGCAAGTGGTATGTCCGCTTCAATACTCTTTGCAAGCCCCTGAAGAAAGGAAGATGCAAAGAGTACGCTGCAAGGCCTATGCTCTGCAGGGAATATGACCAGAAGAAATGCGAGCATTACAAGCCTTCCAAGCAGGAGAAGATAGCATTCCACACGAAGAAACAGCTGTTATCATACCTAAAGAAGAGAAAGAAGCAGTTCTACGGATTCTACGAGAGATAGTGTTTGTTTAAGCAGCGCCGCAGTGAATATTGTAGGCAACGCCACCGCCAATAACAAGTAAGGCAGTGCCACCGCCATTTTGCGAAGCGTCAAATGGCTAGTTAATCAGGCTCGACAGGGGGATGTCCCTTACGGGGACACTTAAAAATCCTCGGGATTTTTGGTGTGCCAAAAACGCCTTGCGTTTTTGAGCATGTCGAGCTTCAAGAACAAGTAGCGACGAGCGTAGCTTGGCGTGGCACTGCCTAGTTAGCCTGGCGTGGCGTTGCCAGTTCAGCCGAGCTTCACGCGGCGTTGCGATAGTAAAAGATAAACAAATATGAATAAACAACAATACCTTTAAAAACAGGGTCTTATTTATTTTAAAGAGATGTCATTCAAAGATCTTAATCTGATTGAGCCGCTTGAAAGGGCGATAGCTAAGCAAGGCTACAAAACACCGACACCTATACAGGAAAAATCCATTCCATCTCTTTTGGAAGGCAGGGACCTGATAGGTGTGGCGCAGACAGGCACTGGTAAGACTGCTGCTTTTGTGCTGCCTATCCTCCAGAGGATGCCTGAGAGATATCCGAGGGTCATCCGCACATTGGTCATCGCTCCGACAAGGGAGCTTGCGGCTCAGATCGGAGAGAGTTTTGCTGCCTATGGTGCATTCCTTAAGTTCAAGCATGCTGTCATTTTCGGAGGTGTTGGTCAGGGTGCCCAGGTCAATGCGCTGCGCAAAGGCGTTGATATTGTTGTTGCGACGCCTGGCAGGTTGCTGGACTTGATGGAGCAGGGCTACATCAGCCTGAAGGATATAGAGTTCTTTGTCCTGGACGAGGCAGACAGGATGCTCGACATGGGTTTCATACATGATATCAAGAAGATCATATCCAGATTGCCGCAGAAGCGCCAATCGCTTTTTTTCTCAGCGACGATGCCTCCGCAGGTGAATGAGCTTGCCAGGCAGCTTCTCAGGGATCCTGTTCACGTCGCTGTCGTGGCGCAGGCGACGACTGTTGATAGCGTAAAGCAGTGTGTATTCTTTGTGGATCCTGCTGTCAAGGATAAGCTGCTGTTGGACCTGCTCAGGCAGAAGCATCTTACCTGTGTATTGGTATTTACCCGCACGAAGCACCGTGCGAATAAGCTTGTTGCGTATCTGAGCCATAACGGTGTCAGGGCTGATGCTATCCATGGCAACAAATCTCAGACAAACCGCACCAAGGCGCTTGCTGATTTCAGATCAGGGCACACCAAGGTTCTGGTCGCGACAGATATAGCTGCTCGCGGGATCGATATAGACAATATATCTCACGTCATAAATTTCGAGCTTCCTAACATACCTGAAAGCTATGTCCACAGGATAGGCAGGACTGCCAGGGCCGGGGCAGAAGGCACGGCATATTCTTTCTGTGCAGCTGATGAAAGGGATTTTCTTCGCGATATTGAGAAGTTGATACGGCAGAAGATTGAGGTCATTGACCACCAGTATCATTCAGAGCATGCGAAGAATGCAGTAGGCAGCGCTGCCAGGCCTGCGCCAAAGGGTCGTGGGGGATTCAGGCCTCAGAACAGGCATAAGCGGCATTTCCGGAGATAGTTCTTGTTTAACGGATTGTTGCACCACTGACATTACTATTGGCAGCACCACCGCCAATAACTCAAGCAAAGCCACGACCGTCGCCGCCTGACTAGCCCGCTATTGCGGCAAATTTAGTAACTGAAATAATAGGATTTCCATGTACTAGCTTCGCAAAAAAGAATCAAGCGGGCGTGGCGGCGAACGAGGCGGAGCCGAGTAGGGCGTGGCTTTGCGGCCTGGGCCTCGGTTTTGCGACCCGAGTCTCACGTGCTGCTGCCAGTTTAGCATAGCTTTAAAAAAGGACGCTGTTTCTTTGTTTATATGGCGAAATTCAAGTATAAGAAGGATTTTAAGTCAGAAAGGTCATCCAGCAGGGATTCCAGGCCAGAAAGGCCGTTCCGCAAGGACTTCGATAGGTCTGCTCCCAGGTTTAGCGAGGATAGGCCGCCAAGGCGATTCGATAGGGATGAAGGTTCTCACCGCTCCAGCAGGTTGCTGGAACTTTTTGATGCTACATGCGCAAAATGCGGTAAGGCATGCCAGATCCCTTTCAGGCCTACGAATAACAAGCCTGTCTATTGCAGGGAATGCTTCAAGAAGAATGAGGGTGAAGAGCCTAGACGTTTCGAGAAGCGCGATTCGGCACCGAGAAGGTTTGAGAAGAGTGATGCGCCGAGACGTTTCGAGTCAAGGTCTGAGAGCCCAGAGACTGAGCTGCAGAAGATAAACCGCAAGCTCGATAAGATAATAGAAGCCTTGGATATAGATTGATTATTTCTGCAGGGATTTGATTCTTAGAAGATTTACGCCCTAACTATAGTCAGCACCAGCAATGCTGCCAGGAGCTACGGCGCTTCTCTTGTTATTGTCTTGTCCCTGTCAAAGTCCTTGTCGAAGGATATTATCGTGTTTATGTTGTTCCTTTTCATGACTTCTATGTGTATCTTGTCGTTTATGCCCATGGCAGCAGGGTTCTTCATTGCATTGAAGAGGTCGTTTTGATATATATCGTATATCTGTATCGCGCCCATTATTGTCCTCACATAATCAAAAGCTGCTTTTGCGCCTTTCTTCACGAGCTTGTTATATACCTCTGCGAGCACCAATACAGAGGTGCAATGTTTCTCATGCTCCAGGTTGTCTGTGAGCTCTTTCGCCGCAGGTGTGCTCCATCGCTCGATGAATATGTTCGCGTCTATGAATCTAGTCGTAGAGATCATCCCTTATCGCTTCCTCTCTGGTGAATCTTATCTTCTTGCGCTTCACTTCCTCGTCTATCCTGCTGAATGCCTCTTTGAGGCTCTTTTTCTTCAGCGGCTCTATCACTATCTTGTCATCCTGCCTCTCGATTATGACTCCGGAGTTCGGCGCTATGCCTAGTGCATCCCTCCATTCCTTGGGTATGGAGATGTTCCCTGTCTGTGTGACGTGTCCGATTGCCATATCTAAGATATAAGATATCAAATCTGATATATAAATGTTGCGGTTTTTGGGCTGTTTTGGCAGCGATTGACATCGCCAGGCCCGGATCTTCTTTCGCTCATTTTTCATCCACCTCCTTTGGTTTTTCAGGATGTAGGATATCCGCGGG
>JAGVOD010000045.1 GCA_020052935.1 archaeon | reverse complement strand
TTCAGAAGTAGCTTCCCGACCTTATATTTCAATCGCCAATTCACCGTCAGGTCTTACGCTGCGGCTCCAGACCTGACGAACTCTTGGCACTCTTTAGCTAATTTTGATACAATTTCCCCAACTACAGAGTCACCAAATTCGATTTCATCGAACAACTCTTCGTCGAATATGGCGTGATAATCATATTGCAGGACTGCCTGAAAACAAGATTTAATTAATTTATTCCAGCCCTGCTCCAATCCTTTTTGCTTTGATGTTGCTCCGGTTAAATGCGCGTTTATGTGATGATACTTAAGAATTCCTTTGTCTTCGGAAATTCTAAAAAAGTACAATTTGTTTATTAAAGAATATGCAAATTCTTCACTTAATTTGTTAACCCATTCTTTTCTATTTCTCCCACTCAATCCAGCAGTATTTTCAATCCATTCGTCAACTTTTTCTCTAAATTGTTTGTTCAAACCATACTGCCGACTTATTTTTGGAAGTATGTCTTTTTTTAACTCTGATTTCGCCTCATCTAATAGAGATAATAGTCTTTGCGGGGTTATGGTCTGCATTATTTCTTTTGATTTTTTCTCACTCCACTGGTCAAGAGTCTGCTGAACAAGACTCTTCTTTGAGAGCACCTCATTTATTTCTTCAAATCTTTCTTTGAGATTAGTAATGAGAATTGGTTCCATTAATAATCTGTCTTTTGGATCGACAACATTTTCTATGAAACTTAAATACAACCTGAACTCTTTTCCATTGGTCAAAAGAACATATTTTATCTGTTGACCATACGCATAACTTAGTGCTTTATCCACATAGTTGTTCAGATTAATTTCGGGACTCTTACACTCAACTATTATCTTTGGAACATTATGAACCTTGATTGCGATGTCCGCTTTTTTATTTTCAACCCAATGCTCAAAGTCCAGATCTTCATCTCTATCATAACCCAAAGCCAATAAGAAATCTATAACCACTTTCGTTTTGATGTTTTCTTCAACACCAGATGTTCTACCTTGCGTTATCTGGCGCCAATCTGCATGTTGAAGTTTTTGTATTATTTGTAGAGATTTTTGGGGGATTATTCGGCTTCACCTTTCTTTTCCAGTCTCAAGCCCTTTTTCTTTATAAACTTTGGGTCAAAACCTTTATAGATTAGCTCGTGTTCTGCGTCGTCAGGTGCTAAAAATGAGGAGAATTATTGCTGTATTGGTTCTTGTTGTTATCATGATACTTTATGGCTGCGGGCAAAGCACAACCATCGACTGCAAATCTCCTCTCACAGCCATCAACGAACGATGCTGTCTTGATGAGGATTCTAATTCTGTGTGCGATGTGGATGAGAAGCCTGTGATTGAGGCAAGGCCTAAGCAGAATGCGACAACAGAGCCGACACCTGTAGTCAATGAGACGAAGACAGAAGAGAAGCCAGCAACAACAGAAAAGCCTGCAGAGACTGCTCTCAACACTGCTGAAGAGGCAGAGAAAGCAGGGAAGATATTCGCAGAGAAGTGGCAGATGAAGCAGTACAGCATCATGTACGCAATGTTCACGCCCACCCTGAAGCAGAAGAAGACCGCAGACGAGTTCAAGACCATAATGGAGCTCGAGCCGCTATACAAAAGGCTGACAAAGGTAGAGTTCAAGGGGATAAAGCTAATCGATGCAGACAGCGCAGAGCTGAACCTGATGATACACACCAACATCCAGGACATAGACGTGCCTGGAGCCACTATGGAATACATCGACGGAAGCTGGAGAGTCAACGCCTTCGTGGACGTATTCGAGATGCAGACATACGATGCAGCATGCTCAGGATACAGGAACAACAACGACTACGACATGGAAGACTGCGCATTCGACTTCGCAAAGAAGCTAAGACTCGCGGACTACTGCAACATGTCAGGATGCCACTATGTCGCATGCCTCAAAGTGCTAGGAAAACCTTCTGGGATGATGCAGGAGGCAGAGCAATGCTACATGTGCCAGCCAGTAGGCAAGACAACGGTAGAGTGCATACTCGACATCGCGATAAAATACGACAAGATAGCAGCATGCAACGTGATAAAAGAGGACAGGTACTCAGACAGGTACTGCAAATGCTACGGCGGATTCGCCAAGGCGAAAGGCACGATAGGCTACTGCAACACGATACAGGACGAGAACTACAAAGAGTTCTGCATCAAAGAGTATGATGGGGAGTACTGCTAATCCGGAAATCCATACAATCACGTCGGAAGATCTCCGGTTTTTTCTAGGAAAGATTTATTAAGCGCAAAAACCTATATATCTGTGTTGTTGGGGAATTCCAACAAAATCTCGACGACAGGCAACACAGTGACGCAATGCAGAGAAGATTGCCTGACGTCATCTATTTGGAGGTGGATTGTGATGAAAAACAAGATAGCTTCAGCTATGCTGGCAAAGAGACTGATTTATTTGCTGATGATGATGCTTTCTCCAGGCGTATGCTTAGCGCTGGACCATGTCGTGATAAGCGAAGTGATGTACGACCCGATTGCGACAGAGACTGGTGGAGAGGCAGTAGGGCTGTACAACCCCACAGACTCTGCAATAGACATAAGCGGATACCTCATAAAGACAGAAAGCAGCTCAAGTGATGCAGCAATACCTGCAGGTACGACTCTTGCAGCACACACTTTCTACCTGATTGCAGACGCAGGATGGCCGAGTCTCAAAGACAATGCCAGTTGGGCGAATGCAGACCATGAAGAAGCAATCACGCTGGCAAACACAGACGCTGGCGTCGCAATAACACATCCCAACGGCACAATAATCGATGCAGTAGGCTGGGGAAGTGCTGCTGGAATAGGAGCAGGACTCTTTGAAGGCACTCCGACAGCACATGTCGCAGGAGGAAAAAGCCTGAGACGCGCCGATCTTGCTGCAGATACTGACAACAACATCGCAGATTTCACAGAATCGGAACCAGACCTGCAGAATTCAAGCACGACAACAGACGAAGCGACCGAGACAGACGAGGGCACTTCGCTGGAGCTGACTGTAGAGGTACAGAACAACGCACCGACGGTGAACTCAGCAGACATAACAGGAGATGAAGACAACTCAACAGCAGGAGTGCAGATAAGCCCTGTGCCTGACAGCGCAAAGACAGGGACAATAACTGCTGAAGCGACAGACACAGACGGAACAGAGAACATACAGAGCGTAACAGCCACAGTAAGAGGCCCTGGCGGAGAAAAAAGCGTCGCGATGACTAAAACAGCAGACATCAACAGCACAACAGCAAGATACAGCGCAGATATAGAGCTGCTTTTCTACGAAGATGCTGGCATGTACAACATAACCATCACAGCAAGTGACGGCGCGGCACAAGGAACTACAACACGACAGTTCGAATACCTCGGGATGGTAGCGATATCCATCGACGCAGCATCGCTGCAGTTCAGCGGAGCCAAGATAGGAGGCATTGCAGAGATAGACGGAGACTTCGCATTATCGACGACAAACGCGCCGACGATAAAGAACACAGGCAACACGCCGCTAGACATCGGCGTATACGGCACAGATCTCGTAGACGGGGCGAAGAACATCAGCATAAGCAACATAAAATACAGCTTTGACGAGGATTTTGTAAGCGGACTTGCAGGCACGCTGGCGAAGACGCTACAGACAAAGAGCATAGGACTTGAGAACAGCGAAGACAGCGTGATAAGCCTTGGATTCCAGCTATCAATACCCGCGACGACACAGAACGGAAACTACACAGGCAGCGTGACGATAGTCGCGATGGCAGGATAGAAGATGAACAAGACAACAATCCTCCTGATCGCCATGCTCTTCCTAACAGCATGGAGGGCATGCGCGACAGGAGTCGGCGTAGTGCCTGACAAGCTCGTATTCGAAGGAGAGAAAGAGACTTTCAGGATACTGAACCCTAACGAAGACATACTCCAATTCAGCGTAAGCAGCGAAGAGATAGACTGCAGACCAGAAAAAGGAGAGATTGCACCGCTGGAAGAGGCAGAGATAGCATGCACAGCCCAAACAGACAGTGCCGGAAAGACCCAAATCCTCGTCGAGACGGCGCTACTGGATGAAGAAAGCGTAAGCGTGATGCCTGCTGTCGCCATAAACGCAGAGATAGTAGGGGAAGAAGAGCAAGAGACAACAAAAAATACAGGAACACCGCTAGAAATACAGGGAACGAGCGAAGAAGAAGCAGAAAAACCTCAACAGGACAGCACAAAAGGCATGACACCAGAGATAATAACAGTCATAATACTGACTGCTGCGATAATTGTCGTACTAGCGTACTCAGAAATAAAGAAAAGAAAGCCTATCTCGAACGCTGAGTCGAATAAAGGTCCTGCACAAGAGCCAGGTCAGAGCACTCATCAGGAGAACGATCCTCCCGGATGCGGATGACACGCGGGAACCTCAGAGCATAGCCAGACGAATATGTCGGAGACTTCTGTATCTCCTCAAAGTTGACCTCGACGACAACCATTGGCTTCACAGTCACGTCACGCCCTTTCTCCTTGATTATCACAGGCTTCAGAAGCTCAGTAAGCTGCTCGAAACTCACGCCGAGCTCCACCTTCTCTTTCACACCCGTGCCAACTTTGCCTATCTCCATGAAAGAGCCAGTATCAGGATCATAACATGCAAGACTGAAGCTCGTGAGCCAGCCAGAACGCTTGCCCTCGCCCCACTCAGCAGCGACGATGACGAGATCGAGAGACTCCATCACAGGCTTGACCTTCACACCATAGCCGACACGGGAGCCGGGCTTGTAGATGCCGTCAAGATTCTTAGCCATCACACCCTCCTCACCTGCTTTCAGCGCAGCGTCGTAGAAACGCTTAGCCTCATCAAGGTCAGAAGTGACGATCTGCTTCGCAGGGATGATGCTATACGGAAGAGGAGAGACTATCTTCTCTATCAGGGCACGACGCTCCCTGAAAGGAGACTTTATCACCGACTTACCCTCATAATTCAGTATGTCGAAGACATTCACCTCGACAGGGAACTTGTCAGACATCTCCTGGATGTCATGCTTGCGCTTGATGCGCTGCGATATACTCTGGAACGGAAGATACTTCTTCGACTTCACGTCGTAGCCTACGCACTCAGCGTCCAGGATGAAACTCGAGGCCTTGACATTCTTCTTGATATACTCGACGACCTCAGGGAACTGCGCAGTGACTTCCTCAAGACGCCTTGTAAAGACAGTTATCTTGCCGTCCTTCTTATGGACCTGGATGCGGAAACCATCATACTTGTACTCGAAAGCAGCAGGCTTGCCGACACTCTCAAACGCCTCCTCAATATCCTTCACCTTCTTGTAAAGCATCACTTTCAGCGGCTTACCGACGACAACACCCACTGCCTTAAGTCCCTTGAGGCCAGATGTCTTCGCCAGCATGGCGATCTCTGCAAAGTCATTCAGGATATCAAAAGCCTCCTGGACCGCCTCGACATAGGCATTGTAGAGCTCACGGTTCTCAGGCTTTATGGACTTCGACTCAGTATCATAATTGATGTGGATGCTGTCCTCGAAAAACGCCCAGACAATCGCGTCACGCAATACTCCCTCACCTATGCCTACACGCAGATCCTCAAGCACTGTGCGGATTATGTACCTCGCCTCGTCAGGAGAAGCACTCGTGAGAAGCTCAGATATCAGAGAAACTTTCCTGTCGACGGTACCAGAGCCCTCCATCTCAGCCAGCTTACGCAGGTTAGTGAAGACCTTCGAGACCATGACTTTCGTGGTGAAAAGCGCCATCTGCTTCTTCTTCTCAGCCAGATTCTCAGCAGTTATGCCGAGATCGCCGGTCCTCTTCCACTCGCGCTCTATCGCATCAGCATCGATGCCCAAAGACTTGTTCAGCGCCTTGATGACCATCCTCGTAGCTACGCCAAGAGTGCGCTCATCAAACGGCGGAAAGACGCGGCCTTGCAGAAGAAGCATAATCTTAGGTATATCATCTATGTCTGTCTTCTTAAGGAACTCCGCAACGAGGTAGGTCTTCTCTAGCCTTTTAGAGGTGGCCTCGATAGAATTATACAGACCCACCAGTTTCTTGTACTCCATGGAGCGACATAAAGAGAGGCGGTTTAAAAAGATTGCTGTGTGTTTCTAAGGCCAGCACCACGTGAGGCTCGGCTAGTAAATATTCAGTCGTGAGGCCTGTCCCCCCGGATGGGGCAACCCCCGACAACGGCCGCGAATAATCCAAAGAATAGCCTCGCAAACTCACGGTGGCGCTGGCCGTGTTTAGAACAGCAAAAATCAACTGTATAGTCCCGAAATTGGTTAACATTCCTGTGGAACTTTTCTTTAAAAGGAATGGTGTGTTTTTGGGCTGTTTAGAACCCTCTTTTCTGGAATGTT
>JAGVOD010000036.1 GCA_020052935.1 archaeon | reverse complement strand
TGTTTAGCTCTACTGTCGCAGTGCCACGCAAGGCTCAGCGTAAATTAACGGCGGCTACACGCCATGCTCCGCTCACTTTATCCTATTCCTGATACTTGCCATCCCCGTAGGGGGCATCCCCCTGACAAGTCTGTCCGGTCACTGAAAAACCGCTACGCAAAATGGCGGTGTAGCCGCCGTAACTACCTACGGTGGCACTGCTAGAAATATCTAAACAAATTTTTCTTTTACCTTATCCAAGAAGCTCTTCTGAGGAGATATCTTGTCTCCCAGGGCCTTGCCGAAATCCTTCAACAGCTCCTTCTGCTTGGAATTCAGATCCTCAGGAGTATGCACGACAACCTTCACGTACTGGTCACCGACAGAAGATGAGTTAAGATACGGGACGCCCTTGCCCTTCATCTTGAAAAGCGTGTTCGACTGCGTGCCGGGCGTGATGTGGAGACTTGCCTTGCCATCGATAGTAGGGACTTCCACAGCACCACCAAGGACCGCAACCACAAAAGATACCGGAACCTCGAGATAAAGGTCGTTGCCTCTCCTCTCGAATATCCTGTGCGGCTTGATGTGAAGCACTACGTAAAGGTCGCCTGTACTAGAACCTTTCTCGCCTGCTTCGCCCTGCTCTGAGAGACGCAACGTAGTGCCGCTGGCAACACCTGCCGGAACATCGACCTTTATGGTGCGCTCCTGCTCGACACGGCCTGAACCACGGCACTCTTCGCACGGCTCTGCTATTATCTTGCCCTCACCATGGCAACGACCGCAGGTAGAAGTGGTCTGGAACAAACCAAAAGGCGTGCGTTGGGTCCTTGTCGCCATGCCTGCGCCACCGCACTCAGGACAGGTCTTTATCGACGACTTCGAGGCAGCACCAGAGCCGCCGCAATTATCGCATGTCTCATACCGCGGGATGGATATGCTCTTGGTCGCGCCATTCACCGCATCCTCGAGCTCAACTTCCATATCATATCTCAGGTCAGCGCCGCGCCTGGGGCCACGGCGTCTTGAAGAACGGAAACCGAAAGGGCTCGAGCCGCCGAAGAAGCTCTCGAATATCCTGTCGATGTCGAAATCAGAATTGAAATTAAAACCAGAGAAGTCAAAACCCGCGCCAGGACCTGAAGCGCCGAACTCCACAGTGCCATACTGGTCATACTGGGCGCGCTTCTGCTCGTCGGCAAGCACTGCCGCAGCCTCATTTATCTCCTTGAACTTCTCTGCAGAACTAGACTCCTTGTTCAGGTCAGGATGATACTTCTTAGCGAGACGCTTGTAGGCGCGCTTGATGTCATCCCTGCTTGCGTCCTTCTCGACACCGAGAACCTTGTAGTAATCCTTGGCCATCTTGTCACTCTTTTTTATGTATCTTCCCTGTCAGCTCCCACTCGAGCTGCTTCGCGAATGCCTTGTACTCGCCCAGCTTCGAAGGGTCTTTAGGAGCATAACGCTGCTTTATGTAATCGAACCGCTCATCCAACGAGATCACCTTGCCTGTTCCGACGCGAAGGTCAGCATACATCAAGAGTTTCTCCTCTGTCGTGCGCGGGACAAGACCCGGGTCCTCAAGGTTTATCAGGCAGTGCTTCTCCACAACAGCAGCGACCTCGGGCCAGCCCTTCTTCCGCAGGAAATCCCCGCCCTCTATGCCGTGGCAGACCTCTGCATCAAGCTTCATTATGTCATGGAGCAATGCAGCAGCAGAGACAAGAGGCTTATTGACCTTGACGCCGCGCTTTTCCAGGTCATCTGCCAATTCCAATACCAGCTTCTGCACGATGATGGAATGATGTATCACAGCAGAAGCTAGCCCAATCTCTGTCATGAGCTCCATGCACTCAGATTCTGAAGGGATTTTCGGTTTAGGCATGATTCTTCTTTAAAACGATGATAAAAAAATAATTAATTATTGTTTTTAAAGGTACCTATTTCTTCTTTTTCTTCTCGCCCTTGACTTCGTAGTCAGCGTCGACGACCTTGCCCTTGGCCTTCTTGGGCTTTGGAGATTCTTCCTCTTCACCTTCATCTCCGCCGCCATCTCCGTCGCCTGATTCGGGCTGAGGGCCTGACTGCGGCCCGCCTTCTTGATGCGTCTTCGCGTACTCTGTCCTGGCCTTCTGGTACATCTCTGTAGCAGCGTCCTGGATGAGCTTCTGCACTTCGTCGAACTTCTTCTTCACCGCAGCGACATCACGCTTGTCAGACTCCAAGAGCTTCTTGAGCTCTGCGATCCCATCCTTTATGGGAGTGAGCTTAGCGTCATCGACCTTGCCTTCCATGTCCTTCAGCGTCTTATCTGTCGTGTAGACCAGAGAGTCAGCCTCATTGATGGTCTCGATATCCTCCTTGCGCTTCTTGTCGTCAGCAGCGTGCTCATCAGCCATCTTCTTCATCCGCTCAACCTCATCCTCTGTGAGCTTGTTCGGAGCAGTGATGGTCATGGCCTGCTGCTTGCCTGTGCCGAGGTCCTTCGCAGACACATTCAGCAGTCCGTTCGCGTCGATGTCGAACGTCACCTCAATCTGAGGTATGCCTCTCGGAGCTGGCGGGATGCCCACAAGGTCAAAATTGCCGAGCAGCTTGTTATCTATGGCCATCGGACGCTCGCCCTGGAACACGCGGATGCTCACGGCAGGCTGGCTATCTGAAGCAGTCGAGAATATCTGCGACTTCTTCGTCGGTATGGTCGTGTTGCGGTCGATAAGCTTGGTCAAGATGCCGCCAAGGGTCTCGATGCCGAGACTGAGCGGAGTGACGTCCAGCAAGAGGATGTCCTTGACCTCTCCTGCGAGAACGCCTGCCTGGATGGCAGCGCCCATGGCGACGCACTCCATAGGATCGACGCCACGCTCGACCTTCTTCCCTATCAGGTCCTCGACGAACTTCTGCACTATCGGCATTCGCGTCGGGCCGCCCACAAGGATTATCTTATGGATGTCCTTGGGCTTAAGCTTTGCATCAGCAAGGGACTGCTCGACAGGGTGCTTGCACCTGTTTATTATCGGCGTGATGATCTCCTCGAGCTTTGCGCGCCTGAACTTTGTCACGAGATGCTTCGGCCCCTTATCAGTAGCGGTGATGAAAGGCAGGTTTATCTCAGTCTCTACAGTAGTAGAGAGCTCTATCTTCGCCTTCTCTGCAGCTTCCTTGAGGCGCTGGAGAGAGGTCGGGTCCTTGGTCAGGTCGACGCCCTCAGACTTCTTGAACTCTGACGCAAGCCAGTCAGTTATCGCGTTGTCCATGTCGGTTCCGCCGAGCTGCGTGTCTCCTGAAGTCGAGATGACCTCAAACACGCCCTCGCCGAACTCCATTATAGTAACATCAAGCGTACCGCCGCCGAAATCAAACACAAGTATCTTGTGCTCCTGCTCAGACTTGTCCAGGCCGTATGCCAACGCTGCTGCTGTCGGCTCGTTTATGATGCGCACGACCTCGAGACCTGCTATCGTACCCGCATCCTTGGTAGCCTGGCGCTGGTTGTCGTCAAAATAGGCCGGGACGGTTATGACTGCCTTCTCAACCTTCTCGCCAAGGAACTCTTCAGTATCCTTTTTTATCTTCTGGAGAAGAAACGCAGACATCTGCTGCGGCGTGTACTCCTTGCCGTTTATCTTATACTTGTGATTGGTGCCCATCTTCCTCTTGGTAGCGGTGATGGTGCGCTCAGGGTTAGACACTGCCTGTCGTCGTGCAGGTTCGCCCACAAGCATCTGGCCGTCCTTGGTGAAAGCCACGACGCTGGGAAACGCCTTGCCGTACTGCGTCACACCTTCTGCAGACGGAATTATCTTAGGCCTGCCTGCCTCCAGGAAAGCTGCTGCTGAGTTTGAAGTCCCCAGATCGATTCCAATTATCTTTGACATAATTCATCCCTCCATAACTTTTTCTTAACTTTGAGCATTTGTCTTCAATGCATCCTGCCTTATCTTATCGACGAGCTGCTCTGTCAGGAGCTGCTTCTTGGCGACAGCGCGGACAGACACGTTCTCGAAAAGTTTCGAGAGCTTATTGAGCCTGAAGCCGTCGTACTCCTTTATCGAGCCGATGGCGTGATGAAGCTCCTGGTCTGTCGTCACAAAGCGCTGCTGCTTAGGATTGCAGATTATCAGCGTGTCGAGCTTGTCATCATTCCCTATCAGGTAACGCAGTATCTTGCCTGCGTCGATGAAGTACTCATTCAATGCAGACTGCCTGGCAGGACTTGACGTGTTGGCATATTCCATATTTTTTCCCTCATCCGAAATACGTCGGCACGATGGCCTTCGCGACATCCTCGCCCTTCTCTGCGAGCTTCTTCTCCATCTTCTCGATTGCCTTGGGCTTCGTTATCTTGCCGAAATCCTTCTCGTAATCATTGACTACCTTCGCGAACAGCTCGAGCATCTTCTTCGCGTGGTAAGGGTCCAGCATGACGACGTTGTGCTTTATGCTTATCACCGGCCCTTGCTTAGACCTGACATCGATCCTCGGCGTGATGGACTTGAAGTCAAACACGAACTGCAGCGGGTTATAGTTGATAGAGAGCTCATGGCAAAAAAAAGCATCGCCCTCATTCACCGACACATTAAGATTCTTCTGTTCCATATTTCTCACCCTCACATGATCATTTGAAACGCTCATAGCTCAGTATCTTCCTGAGCATCTGCTTGTCTGGAAACAATTTTTCGAGCTCTGCGCCCGGAATCATGCGCCCGCCGGTCTTTACGTACGAATCATACTGGCGGACGGATTCTGGGTCGTAGATGTTTAGGCAGTAATGAACCATGAACCACGCATGAAGATCGTCACCGTCCTTGCAGTTGCAGACACGGCAATGCAAGGGCTTCACGTCGTGGATCCCGCACATATTCTTCTCGAGGAACATGCAAGGGCCATACGGCGCGTCCTTCTTCTTCAATGACCTGATCTTGAAAACAGGCGTGTGGAATATCTCAGTCTCCAATAGGAAATCCTTGACAAACCTGTCCTTCGGCAGCTTCAGGAACTGCGCAATCCTTGCCACCTCAGACTCGAGCATGAAGCCAGAGCCGTAAGTGCAGCACCTGCCGCAGCGCTGGCAATCGCTGCCTATCTTCAACGCTTCCTCTGTCGTGGTATCTTTTGTTATCTTCATCTCTTAGCGACCTTGACCTTGGTGTGGCGCAATACCCTGTCCTTGAACTTGTATCCGCGCTGCAATTCCTCAAGTATAGTGTCCTCTTCTTTGTCTGAAGATTCGGAAATCAGCACTTCGTGGAGATATGGATCAAGTTTCCCCGCAGCCTTTATCGGCTCGAGCCCCTCTTCCTTCAGCAATGAATGGAAATTAGAGTAGATCAGCTCCATGCCCTTGACAAAATCATCATGATTCTTTGTGTTCTTCAATGCAATCTCGAAAGAGTCTATTATAGGAAGGAGCTTCTTGATGAGGTCTGCCTTGGCATAATCCCTAAAATGGCAGCATTCCTTCTCTGAGCGCTTCTTGTAATTCTCGAACTCTGCCTGAAGCCGCTTGAGGTCATCTGTGAGCTCAGCGATCTTCTGCTCTTTAGCATCTTTCTTCGGCTCAGGCTTCGGCTCAGGCTTTGCCTTTGCTTCAGGTTTCACATCGACCTTCTTTTCAGGTTTCTTTGCATCATCAGACATTTGAACACCCCGAGTTTCTGTTGAGCTTAAATCAACAGAAATATGGTAAACTCTACTAGTATATAAATGTTTCGGCAAAAGTTTATATATCTGGGGGGACACAGATATTTTTGGACCAAAAAATGGCCTTCATACACCAGAAGATAACTATAGTAAAGATAAGGAAGCCTTCTACAGAAAATGTCAATGATGACCTGCAGTTTCTCGGCACATCCCTGGGACTGTTCGGACTGCGGGACAAGGACAAGAGCTGCTTCAGGGTGTTCATAGAACTGCTCAAAGCAGCGAAGAGAAAACAGCCAATAAGCTCAGACGAGCTGGCGTACCGATTGGACCTCACACGCGGCACTGTCGTGCACCACATAAACAAGCTGATGGAATCAGGCATCGTGGTGCATGAAGGCAACAGGTATTTCTTACGGGTCGATAAGCTTGAAGCGCTGATAGAAGAGATCAGGAAAGACGTAGCCCGGACAATGGACGACCTCGAACAGATGGCAAAAGAGATAGATAAAGAGCTAGGGCTTTGAAGGTTAACTATATATAATACAACAAAAACACACGCACCCATGCAGCACAAGCACACCATCGGCGGCCAGGCAGTGATTGAAGGCGTTCTCATGAAGAATGACGAGAAGATAGCAATAGCTGTGAGAAGGCCTGACAAGAAGATATCAGTCAAGAAAGAGACGCTGCACCCGATATCCAAACGCGTCAAGTTCCTGGGATGGCCTTTCTTCCGCGGCATAGTCAACCTCGTCGAGATGCTCGTCGTGGGCATGAAGGCACTGAATTATTCTGCCAACGAGGCATCTGGAGAGGATGCGCAGCTCTCAAAGACAGAATTCGCGCTCACGACAATCTTCGCAATCGCAGTCGCTGTAGGCCTGTTCATATTACTGCCGCTCTACCTTACAAAGATGACGCAGACTCAAGGCATACTGTTCAACCTCATCGACGGCGTGATAAGAGTCGCGATGTTCGTCGCATACGTCCTTGTCATATCTCTCATGAAAGATGTCAGGAGGCTGTTCGAGTACCACGGAGCAGAGCACAAAGTCGTGAACTGCTACGAATCCGGCGCAAAGCTGACGCTGGCCAATGTAAAGAAATACACCACAGTGCACCGACGCTGCGGCACGACCTTCATGCTGATAGTGCTCGTGATAAGCATACTCATATTCTCCCTCATAATAAGCGACAGCTTCTGGGTGAAGTTCGGCGGCAGGATACTGCTGCTGCCGGTGATAGCAGGCATAGGATATGAATTATTGAAGCTGGGAGCCCGGTTCCCGCACAACATACTTCTGAACGTGCTGGTATGGCCAGGCCTGGCGCTGCAGAAACTCACGACGAGAGAGCCAGACAAGAGACAGCTCGAAGTAGCGATGAAGGCGTTCGAGGCAGTGAGATGAAGCTCATACTCGTCAGGCATGGCGAGACCATTGAGAACAATAAACTGATATGCCAAGGCCAGAGAGGCGGACATCTCTCAAAAAAAGGCATTGCCCAAGCGAAGAAGCTCGCCAGAAGGCTCAAGAAAGAACACTTCGACATAATCTACTGCAGCGACCTGAAAAGGACCAAAGACACGCTCAAGGAGATAAGGAAATACCACCCTCGCACCAAGTGCATATACTCCAAGGAACTCAGGGAGAGATGCTTCGGGGTATGGCAGGGGAGAAACTTCGAAGAGCTCCAAGCATACCTGGACAAAAAAAAGCTCACGTTAAAGACACTCAGGCCAAAAGGTGGAGAGACAAGCAAGCAGAAACAGGACAGGGCAGTCAAGTTCGTCAAGAAAGTCACCAAAGAGAACCCTTACAAGACCGTCCTGTTCGTAACGCACGGCGGAATAATCTGGTCGCTGCTAAGGCACTTCCTGAACCTGACATGGAAGCAGTCCAAGAAGATCAAGGGGAGGTCGAACGCAGGAATCACCATCATAGAGACCGACGGCAAGAAGCACAAGGTGCATCTAATGAACTGCGTGAAGCACCTAAAATAATCACGCCAATTCTACCAATAACTTCGCTGCCAGCTTAGAAGTAATATCATTCAGGTCATTCTTCGGATCCACTTCGACTATGTCAGCCATCCTAAGGCCTTTGAGCAGGCGTATACGCTGGACAAGGTTGATGAGCTGCCTTGAACTCAGCCCGCCAGGCTCGATATGGCTGGCAGCTGGGGCGCAGGACGGGTCTGCGACGTCGATGTCTATCGACAAGTAGATAGAAGGCCACGAGCTGACAGTCTCTGTCAGGCCGTCCAAGAAATTATTGAAGCCAGTCAGCTGGAGCTGCTTCATGGTGAAGTGCTTTATACGATAGACATCAAGATACTGCTTCTCATCACCAGACCAGTTGCGGATGCCGACGATGATGACCTTGTCGCGCTCGACAAGCTTGTCTGCGATGAGCTTCCTGACAAAACACTCATGCGAAGCAGCATCTGTATCTGTCCCGCAGCCAGGATGCGCATCAAGCACCAACAGGCCTGCGCCAGGATGCTTCGATGCAAAAGCCTTGAAGCCAGCATAAGTTATGGAATGGTCCCCTCCTAAAAGGCAGACAGGCTCTGCGAATGAGTACTTCTTGACCTTCTCGAATATGCTCTTGTTCGTCTCCTCTATACTGCCCTGGTCAACAGGAACAGCATCTACATCAATAACCGGAGAGATGCCAGACTCCTTCAGCAAGAACTCCTCTGAACATTCAACTATCTTATCAGGAGCCAATCCACAACCCTGGCTCTTACCCGCACCACCCCTGGAGAAAGGGACTTTGAGGACGATCATGTGATATGATAATCAAGGGGAATATTTAAGTCTTGCGACAGGGCAAAAAACAGCACAAAATCATACTTTCTCGTCGGAAATCTTCCGGTTTTTTCTGGGAAAGATTTATTAAGCAGGGAAACATATTGATATTCCATGGCATATGACAAAGAGAAACTGAAGCTACGAATAATACAAATACTGCTCATACTGGCATGGGCATACATCTGCATATTCTACATATTGAAGAAAGCAGGGATAATCAACACCCCATTATGGCTCGAAGTAAGCCCGCAGATAGTCGCGCTGATAAGCGGAGCTGCAATATTATTCGGGTTCATAGAGTTCTTCATTAAGCTCAAGAACCTTCCCGAGAGCCATGAGAAACTTTCAAACAGGGTCGACAGGATGGCAATAGGACTCACAAAGGTCGATAAAGACGTAGAATTCATGAAGAAAGACTTTGAGCGCATCGACAGGAGGTTCGACACAGTAGATGACAAGCTAGACAAGCTATGTAGGTGCAAGAACTACAAGTCGGCCTGTTAAACTAGCTTCTTAACCATATACTGGCCTTCACGCTTATATCCTAACTTGCGGTAATATTCCCTCACACCGACGCCTGAGATGACTATCATCTTATTCTTGCCTTGCTGCCTTGCAATATTCTCTGCAGTCTCCAACAGCATCTTGCCGTAGCCCTTGTGCTGGGACTTCAACCCTGCTTTCTCGCCGACAGCAGCCGTCTCGCCATAGACGTGGAGCTCACGGAGCAGGGCAGAATCCTCTGTTATCTCAGCCCTGAGCTGCTGCGAAGGGAATCTCAATCTCGCAAAACCTACCAATACATCATTCTTAACATCCTCTGCAGAGATGAAGAACTCTTTGCCATGACTCGCGTCGTAACGCATGACTGTGATATCTACTTTCCCGAGCTTCTTCGCGCGTCCTACCTCGCGGCAGCGGATGCACCTGCATCTTATGCCTTTTGCATTGCACATAGCATCGACATATTGCCTCAGATTGGTACGGTCCACGCCCGCCTCAGTGTGCTTCGTCGGGATGTCACGCTGGATACGCATGATGCGCACGTACTTCGGCACTACGCGCTTGAATTCCGCGATTATCTCAGCAGCCTGCTGCGTCGTGAGAGGCTTGTAGCTACCTTGCTTCCAATCATCGTACAGCTTCGTGCCCTTCATCACCATGCAAGGATATATCTTCAGCATGTCAGGGCGGAATTCAGGATTCTCGAACAATAATTTAAGGCCCAAGACATCCATCTGCGGTGAAGAGCCTGGAAGACCTATCATGTAATGGAAGTTCAGCTTGAACCCGATGTCTTTTAGCTCCCTGATGGAATCTATGGACTCTTTCACGTCGTGCCCGCGCTCGATGCGCTTCAGCGCAGCGTCAGATATGGATTCTATGCCGAGCTCAATCCTCGTCGCGCCGAGCTCCAATGCGAAATTGCCCTGCTTGAGCCTGCCGTAGTCAGGCCTCGTCTCTACTGTAAGGCCCACACATCTTATCTTTGACTTCTCATTACGCAGCTGCTCGTGCTCAAGATCATATTTCTGCTTCACCTTGACCTTCTTCAGCCTGCGCTGTATGATGCCTGCGCGTCTCTCGTCATCAACCTTTGACGGAAGGCCGAAGAACTTCTTGAATCCGTATATGTTCAGGTCGTGATCCTTGAAAAACATCTGCGAGAAGTCATTCATCGCCTTCAATGCGTATTTCACAAAATCCTGCTGGTACTTCTTAGGAAGATGAGGAAATGTGCCGCCCATTACAATGAGCTCGACCTTGTCAGGGATGTGGCCTGTAATCACATACTGCTCCAGGCGGTTGAAGACCTGGAGATACGGGTCGAAGTTGTTCCTTATGGCGCGCATCGTGGCTGGCTCGCGGCCTGTGTAAGACTGCGGGACATTGCCGAAGAACGAACTCGGGCCGCCAGGACAGTAAGCGCACTTCCCATGCGGACACTTATGCGGCTTTGACATGACTGCGACGACAGCGACACCAGAGATGGAACGCGTCGGTTTCGAGCGGAGGATCTTTTTCAACAGCGGAACATCTTCATCTTCTGCGTTGAGGAGTATCTCTATGTCTGTCGGAGGCTGGCGTATCTTGTGCTTCTCGCAGAGCTTGAGCTTGAGCTTAGATATGTCTATCTTGGAGAGACTCGACTTCTTAATCTCTGCGATGATATCTGCAAAAAAGTCCTTTGCCATAACGACGGAGAGTTAGGACAGGGTTTATAAAAGTTTAGAAAGCACTAAATAACCAAATATAAAAAATTAAGCACTGACCTTCATCTTCAGCAAGACGACGATGGTCACGACAAGGCCGTATAATATGAGTATGTACTCGAGCGGGATGTACCTGGACATGAGCAGGATTATACCAACGACCAATGCCAAGATGCCTGTGACCAGGAAAAGCGCCTCGACAATGCTCTTTATGAACTCCTTCTTAAGGTCGTACAACGCCTGTATGGTCGCCCTCTTGACGTCCTCGACCTTCTTCTTTATCTTGTACCTCTGGTTGAAGTACTCGACGACGAACTGGGAGACGAGATCGGCATAATCTGCGACAGTATCCACAGCCGTACCCAACGTGCTCTTAGAGACCTTTTGCATCATCTTATCAGCAGCCATATTAACACCTCATGAAAAAGAGAAAATAAAGAAAAAAATCAAAAAAGAATCATCTCTTCTTGCGCCTTGCAACAGCAACAGCAACAGCACCCAAAGCAACGCCTACGGCGGCAGCGATGGCCAATGCCTTCTCAGGGTTCTTCTTCGTATAATCCCGGACTTTCTTCTCATGCTGCATGAACTTGACCTTTGCCTTCTTCAGCTCGGCCTGTGCCTTTGCCTGGTACTGTTTCAGCTTCTTCTTCGCAACAGCAGCAGAAATCTTCTTCTTTTTCGCCATGATATCACCTTTTTATTTTTTAATAAACCTAGATGATACAACGAATATATATAAAGGTTTGCATGAGGTGCGCATCATCAGAAAGCCAATCCTTCTACTGCAAATCTTCTGCAGACTCACCCGAACAGCCACTGCGCCGCCAAGAATATGCCGTAGAGGATGAGCATGAGTATGCCGTGCCTTGAGAGCATGAACTTGCGCCTCATGAAATGCAGGGTAAGGCCTGTGACCATGACTGTGAAGATGAGGATTATCCAAAGATTGCTAAAAGCGAACGTTATCGGATTGACAATAGCGAGGACGCCGAGGAAGAAAGTCGACTTGGTCACGTTGCTGCCCAAGACATTGCCGAGGCCGACTTCGTTGTGGCCTTTCAGCACAGACCTTATGCCAATGCTGGCGTCAGAGACAGAAGAGCCGATGCCTATGACTACAAGAGCGACTATGAATGGTGAGATGCTGAGGTCGTTGGCGATGGAGACAGAGGAATGGACAAGCCAGCGTGAGCCGAGCATCATCGCGACAAGGCAGCCTATGAACAGGAACATGTCGACCCAGATGTCCTTCATCTTGATGTACTGCTTTATGTGGCCCATCTCTCCCTCCTTCTTCCAGAGCAGGAAAACGTAGAACGCAAAGGCGAAGACAAGCACGCCGCCATCAAGCCTAGACAGGCTGCCGTCTATTATCAGGATGAAAGGCAGCATTATCAGTATGAAGATGTCAGAAGCAGTCTTCTCAAGCACGCTGGACTCAAGAAGCAGCTTCTTGCCGATGATGGCAGTAGAGCCCAGCACAAGCGTCAGCTCCACGATGTTCGAGCCGAGTATCGTGCCGAAGATTATGCCGCCCTCGCCGATCATCGCGCCGTTGATAGACGAGATGAGCTCAGGCACAGAGGATGCCAGCGAGACGACCAGTATACCTATGATGTAGTCAGACAGGCCGAGGCGCTTCGCATAATCAGAGATGCCTTCCACAGCGATGTCCGCAGCCTTTATTATTATGTAAAGGCTGAAGGCAGCGATGATGCTATGGAAGAGCAGCGGGTGCTCAAGGAAAAACCCAAAAGCAGTATCTAGCATCATACACCTCGATCAATAATGGCTGAAGGACCACCGGATCAGGTATTCACCTTCTTACTCAGACCAGATTTTATGAAATACTTGCTGAACTCCATGACAAAGTAGCCCACGCTGGAAAGAGCTAGTATCCTCAACCAGTCCTTGGCACTCAACGCAACAGTCTGGAAGACAGACTGCAACGGAGACCAATAGACTATCAGCACGTGGAGCCCGACTGACATAGTAATCGCAAATACGAGGAACTTGTTGGTCAGAGGATTCAGTTTCTTGAAAGCGCTCAAGCTCCTGCTGCCGTAGACTGCGAACATCTCCAGCATGACCAATGTCGTGAAAGCTATCGTCCTGGAATAAGCGACGTCGCCGGTGGCCTTGAAATAGAATGCATAGAGCACCAACGCGCCGAGACCGAGCGAGACGCCGAACAGCACTATCAAAGCAAGCATCTGGATGTTTATAGGATGATCGGCAGGATTCCTGGGAGGACGTGTCATTATATCCTCATCAGCGCTTTCAGTGCCGAGAGCTATCGCAGGAAGACCGTCTGTGAAAAGGTTCATCAGCAGTATCTGGAGAGGTATCATCGGCAAAGGCAGCCCGACCAGTATAGATGTAAATACAAGAACGACTTCGCCAGTGTTGCAGGCAAGAAGATACCTTGTAGACTTTATTATCCTGTCATATATGTCCCTGCCCTCGCGCACCGCATTGACTATCGTGGCAAAATTATCATCAGCAAGGACTCCCTCAGCCACTTCTTTGGCGACATCAGTGCCAGTTATGCCCATCGCTATGCCTATATCTGCCTTCTTGAGCGCAGGCGCATCATTGACACCATCACCAGTCATGGCCACGATGTGGCCTTTCTTCTGCAAAGCATCGACTATCCTGAGCTTCTGTATCGGCAACGCCCTCGCTATTATCCTTATCCTCTCTATCTTGTCAGCGAGATCCTCATCGCTAAGCTTGTCCATCTCTGCGCCGGTAAGGACTACATCACCCTCCTGGTAAAGGCCTATCTTCTCAGCGACGGCACGCGCAGTGTCTGCGTGGTCGCCAGTTATGACCATCACACGTATGCCTGCCTTCCTGCAGTTCAGTATAGCGTCCTTGACCTCTTCCCTGGGCGGGTCTATCATGCCGACAAGGCCGACGAACACAAGGTTCTTCTCCACAGAAGCAATATCATACTTAGACTTGGAAGACTCCACAGTCTTGTAGGCGAAACCCAAAACCCTCAAAGCGCTAACAGCGAACTCATGATTCTTGGCCAATATAGCCTTGCGGTCAGCAGGAGTCATCTTCCTGACCTTTCCGCCTACAAGGATCCTGTCGCACTTCTCCAGCAGAAGGTCCGGAGCTCCCTTCACATAAACCTCGCGGGCCTTCTTAGAAGGATCATCATATATCGCGCTCATCCTCTTCCTTTCAGAATCAAAAGACAGCTCCTGCACAAGCTTGAACCGGGCCTTGTAGTCGCTGCCG
Source organism: archaeon (assembly GCA_020052935.1). Lineage (GTDB taxonomy): Archaea > Nanobdellota > Nanobdellia > Woesearchaeales > UBA11576 > JABMQF01. The sequence continues at coordinate 8,288 of JAGVOD010000036.1, read as the reverse complement.
ATCTTCGCCTTCTCAGCAAGGACCAGCAAAGAACCCTCTGTAGGGTCCCCTATGACCGTCCGCTTCCCCGCCTCCTCAGACAGCTCCGCATCATTGCAAAGGTAGCCTATCCTGAAAAGCATCTCTGCCTCCTTCGGCGGAAACTCCTTGCCACCGAGCAAGAAACCGCCTTCAGGGGAATAACCAGAACCAGTCACATCAATGACCTTGCCGCCGAACAACAACTTGGTGACAGTCATCTCGTTCTTGGTGAGGGTGCCTGTCTTATCAGTGCATATCACTGTTGCAGAGCCGAGGCTCTCGGCAGCAGGCAGCTTCTTTATTATCATGTTCTTCTTCGCAAGCACCTTTGCGCCCATGGCAAGGCTTATAGTCACTATGGCAGGCAGGCTATTGGGTATCGCAGCAACAGCCATGCTCATGGCAAATATCAGCATGCTGCCTAAGAAACCTAGCATGTCCGCAGAAGGATCCTTGTTGATCAGGCTGGTGAAGAAGATTATCGTGATCAGGAATATCACCGCGAAGCCTATCTGCTTAGCCATCTGCTTGAACTTGATCTGGAGCGGGGCGCTTGATTCTCCAGCAGACTGTATCGAAGTTGCGATCTTTCCCATCTCCGTTGACATACCTGTGCCGGTGACCATGCACTTCGCCTTGCCATACGTCACAGAAGTCGCCATGAAGACCATGCAGTGCTGCTCGGTTATAGGCGCCTCAGAAGCAACCTCCTCGCTGTTCTTCTCACTAGCGACAGACTCGCCTGTCAATGACGCCTCCTCTACCTTCAAGTCATAAGACTCAAATATCCTGCCGTCGGCAGGCACTATGTCGCCGGCCTCAAGGACAAAGATATCGCCGGGAACCAGCTCGCTGGCGAGAATCTTTTTCTCGACACCATCCCGTATCACTTTCGCATGAGGGGCAGAGAGCTTCTCCAAAGCCTCCATAGCCTTGTTGGCACGGTACTCCTGGACAAAGCCAAGGATTGCGGACATGATAGCTATGCTCAGCATGGCTATCGCGTCAAGATACTCCTGCAAGAGAAGGCTTATCGCCGTGGCAAAAAGCAGGAGATACATCAGGAAATCCTTGAACTGGTGAAGGAACAGAACGAATAAAGACTCCTTCTTCCCCCTCTTCAGTGCATTAGGCCCGTACTTCTGCAGACGGCGCGTAACCTCATCCGAAGACAGACCTTTCTCAGAAGAGCTGAACTGAGTGAAAAGATCCTTCAATTGCGTGTTGCAGTATGCCATTTTTTTACCTCAGCATCATAAGCCCGTCACAGCGAGCAAAGCATCATAATTCGATCTCAAGATCCTGTACCTGAGGACCTTGCTCTCCATAGACTCCTCCACAGAACGCGCCTGGTACAAAGACCCGACAGCATAAGGGTCAAGGACTTCCTCGACCTGGGAAGAGACAGTGTCAAACACCAGCACCATGATGTCCCTGAAGAGGATGGTGTGGTGCAAAAGCACGTAGAAACGCTGGCTGAAACGCGAACCGTCGCCTGCCAATACCTCGATGTCTGGCATGAATTTCATATTGAACTCAAGCATCTTGCCATCACCCATCAATACAGAGTAAGAATCCCGCGACGCGAGCTTCTGCTTCAATGAAGCCACATCAGAAGGCTCCTTGTATATGAAACGCGCATCGCCCACATAACTCGCGAGTCCGTAATAATGCTCCTGCAGGGTCCTGGCATCGCCATCGAACATACCAACCCGTTCCATCTCCTTGAGCCTCGTGTATTCCCTCAACAAGTCGGACTTTACCTCAACCATACTAGCAACATCCCCTGTGAGATGTGACAATGCCATGCCATCATTGACAAAGACGCTGAAATAATTGTCAGAGAAGTAATCACCGAACGAGAACTGGGTGGTGCTGATCGAACGCTTCAGCTCAGTCACGTCCTGCAAAGCCTGGTCAGACAGCATTATGATTTCCTGCGTGACTCTCATCCCGAGAAGATCAGCATCATCAGAAGTGAAAGCGACAGAGCTTATCTCTGCCTTCACATTCGGGAGCGCAGTGAAGACCTCGCTGAAAGTCTCGTCGAAAACCGCGCGCTCGGTCCACACGAACTGGATTGCGGTCAGGACATACGCGACAACTACCAGAATGGTGAATACTGCAGCATAGGCAAGGCCATGAGCCAGCCCCTTGAGGAAATCCCGCTTGACGTGCTTCCTGTCAAAGAAGCGCAGGTAAAGGAACTTCGTGAGGAAGTAATAGACCAACGTCACAGGCAAAGCCCATGCGACGACGAGATACGTCATGCTGACGAATGAGTCGCCGAGCAATACAAGCGGAAGCACGTACGCAAGGACTGACGCTGCAGTGAAAGCGATCATATGGGAATAGAACATCACGAGGAATGTCCTTGGGAATGAACGGTGTATCTCCTCAGACAGCTCGCGCTTCACGTGATAGAAATAAAGCACTGCCGCGACGACAAAAGACAACGCGTATATGATGCAGAGCAGCAGGCTCAACGTGTCGTTGAACACCCAGTAAAAGAAGTAAAGCAATGCCACAAGGCTGCCGAGGAAGATGAAAGACTTCAGCAATCCCGTCCTTGTATTATGGAACTCATGGGAAGTATGCCACAGGAACAGGCCGAAGAACGCGAAGAACACCCCACTCGCGATGCTGCCGAAAAGATATGCAAGCGCTGCGACGCAGACCAGCGAAGACAGGAAATAAAATGCCAAAGGACCATAATTTACAGGAGAGACGAACTCGCGCCTTAATTCACGCACATCCTCGACGACTTCACGTTCTACAGCCCTCTCGACGGCAGTGGCAGAGACCACGTGGACAGGCTCGACAACAGCCTCAGGAGCAGCAAAATCAGAATGGCTCTTATGTATCATCGCCTCGATGCGCGCGAGCTCCTGGTCTATCTCAGACTGCTGCGAATCCAGCTTCTCCTTAAGATTGACAGGCTTGGCAGCGCTAGACGCCTTCTTCACGCTCTTCTTGGGTTTTGCCTTCACCATCTCATCATCCCCCGAAATTGACAGAGCGGAGCGCCTTCAGGCGCGCATCCCTGCCATCCAGATCCGTCTTTATCATCTCAAGCCTTATCGCGCTGCTCAGCAGGACACTGTCTGCCCCGCGGTCCGCATAAAGATACTCTATCGCCGAAGGGGACGCGGCTTCTGTGTCCAGGAACATGACAGCATTGACCACAAGCCGGGCCAGCTCCTTGAGCACGACAGAATGTCGCAAGACAACAGACACCTGCCTGCCCATGATAGACTCAGAACCATACACGAAATCCAGCTTCGCTTCCTTTGCGAAAAGATAGTACAGACCCTGGCCATCATAGTCAGCATAACCTGCTTCAGGATCATTCACCAAAGAATAGACCTCCTGGACTGACGGGTCCTGCGAATAAGGGACAAAGGAAGCATCGACATATCCTCTAAGGAAACTGTTGTACTCTTCCATGGTGCGGGCGCCATCTCCTAAAGTCTGGTTCGCGGCCAGCGTGGCCAAGATTCGGTCATGTGCCCTGACAACATTCTCCTTGACGTTGCCAGCCTCTGAAACCAGGACCACAAACTTCAATGTATTGAAAGAGTTGTCAGACATCCCTGCAAAGTAAGAATCATCCACTATGCTGGCGAAGGATATAGGCTCGGCGACGCGATTCTTCTCATCAGCCATGCTCCTGCCAAGGTTGGAAGCGAAGACCATAACATCTTTCATGACAGGCAGCTGAGAGATACCAGAAGGGCTCTTCATGGCAGACTTCTCGACATTCGCGGCCTGGATCATCAGCATGTCCAAGGAATTATCATAACTCGCTTGCTTCGAATTGTATAGCCCGACTGCGAACAAGGAATACACGCACATCAGCACGACCACGAAAACCAGCGTGTACATGACAGTGTGGCGCAGGCTTCTCCTGAGGTCGTAGTGGATATGCTTCCTGTCAAAGAAATACAGGTAGAAGAACTTTGATGCGAAGAAGAAGACGAAGATGACTGGCATCACGTAGAAGAAGATGAGCTCGAAGACGCTGAACAACACTTTCGGGAACAAAGCAGGCAGGATGGCTGCGACCAGCAAGGCTATCGTAATCGCGACTATCCGCGAGTAAGTGACCTGCCACATAACCTTCAATGGCGGATGCACCTTCCTGTGATGATGATAGATTATGAACGTGGAAATCGCTGAGATGATGTACACTCCTGCCAAGACCCAGACAAGCAGGTCCCTGAAAGCCATGATTGTGACCGCGAGGGGCAGGAAGAAAAGCCCTATTATCTTTACCACATCATGCTGCCTGTGGCTGTGGCTACGCAGGAAGTGCGCAAAGAGAAGCACGCCTGCAGTGATGACTGTGTAGAATATGAGGCTCTTGGAGTTCAAGAGGAAAGCAATGATGATCAATGAGCAGATAAGGCTGACGACATGGAACTCATCATGGCCAAAAGCAAAATTTATGCCACGCTTTATGACACGTTCTTCTTTCTCCAGGACACGCGCAGCAGACCTTATCTCGTACGCCTCTTCCCTGGCAAGAGGGCCGGACTTCGGCATAATGCCTTTCAGCTTCGGCTGCTTAGAGACGGGTTTAGCAGCATGCCTAGACCTAAACTTACTTTCACCTCTTTTTACCATACTAATCCACCTTGTTGGCCTTCAAGGCCTTTTCATTTATAAATCCTTTCTAGCCAAAGCATCATTGAAAAGCTCCTGCTCCGCAGGGGTGCCGCCAGGCTCCGTGCCGTGATTATCTTGCTGAAACCCGACATCCCCGTAGGGGGCATCCCCCTGTCGGGCGCATTTGTCGAGCTTAAGGGCACTACGCAAAAAGGCGGCACCACACTTTTCAATGATGCTCGGTATCTGAACTGGTTTCAGCACTTCTCAAGGCCTACGTGAATGGCAGCGTCCCTGCACACATTCCTCCTCGAGATGTCTCCCACCAAAGGATACAAAGTGAGAGACTTTGCGGATTCAAGGCCCTGGGAGCCGAAACTCAAACTTTCTTGCTTCGTGTCGCCCGGACCCATCATCTCCCTGATAAGCATCGTAAGATTGTAATCAGACTCAAGATACACGCTCAATCCTGATATCGTGTCGCTGCCAAGGTTCTCGACAGCGAAGTAAAGGTTGCTGCCAGCATAGCAGGCCTGGACACTGTCGCCTATCCTGAGGAAATCTATCCTCGTGCTCAGCGAACACTCGGGCAGGATACTGCCTGCCGCGTCCATAGTCTTACTGGTGAATGCAAACAGGGCTATGAAAAACAGCATAGCCACGCTGCCTATGATGAACAATGCCTTAGCCATCTTTCATCTCCGGATTGATCACTAACTTCTTCTTCAGCTGCTCCTGGCGCTGCTCCATATCTGAAAGGAAATACTTCAGGCAGTCCAATGCGCAGAAGCTGGCTTTCCTACGCAGGCCTTCAGGGCCCAAGAGGAGAGTATAATTATGCGTGCTGTTGGGATCAAGCTCTGACTGGCAGACATGGCACAGCTTACCAAGCTCTTTCTCCTTTGCCAGGATAGCGTCCTTGATGAGCTGCTTCGTAGCCACGCCTCCTTTCTCCAAGTCCTCATGCAGATCAACCAGCTCGTGGTAATCGACGCTGTTTATGGCTTCCTTCAGCATTAGTTTCATCTAAATCACCTTTTTCCTACATGTCTTTTTTATCATCAATCATACATCTATTACATCACCTAATTCTGGAGCATACGCCTCCATGCCTAATGCAGATGCCCACTCCTGCAACGCAAGGACAGAGTGCTCTTCTCCGTGGACAAAAAACACCTTCTTCGGCTTGACCTGCCTCACCAGCGACTTGAGCTGCGACATGCCTGAATGCGCGGAAAAGTCGAACTGCTCTACCCTGCACTGCACCTTCTTCCTGAAACCGTCGACATATACCTCGCGCTTCTCAATCAGCAGGCGGCCGTTCGTATCCTCTGCCTGGTAGCCAGTAAGCAGTATCGAAGAGTTCGGCCTGTTGTAAAGATAGTTGAGGTAACGCATCACAGGGCCGCCAGTCATCATGCCTGACGTCGTGACGATTATCGACGGGCGGTTTATGGCAGCGAACCTGTCACCATCACTCTTGACGAGCTTGACCTTGCCCACTGCATCCTCCAACGCATCAGAGTCGATGATATCCTCTGGCTCTGAAAGGATAATATTGGTGGCTTCGACGCACATGCCATCAAAATAAATGGGAGCTTTGAACTTGTACTTCGAGAGCATCAACAGGATCTCCTGTGCGCGGCCAATCGCGAACACAGGGACAATAGCTGAGCCGCCTCTTGAAAGAGTGTCCTTTACCGCCTCGATGAAACGCTCTTCCTCCTTTGGACGGAGCGGGTGGTCCCTTGTGCCGTACGTTGATTCGCAGATCAAGATGTCTATCTCTGGAAACTCAGTCTCTGCTTCGTGCAGCAGCAATGTCTCGCCGGTGTTTATGTCGCCGGTGTAAAGCACCTTCGTGCCTTCCACGTCGAGATAGACAGATGCAGAGCCAGGGATGTGGCCAGCGTCGAAAAACTCGAAAGATATGCCGTCAATATTCCCTTTGGTATCTACGACGACCCTCTTTATGCAGTTGAGGACTTTCTTGATATCCACTTCCTCGTAGCCGAGATGCTGGTGCGTAATCTTGCCCACCTTGAAAGCGTCCTTGAGGATGAGCCTCGTCAGCTCTCTTGTCGTCTTGGTCATGAAGATAGGACAGTCCATGCCACGATGGTCCAGGAAAGGAAGCGCGCCAGTATGGTCGAGATGCGCGTGCGTTATGAACGCAGCATCGATGTCGTTCGCTGTCGGGAAGTTTATCGGGTATTCTGCGTCATGCGAAGCGATCTTAAGCCCACAGTCGAGCAAGAGGCGCCTGCTCTGCGTCGCTATCTCTATGCAACTCCTGCCGACCTCCCTTGCCCCACCGTGGAAAACCAATCTCATATCGCTACCTCTTTTTTCTCCTAACCTCTTTCGCTTCCCCAGCGACTTCAAAATCGACATACCACCTCTTGGAAGAGGGGTCAAAATTGAACATGACGTTGTGACGCCTAGAAAGATCCAACGCGAACAGCAGCGGCATAGGTATAGTCGTCTCGTAGCTGGAGCCGCGCCTGTACAGTTTACGCTTGATCAAAGCCATACTTACTTTGTTACTTACTATTGGTTTATTAATATTTCTATTATTTTTACTTATATTAGTACTTATATATAAACTAAAAAAAGCAAATCCACGCCCGTAGCCGCCTGATTACTTCAGGACGAAGGCCTGAAGGCTTACGACGCAGGATGCGTCGAAAGAGCCCGCTACAGCGGCAAAATTATTCATAGAAATAATAGGAATTTTTCGTACCAGCTTCGCAAAAGATAGTTGGGCGGGCGTGGCGGCTACGAGAGCCGAGCGAGCATCAGCGAACGAGGCGAAGTAGGGCGTGGATTTGCGACCCGGGCAATTCAAAGAAACAATGGAAATACAAACACTTCAACGACTGCAGATATGACTACCAGGGCGAAGCCGAATATAGCAAGCAGAAGGCCGTCTGTCAATATGTGATAGAAGTTCTTCGAGAACAGCTTTTCTCTGATCATGGCCTTGCCTATGACGCCGCCCATTATCGCTGCGACGATGTAGCTCGCGGCCTCGGTGAGCATGTGAGGCAGGAAAGGCAGGAACACAGCTCCGAAGTATATCACTGGATCAGCCTGGGCTGCAGCTATGGATTGGCGCACGAAATAGCCGAACACGATGCCCCACACAGAGGCGTTCCAGACGATGAAGAGGAGCGAGCCTGAGCCGTAGGCCAGAGAGAGGACGAAGCAGATGAACAGCACGAGAAGATTGTTGAAAAGTATGCCTGGCAGCTCTAAAGCGAGGGAAGTGGCCTGGCCTGTTATGCCCGCAACCTTCAGCTGCGCATTGAAGTAATGATCGACATATGCATTAGATGTGAAGATGCCTATCGCGCAGAACGCAAGGAATATCCCTAAGAAGAGGAGCAGATATAATCTCACTATGTCCTTGTGGTCGCGCAACAGGGTGCGTAGCGAGAAATGCTGCTCTTTGGCTATGATGTTCTCCTCCCTCTGGAGAAGGTAGGAGATAGACGGGATCAAGAGGATGGACGTGAAAGCAAGGCTCATGATTGAGACATAACTAGGGAACAACAGCAATGAGCTGAATATGCCCAAGAACGCGTATATGATACCAATAAGGACGATGTTGACGCTGCTGCCCTTTATGCTCTTCAGGTTGAACAGTTGCTCTAGCA
>JAGVOD010000100.1 GCA_020052935.1 archaeon | reverse complement strand
TTCAGAAGTAGCTTCCCGACCTTATATTTCAATCGCCAATTCACCGTCAGGTCTTACGCTGCGGCTCCAGACCTGACGAACTCTTGGCACTCTTTAGCTTCGCAAGAAAGAATCATGCGGGCGTGGCAACGATGAGAGCTTTTTCGAGACCTGGTCGAGAAAAAGCGAAATAGGCCACGCTGCTGCGAGAATTTCCATGCCTCGGTTTTGCGGCAGAACAAAAATGAAAAACCAAGACCTTTTTGACTGGCTCGAAAAGCTGAAGTCTTCAGAGAAGCTTATCATAGTCGAAGGCACGAAAGACAAGGCAGCGTTGGTCAAGATCGGCATCGATTCTGAAAGGATATTCACCATCAACAAGCCTATCTTTGCCCTTGCAGAGGGCATCGCAGAGCTCTCAAAGCAGGTCATCATCCTCACAGACCTTGACGAAGAAGGGAAAAAGTTGTACGCAGAGCTGAAGAGAAACCTCACAAGGATCGGTGTGGAAGTAGATAATTATTTTAGAGAATTTCTTTTCAGGAACACCAAGCTGTCCCACATAGAAGGCATTGATACGTATTTTGAGCGTAACACCGATCATATACAATAAATATTTGGGTGAGGGCTCGTTTTTAGTCGTGGCTAGGGAGCACTTGTTATAGTTTTAAATTCGTTTATGTCCATAAAATAAGTAATAGAAACAATAGATGGACATCATAATTGCTACTAGAAGAAAAGGTAATTTCATAGAATAAATATCAGCAAGATAACCGGTAATAGGCTCTACAATAAGAAAAACAGCAGCTATAAAAAAAGAAAACATAGATTCGATTGTAGCCCGTTGATGACTTTCAATATGTTGGTGCACATAACTACTTTTTGAGATTCCAAAAAAACCATGAGGGATTGCAATCAGAATAAAACAGATTGCTCCAATAATATAGTTATTTGTTAATACCATCACATAAAATAAAAAAGTAATTGCGATTATCTCAAAACCAAACATGCTGCGATAAGAAAATCTTCTTCGCAATGATGGGGCAAGGTTCGCTGCAACCGTACATAATACTGATTTAAGCGTATAAGCTATACCAAATAAAACAACCGGTAATGCTAGCTGTTTTAAATAAATCTGTCCATAACCATAGGAAAGATCAGAGCCTAGGCAAAACAAAATTGTAAAGAGTAAAACTACTCTTAAATGTGAATTTTTGAAAATAAATTGTGCAGATTGCTTGAAATGAGAGAATACACTGACCTCTTCTATAGGCTTATGATATTTTGGCTCGTGCAGTGTTAATGTGACTAAAAAAGAAAGTACTAGAAATATTAATGAAAGTTGAAACGGAAGTAGAGAAGAAAAGTTGTATAAAAAACCTGAAGCGACGAAAGCTATGATTAAAGGTATTTGCGAATATATATCTTGTCTTGCCCAATATTTATCAAATTCGTCTTCTTTTTTTATCACTTTTAAAGTATCATAAAAGAATGCAATGTTTGTACCTGATAAAAATGCAAATGCTGCCGCAGACCAAACACTCGCCAAAATGAAATGCCAATACTCCGTTGCATAAAGAATCGTAATTAATTGTAAAATTGCAAAGAAAGAGGAGATTATCATTACTTTTTTTCGTCCCCACTTATCTGCAAGAATGCTTGAAGGGACTTCTAAAATCATTTTTGCGATAGTCCACACAATTCCAAGAATAGCAATTTTGAAAATAGTTAAGTCATGAGCAAGATAAAAAAGCTGAATAATTGGTGTATAAAATCCGAAATAAGCAAGTGAAGTTGCTAGATAATATTTCCATATATTGGATTTGATTTGCTGATTACTGTTCATATAACAATCTAAAATATAGGATTTTATTAATATATCGGAAATGCCCCTTCGTGACTTTCTCGCCTTCGGCTCTGATGAATTAACAAGAATTACTTCTTCTCATACTTCTCATCCAGAATCTTCTGTATCTCTTCTGCTTTCTTCTCACCTATCTTCTCTACCTCTTTCAGCTCTTTCTCGGTGGCGTTGAAGAGTTTTCTTACGCTTCCGAACTTCTCGAGTAATGGCTTGGCGAGTGTCGGTCCTATTCCTGGCAGCGCTGATACAAGATATTCCTGTTGTTCGTGTAGCGTCGCTGGTTTCTTGCTTCCGTGCGGGTTGAACTCGCGTGAGTTAGGGTCCTGCTCTCTTTTCGCGATGACTGCCATCAGCAGTGCTGTATCTTTCGCATTTTTGGTCTGCACGACAGGTATTCCGTAGCTTACCATTATCGTCGCGAGCATTCCGCGTATGGCATTGGGATGTATATTGCGTTGGGAATAGATGTCTTCTTCTCCTTCGACGAGTATCATCGGTCGTTCATAGCTGTTCTTGAGGTTCTTCAGCTGTTCAAGGAGTCTTCCGTCGATTATTGAGTCGACGAAGTCAGGCACTTTCTTCAATTCCACTCCCACCCTGTCTGACAGCACATAGTCTCCCACAGTCAGCGTCTGCAGCTCTATCGATACGCCGAGTTCTATCATTTCCTTTATCGTGCCTGATGCTTTCTCTCGTGTGTCTGCGAAGACCTTTATCTCTGTCTCTGGTGAGATGAATTTCTGCAGGTTTGCTTCTTGTTTGTGCACAGCAACTGTACCGAACTTGTTCCGCAGCGTCTCTAACTCGCGATACATCCTTCTTTCCTTGTGGTGTGCGCTCCACTTATGCCCTTCGTCGCGCGTCCCTTTCGCAACTAGCACTATGACGCGTCCTTTGTCCTGTCTTCCAGTACGGCCGCGTCGTTGTATTGTCCTTATTCCTGACGGTATCGGCTCGTAGAACACTACAAGGTCGACGTATGGTATGTCTATGCCTTCTTCAGCTACAGAAGTCGCTACGAGTACGTTGAATTTTGCTTCCCTGAACTCTTCGAGCATTGACTTCTGCTCCTTCTGCGAAAGTCCTGTGCCGTTTTTCTTTGCCTGGCCGAAGAACATCTTTGCAGTTACACCAGGTATCATGCTTATCATCTCTTGTATCTTCTTTGCGCTCTCCCTGAACTGGTTGAATACGATTATCTTGACTGCTGGATTCTGCGATACCTCATCACAAACTATCTTTCTGAGCTCTGCGAGTTTGGGATGTTCTATCCCTTTCTCGACGAGCCCTTTCGTCAGTATGAATGCTGACTTGAAATTAAGGTCAGCAGCGAGGTTCTTGACTGCCTTTACGCTTGATGTCGTAGCTTCTTCGTATATCTTCTCGAAGTATGTCTGTAAGGGGGAGATGCCTTGCGTCTCCAGCAGCTCGATGGCGTGCTCTGCCTTCATCGCCTCTGCAAGGAGTGACACTGACTTCATTATCTCGAAGCTCTTGTCCCCTTTTGATATCTCTGCGTGCAGCGCTGCCTGTAGTTTCAGCAACGCTATCTTACCGTTGCCTTTGGACTCGTCGTAGTAGCCGTGCTTCTTTACCTCGTTTATCTTTGAGTTGTAGCATGCTTTCAGGTAGTGCTGTACTTTCTTGAATTCTTCAGGCAAGTCGACTTTCACCCAGCCTATGCTCGTCTCCTGGACATATGGCATGACATCTGGGTCAGTATCTGTCCTTAGCTCTACTGCTTCTATGCAGAGGTTTTTGCATACCTCGTTTATCTTCTCTACCTCGCTGCCTGGCGATGCAGTAAGAGCAAGAATTCGCGGATATCTTGCCTTCTTGTTGTATTGTTTCGCTATGAATGCATAGGAGTAATCGCCAGTGGCGCGGTGCGCTTCGTCGAATACAAGCAGGCTTACTTCAGAAAGGTCTATCTTGTTTGTTATTATGTCGTTCTCGAGCCCTTGTGGTGTTGAGAATATGATCTTTGACTGTTTCCATAATTCTCCTCTTTTCTCTGGCGATACGAAGCCCGTGAATACCGCCAGTTCTTTCTCGTCAACATCGAGGTTTTTCTTGAAAGTAGAGTAATGCTGCTCCACCAGTGGCCGCGTAGGCGCGAGAAACAGTATTTTCGAGCTTGGGAAGTTCTTTATCCTGTGGGAAGCCAGCATCAGGGCTATCATTGTCTTGCCCATGCCTGTTGGCAGTACCACAAGGCAGTTCTTCTCAGCGCAAGTAGATAGGATTGTCTCCTGGTACAGCCTTGGTGTTACGTCCTTGAGCATGTATCTTGCCTTTATAGCTGGTTCTTGGCCCCTGTTTATTGCGTCTATCATAGTTTTCCCTTTTATTAATAGTTATTGTCGATGCTAAGAACTAGCCGTCTATGCTTTATATACCTCATCCGGCTGTGTCCAGTGGGGAGTGGGGTTTAGGCAGTGCCGCCGCCATTTTGCGAAGCGTTGCATAGTTAGAAGAAGCAGATGGGGAAGGGGATGTTCCTTACGGGAGGGAACCCCATTTCGGTAAAGACATCAAGAAGCGTAGCCTGGCGCGGCACTGCAATAGAACTCAGTAATCATGCCCTGGCCCAAGCACCTTGAACTTGTACTCTTCCAGTTTCTTTAGGCTCTGTTTCATCTCATCAGGCACAGATGTCGGCAGGTCTGCTCTTCCGTATATGCCTTTTGAGAACAGGGTATCGCCACTAAAAAGAGTCTTTGTGTGCTCATGCCACAGCGCTATGCTTCCTCGCGTATGCCCGGGCACTCTAATGACATCAAGCCCGTTCAGCTTCTCAGGCAATGGCTTGAGCTGTTTTGTGAACCTATTGATGGTCTCTTCGTTCAGTACGGCAGACATCTTGTCTTTCTCGAAGTCCTCTATCTCTTCTTCAGATGCAAAGAATTCGGCGTTCTCAAAAAGGTCGAAGTTCCCTATGTGGTCATAGTGCAGGTGCGTAAAGACTACTGCCTGCATCTCGCTCGGCTCCATCATGTATTTCAGGTCCCTGAGTAAAAACTGCCTGTCTGCCCTGTTGCAGCAGTCTATCATCATCCTCTTTTCGAAGTCCAGGTAGTAGCAGTTTGCCTGGTCAGATTGTCCTGTGAATTTCCATATTTTCTCAGCGATTTTCTTGAACATGCTGCTTCAGAAATGGGTGAGTTTTATATAATCTTGCTTTTTACCCTGTTTCATGGTTGTCAGGCTGCTCGGCATCGGTGATCTTCTGTCAGCGATAGTTGTCGTGCTGCTGCACTACGACCTTATCGGCTGGCGTGTAGGCCTTGTCTTCGTCGCTTATCTCTTAATCAAAGGTTGGCTGTTCCGCGAAGACCTGAATAGCATCTTGGATATTTTCTGTGGCTTGTACATGTTTGTGATGCTGTTCGGCCTCACAACCATCATAAGCTGGGTAGTCGCGATATACCTTTTCCAGAAGGCTGTGTTCTCGTTGGCGTGATGAGAAACACAGGATTTGGTCGCAGCTTCGCGCCCTACCAATCGCAGCCCGGTTACGCCCGGAGCTGCGTGCAAGGTGTGGCATTCGCTTCGCTCAGCCACACGAACAAATATTTTTCCGAAGGTAATCCAAAAAATCCAATCATTTCTGTGACTAAAATAGTAGTTGTTACGCGCTAAATTGGCAACGACGGGTGTGGATTTGCTTGATTATTTTATTTTGGTCTTTACCATCTCTTGTCTATATACGCAAAGAAGACTAGAAGTATCAATGCTCCCAGCAGCAATGCTCCGATTATCGGCACGATTCCGCTGAGGTATGTGAGCATGATTGCGCAGCCTATCAATGCTCCGACGACGAACACGTAGATGAATCTTGAGCCGAAGAATGTCCTGCTGCCGTTGAACGGCGGTATCGGCAGCATGTCGAACAGTGCTATCCAGATGTTTATCAGCATGGCCTTGTGGACCAATGGGGAAGAAGTCGCGAGATAGATTGACTTCAGCACGACTGCGAAGAGCATGTTGGCTATCGGCCCTGACATGGCTATCCAGCCGAGGTGTTTCATGTTCGTCGCATAGTATCCTTTTCCGAGTCGATGCACCTCGAGGTGTGTTATCACCAAGGTCCCGGCAGCGATGAACAATAAATAGCCGTTTGAGACGAACGCCACGACAAGTCCGATTACTAGTCCTAGAAGCCACACCTTGTACTGCGACCTGTATCCGAGCCAGATCGCTATTGTTCGGTGCGCGAGCTCATGCACCAGCATCGCCAGCGCGACAAGGAGCATAGTGATGACGAAGTTGCGTAGTCCGATGGAGACATTGAATGTTGTCGTGCCCCAGTCCCTGAATGAGAATATGAATCCGAGGATGACTATGGTTATCAGCAGTCCGCGGCTCTCTGACTTTTCTAGCGGGAAATACCTCTTTACCTTGTCGACAAAGTTGCGCCAGCTGTACATACTGGTTTTAAAGCGATTTTCGTTTATAAAGGTTTCTTAGAAAATAGTGTTATTTTACGAAATCAACCTTCCCTTCCGCCCTTCTCTTCACCATCTCTAGCAATTCTTCCTCGTGCCCGGCTCCGACGACCGCGAGAATTTGCTCTTCAGGGAACTGCTGCATTATCCTATGCAGGTTGTTAGCCATCACTTTGTTCCTTTGTTTCACAAGAACATCATAGACATTAGGATATCTTTTCTCGAGTTGTTTTATCAGCTTAGAGACGAGTTCCTTGTCAGGCACTTTTGCCAGGTCGAACTTTCCGTCATCTAGTCCCAGCTCTTTCATCGCCCTCTTCTTGAAGAATACGGATTTGAACAAGTCAGATATGAATCTTAATTTCTCTTTCCAGCTAAGACGTTGTGAAAACTTCCTTAATGTGATCTCGATGTTCTGGTCTATCAATGCTATCTTTGCATTGTTTTTCTTAGCTAGCTGCACAGCCAGTTTCATCTCTGAGCCAGGCTCCATCCCCACTATGCTGCCTAGCTTTCGTTGCAGCCACCCGCCCACCACAGCAAAAAGATAGCCTTTCACCCCTATCCTGACTATGTCTGCCATGCTGACGTGTGATTTCTGTTTTGAGAACAAGGAAGCTAGTCTTTGCTGGTCCAGCTCTACCGCCACAACGCATGGTTTGAGCTCAGAAAAAGCGTTTCTTATCTCTTCCAGGCTCTGTTTTGCTATGTGCGAAGTCCCTATTATGGCAAGTTTTCTGTAATCCATGGCTTTTGCTTAAAAAGCGCCCTGTATAAATATTTGAGCATTTTATGTTCTGTTGAAAGTTATGTTGCCACCCTTTGCGAAGCGATTTCAAGGTCAAAAACAGGGGCGTTGTCGGGGGTTGCCCCCTACGGGGGGACAGCCCAATCAACAAAAACGACGCATCGCTGAGCCTGGTGGCAACCCTGCGAAGCAGGAAACTTTCAACAGAACCCGCATTTAAAGACCATTACGCAATAGTAAAGTTTATAAATCAATAAGGAATAGGGAATCGTTAAGGTTAGACTTCACTTTTAAAGGAGGGATTAGGATGCTTAAGATGGAGAGGATTTCTGACATATACGACATGAAGGTATTTACAGACAACGGCGACTACTTCGGTGATGTTGAAGAGGCTATACTCACCAAGACAAAGATCTATGGCTGGCGTGTCAAGGCGACGAAGAACTCTTACCTTTCGAAGGTCCTTGGTTCTGCGCGTGGCGTGATAGTGCCGCACCAGCTGGTCAAGTCCATCGGCGATGTCATGATCATCAGCAAAGCTGCTGTCCCCACTGCCGGCGGAGATGAAGAGAAGGCAGCTTCTTAATTTTTCATCCTGTTTCTTTGTGGTGAGTAATCTCCCACAAATTTTATATACCTCATACCTCTAGTCAAAGTCATGAGACAGCGCGTGTTGGAAGACCTGGGGCTTACTGCTTCTGAGGCGAAGATATACCTTGTCCTGCTTGAGCTTGGCGCGAGCCTTGCAGGCACGATCTCACGCAACACCGGCATCCATCGCCGTTCTGTGTATGATTCTATCGAGCGCCTCATCCAGAAAGGATTAGTATCATACATCAAGTCCAACAACCGCAAGTACTTCGAGGCTGTCGATCCTGACCATCTTATAGAGATCCTGCGTAAGCGCGAGGATGACATCAAGTCGATACTTCCCGAGCTTAAGGCTTTGCAGCAGTTCCACGAAGGCAAGAACGAGACCTTGTTCTTCCGCGGCAAGGCTGCGCTCAAGAGTGCGTTCGATGACCAGCTGGACAAGGCCAAGGAAGTGTGCATCTGGGGCGCCACAACCATAGCTAATGACGTGCTCCAGTATTACTTCCCGCACTTCGACAAGGAGCGCGTCAAGAAGAAGATAAAAGTCAGGATAATCTTCAACGAGTCTGAGCGCTCTCATCCCTATGTCTCGTCGATACCGCTTGCAGAAGTAAGGTTTGTGCCGAAGGACATCAAGTCCAAGGCTGCGATAAACATCTACGGCAGGAACATCTGCATCGTCGCCTGGCGTCCTGACCCTGTCGCTATCCTCATCCGCGAGGATAACATCTCCGCGGGGTTCAAGAATTATTTTGAGTTCATGTGGAATCTTGCGAAAAAATAGGGTTAGAGGAAGGTGGTCGTGTTGATAACAGAGATTTTGGGTAATGAAATAATAGTGTCGGTCTTTGCCGCTACGTTCATATGTCACATATGGAAATTCATCGATGGCACGACAAGGAATAAGAGGCCGGACTGGGGCGCCTGGATTGCGGCTGGCGGCATGCCATCTTCGCATTCGAGTTTCGTCTGCTCACTCGCTTTGAGCATAGGGTTTATCGAGGGTTTCCTATCGAGCGTGTTTTTCCTTGCCGTGGGCTTCGCGACGATTGTCGTGCGTGATTCCTTTGGCGTACGCCGCGCTGTCGATGCGCTTGCCAAGACCGTGAATGGCATAATAAAGGAGAAGAAGCTCGGCATCGAGCAGATCCTCAAGATAACCGGACACACGCCTGTGCAGACGGTCGTCGGGGTCGCCATAGGCATTATCGTTCCCGCGGTTTTGCATCTCCTTATCTTTTATTAAAAAAATCATCAAAAGATAGATAAATAAGAGAGCCATATTTTCAATAAAGCTTTGCGAGGTCTTTAAGATGAACATAAAAGAGAATTTCAGTCTGCTGGGCTTGATAGAGTTCCCCCATATCCTGACCCTGCTCAACCTGATATCAGGCATGGTCGCGATACTGTTCGCGATTTCCGGAGAGTACCAGATTGCCTGCATATTCATCCTTGTCGCTGTCTTTTTCGGCTTCATAGACGGGAAGATGGCCAAGTACATGAAGAAAGTGTCTGTATTCGGCAAGGAGCTTGATTCCATCTGTGATTTTGTCTCTTTCGGCGTCGCTCCCTTGGTCATAGCTTTCCAGACGACGAAGAACATCGGCCAGGGATGGATATTCGCTGTGATAATCTACACCATCTTCCTCGCTGCTGGTGCTTTGCGCGTCGCTCGCTTCAATCTGAAGGAGCTTGACCACTATGAGGGCCTGCCGATAAGCGTGAATGGCATAGTCGTGCCTGTCTTCTATCTCGTCGGCCTGACTGTGTGGTACCCGTTCATCTTCCTCGTCTCGGCGATATTGATGATAAGCGCGTTCCACGTGAAGAAGTTCATCTAAGATGGACTCGTTTTTGTTTTTTGCATTGCAATGCTTCTACCTGCTTGTGCCAGGCCTGTTTGCGAACGCCGCTCCTGTGATTTTCAGGAAGGTTGATTTTCTCAATTACCCTGTCGATTTCGGCAGGAAGTTCCGTGGCAAGCCTCTGTTCGGCTCGCATAAGACATATAGGGGTTTCTTCTTCGGTATTCTCATGGCCATCTTGTTCGTATGGCTGCAGAGGCTTTTGTTCCTGCGCTATGATTCGTTCAGGAGCGTGAGCCTAATAGACTATTCAGCGCAGAATTTCGTCTTGTTGGGCTTCCTTATCGGCTTCGGTGTCCTGTTCGGCGATCTTGTGAAGAGTTTTGTCAAGCGCCGTGTCAACATCAAGCCTGGCAAGAGCTGGTTCCCTTGGGACCAGTTAGATTGTCTTATAGGTGGGTTGCTGTTCATCTCCACAGTCTATATCCTGCCGTGGCAGGTGATTGTCTTCCTGTTCGTGGCTGTGCCTGTCCTTCACGTCCTTATCAACCTTGCAGGATATTATCTTGGCTTGAAGAAGAATAAATTGTGATTATTTCGTCAGCCTTTCTACATCTTCCTTTGTCGTCGGGTCTACCATCATGAACATGGATACCAAGCCCTGCTTCAGCGACGCTGCGTCAGATATGGAGTTATGCACCTGCGGGTTTATTATCCATTTCTTGTCGAGCTTTGAGAAGGGGTTGACGAAGTATATCGTGAGGTTCTTTATCTCCGCGAGTTTCTTCCACGCCTTGGCCAGGTTGTCGAAGTTCTCTTTTGTGTTGTAGACCACGAGTCCCTTGTGCTCCTCCGTGAGCGACGCTGCTGTCTTTTCGATGTCTTCTGGGAACGGGACTGCGTGGTAGTGTATCTTCCTGCCGTCTTTCTGCTCTACTATGGCCTTGTTGCCTTCTTCCTTGACATCAGAGATCTTCCTGAATACGATGTCGCGGTTCTTTGTATAGCGTACGAACCAGTCTAGCAGATACTTCGTAGGATGGTCAAGCTCCATGTCACACCTTTTTTAGGCAGCATACGTCCTTTTCGGTATTTAAATTTTTGGTTGATGCAGAGCTGTAGAAAACTGAGTTGCCGCCTTCTTGCGGAGCGAGTTATTGCTATATTATTCACACAGGACAGGGGGAAGCCCCCTACGGGGATGTCCTGTATCGGTCAATTACACAGTGAGCGTAGCTTGGCGGCAACCCTGCGGAGCAGGAAGTTTTCTACAGCTTTTCAGCAATAACCTTTATATAGGATGCTAGTTAGATATTGCTCAAAAGAGGGAATATGGAGCAGGAAAAGGAGTTCTATGAGAAGCTGAAGGAGGTCAATGCTAGGATTGACTCGCTTTCCAGCCCTGTTGTTGAGCAGGCAAAGGTCTCAAGCAGCCATTCTGGCTATCTTTTCCTGTTTGTCATCGTTGCTATAATGTTCTCTGCGTTGCTGTACATCGGCGTTGAGACGACTGGTTTTGTGACTTTCAGCGAGTCTGTATCCAGCTCTGAGCAGGAGAGCTTCTCAGTTTTCTCATCAAAAGAAGTCCAGATTAGCACTGATCTTGATAACATCAATTCCATGATGCTTTCTGGCACTGTCTATGGAGAGGGCAAGGCTGCTGTGTTCCTTGTGACGCCTGAAAAGAATTATCTTGCGTATTATTTCGAGGGCGATGCGACGCGAGGTGTCAATTTCACCAACATGTGCTATGATACCTGTCACTTAGAGAATCTTGGCCAGGACAACACTCTTCTGTTCGATCTTGAGGGTATGCGTGTCGACATAGATAAGATAACGTATCTCTACAGCAGGCTCATTGATTTTGACCTTGAGCCTAGGACGATAGAGATAGATTACAATAAAGAGCCTGCGAAGGTCATCGACATAAGGCTTACTAACCGCGAGCTGGCGGATTATACTGTATTGCTATACATTGATGGCCCGTTGAGCAGCAGCTTCAGCTGGCAGGGCTCTCTTATCCACATGACCCCCGAAGAATCTGAGAAGACCGTCCCAATCACAGTGAAGCTCCCCTCTAATCTTCCTAAAGGAGAGTACACGCATAAGATAACAGCGAGATACGTACCGCCAGGGACATATGACTTTGTCGGCGAGTCTCCTGTCGCAGAAAGCTTTGTGGTGGTAGTCAACAACTAAACTAGTTCTTCAGCCCTAGAACCCCTTTTATCTTCATCAACGCCACTTTCCCTGATGACATCAGCTTTGCGTGGATGTACGGCGTCTTTATCGCAATCATCCCGGTTTTCTTGTTCGCGAGATTGTCAAGGAACTCAGCACAGTCTTTTGCCTTGCAGTAATTTATCGCGTTGCCTGTTGCCTTGAGTGTGTGCGCGTCGCTGCCCACAGCCATTGCTTTTCCCATCTCTTTTGCGAACCTTGCCGCTTCTGCATTCTGTTTTTTGTCTTCTGATGAGTTGAATGCCTCGAATGTGTCTATTTTCGCAAGGATATTTTTCCTCAATCCAGGATACATCTTAGTGAAGTTTATCCTTCCCTCTGCGCGCGGGTAGTTGGAATGTGGTATGTTTATCACGCAGCGTTCTTTGGACAGCACAATCAAGAGCTCTACAAGCGGTATCGACGTGTAATAAGGGGATATTTTGCGAGGTTTTATCCTTGAATTGTAGAACTTTTCGAGCTCTTCTGCCTTGTAGAAGTACGCCAGGACATCTATGCCTTCTTTTGACTTTATCTCAATGGCAGGTATGACTCTGTTCCTCTCTTCGCAGGTCAACGCCTTGAAATCCATGACCAGGTTGTGGTCTGATATTGCTACAAAAAAGCCTTTCTCTGCCGCAAGAGCGATGACTTTGTGCGGTGATGCTGTGCCGTCTGAGCGTGTCGTGTGGACGTGGATGTCTGCCAGGAAGTATCCTTTAGACGCGAGTTCTTTTAATCTGGCTTCATACTTGGTCCTGTCCTTGAAGAGCTCTAACTTCTGCATGTTTCACCGTCTTTTTACTCAGAGTCGGATTTCCACTCTGTTATGAATTTGTTTATCTTCTTTCTCTGCTTGCGCGATATGGCATACACCGGCGAGAGCAAGTACAACAAGGCATAGACAAGCAAGACATCCCAGAAGTATCCGTAGAACAGTGCTGCGATGGCTACCAGCAAGGCCAGCACGAGTATTGTCTTGAGCAGGATGCCGAATTTCCTCTTATGGTGGCCCATGTAGGGTATTATCGTGACGTTCATCACGCTCATCGCCAGCACGAACACCGCTCCAGCGATCATCAGGTCGTATCTTGCGAACAGTTGCGAGTTCACAAGGCCTACTATCGCGACAGCAGACCCTGGCCGTGGCAGCCCCATCCAGAATCCTGGATACTCTATCCTTTTGACATTGAAACGCGCGAGTCGTATGCAGCCGAACAACAGGGGGAGTATGCCCACGACAGAAGCGAGGTATATGTTGTAGTCCTTATAGACGAAGAACAGCAGCACTCCAGGGGCCATGCTGTATATTATCAGGTCAGCTATGCAGTCGAACTCTGCTCCGAACTTGTTGCCTGTCTTGGTCAGCCTGGCGTATACGCCGTCGAGGAGGTCGAACGCGCCGCCTATGAGTATCATCATCGATGCCCAGAATATCTCTCCAGTGTATGCCAATGGCAGCACGAGGAATCCGAGGATTATCGTGCATACTGTGAACAGGTCTTTTGTTTTGAGCAGCATTACTTACGCCTCCTTGCTTTTTCTTTTCTCATCTTGTCGAGGGTCTTCTCGACAGTGAATATGAAATCGTATATCATACCGCGTCTCAGCTCTCCCATGTTGGCTATCTGGAAGTATTTCTCTGCCAGCGGCGGCTTGCAGGGGTATATTATGAACCCTGCTTTCTTTATCTCGCTGTAGAACTGCTTGAAGTCGACGTATTCTGGTATCTTTACCGTCAGTATTGCGTGCGATTGGCAGTCGTAGTTGGTGAAGAACTGGAATCCCAGTCTTGAGAGCTCGTATTTCAGTATTGAATTGAGCTCTATGTATCTCAGCCACCTCTTCTTCATTCCTTTCTCGAGCAGTTCGCGTATCGCCTGGTCGAGTGCGAAGAACACCGCTACTGCCGGCGTGTATGGCGTCTGGTTGAGCTGTGTCGAGTACTTCTGGTACTTCTTGAGGTCCAGGTAGAAGCTTCTCGGCTCTACGTTCTCTATTAGTTTCCATACGCGGTTGTTGACGCATATGAGATTCATGCCAGAGAACCCGTGCAGGCACTTGTTTGCGCTGGTTATGCAGACATCTATGTTGTCGTTCCTGACTGACAATGGCTCGCCTCCGACGCTGGATATGCCGTCGACGATGAACATCTTGTCATATTTCCTGGCGAGCCTGCCGACTTTGTTTATCGGGTTCAGTATTCCTACTGATGTCTCGTGGTGGTTCATCGCTATGGCAAATATGTCCTTGTCTGCCTTTAACGCGTCTTCGACCTCGGTGATGTCGAACAGCTCTCCCCATTCCTTCCTCATCAGCACTGTCTTGAGCTTGTGCAGCTTGGCTATCTCGTATAGCCTTTCGCCGAATGCCCCGTTCGCGAGGACGAGTATCTTCTTGTCAGAGGGTATGGTCGAGCTTATGGCTGCTTCCATGCCTGCAGTGCCTGATCCTGATATGAAAACGACCGAGTAGTTCTCGTCTGCGTCGAATATCCTGAGCGAGTTCCTCTTCAGCCGCTTCATGAGTATCTCGAAATCTTCATCACGGTGGCAGATGTCGTTCTGCACCAGCGCGTTCTTTACGCCGAGGCTTGTCAATACCGGCCCGGGGTTGAGCAGTATCTTCCTCTCGAGGGGTTTGTTCTTCAGTAGTCCTGTTATCCTGCGCATGTCTGTGGCGTCGTGGGGCAGCTTTGTCAGGCCGCCTTTCTTGAGTATCCATTCGAATTTCTTCTTTATGACGAATCGCTTGATGTAGTTGAGCCTGAAGTAGAACCTGCTTCTTGATATCCCGAGCTTCTTCATTATGTCCTTGTGCGTGTAGTAGCTCTTGTTTGCGCTCTCTAGCAGCGTCTCTATCTTGTCTATGGAGTATTTCTTCTCTAAGAACTTTTCCGTCACTGTTTCGAGGTCCTTGCCAGGGTTCGCGAGGCTTAGGCTGAGTATCTTGCCGAGGTCTTTCTTAGAAAGGAAGCCTCTGTATTTCTTCAGGATTTTTCCGGCATTCTTTACAGAGAGCTTGTATGTCACTGGCCTTGGCACCGTGAATCTTGGCTTGTTGTGCATAGCCCTTGTTGGAGGAAGGGGGGATATAAAACTTTCCCTTTTTCCTGTGTAGAAGATATATCGCGGGACTGGTTTTCAGCAGCTCTATTGGTGAATGTGTGGGTGTTCGGGTGGCCGAGCGTAGCGAGTGCCGCCCATTGCGCGCCAGCCGAGCGTAACCGGCTGACCGAAAATGATTTAAACCATCGCTGAAGAACAGTTTCCATGATATTCCTCCACACGATACTGGGCCTGTTCCTAGGAAAGTTTTTCGGGCACTACGCTGCGT
Source organism: archaeon (assembly GCA_020052935.1). Taxonomy (GTDB): domain Archaea; phylum Nanobdellota; class Nanobdellia; order Woesearchaeales; family UBA11576; genus JABMQF01. Next base: position 1,855 of record JAGVOD010000100.1, on the reverse strand, counting down.
TAATAGCAGGCTCATTGCTGCCGGACATCGATCACGTGTATATCTACTTCAAGAACAGGCTTTTGACGAAGAAGAATTTCAGCTTTAGACGTCTGGTCCACGTATGGCGTAACGACGAGAAGTACGGCATCGTCTCGAAGACTCCGTTGTTCCACTCTGTCATGGGCCTTGCGATATTCTCGCTGTTTGTGACATTGCTCAACAGGCAAGAAGGTGTGTTTTTCGCCATCGCCTATGGCCTTCACCTGTTGATGGACTGGATGGACAAGGATGCGAAGTATTTCCTCTTCCCACTGAAGCTGGAATTCAGGGGATTCTTGCCTGTGTGGTCCAGGGCAGAGCAGATATTGACAGTGATAGCGCTTATCGCGCTTGCTGTTGTGTTTTATTTCTATTGAGAACTACATCTCTTCTATGTTGTATGTATCGACTGTCTTGTTGTCTTCTTTCCATGTGAAGCCGGCCTTTATCTTCTTGCCACAAAGCAGCAATGGCAGCCATCTCCTGTCTGAGTCCCACATCCTATGATAAGGCATCGCGTCCAGCGGGAACCACTCCGGCTTCATCTCTTCTGTCTCGCGAGGCTCTCCATGCCAGGCCCTGACAAAATACACGCGCACTCGCTGGTTCCACTCTGGCTTGGATGGGAAGTAGAATTCTATTGTTGCATTGTGCTCTAGGTCGCTTCGTTGTGCAGATAGCCCCGACTCCTCAGTTAATTCCCTCAGTGCTGTTGCCTCTATGTCTTTGTCTTCATCTGTTTTCTTGCCGCCGAATCCGTTGTAGTTACCGTGGCCTTGCCCTATTTTCTTCATGCCAAGGAGGACTTCGTTCTGTTTTAGAATGAAGCATAATGTGCGTTCGCTAGAGATTTGAGGCAATGTCATTTTATGATGAAGAAAAAAAATATTTCAGTTTCAGTCGTTCTCTACCCTTGGCGCGAGTATGAATCCGAGGAACAGCTTGTCCACTGCCTTGTACTCCAGCTTCAATGGGTAGTCCTTGTTGAACTGTATCGTCACTTCGTCCGCTATCTTCGATGCCGCCATCATCTTCTTGAGGTACTCGATCGAGTATTTTGCCTTTATCTTGTCTGGCGTGTCTGACACTATTATCGTATCTCCCTTAGACGGTATCTCGATCTTCGCCTTGCTCAGGTCTCCCTCTGCGAGGATGGTGAGCTTCTTCGGCTCGACCATCAGGGTCACTGACTCTGCGACGACATCCACATCCTCGATGGCGTCGTTCAGGACAGATGTCTTTGTCTTTATCGTGACAGGGAAGTGCAGGTCTGGAACGCGTTGCTCTTTCTCCTCAAGGTCGATTATGGGCAGGTAGAACGTCCTTGTCGACGCGCCCTCTAGCGTTATCTTGAACTTGTCCTCTTCTATCTCCATCCTGAGGGAGTCAGATGCCTTCGCCCTTTTCAGTATCTGCTTGAGGTTGGTGAGGTTGATTGCGATATCTGTCTCTTTCTCTACCTTGTACTCTGTGAATGCGCTTGACAGGAGCTTGAATATGACCATTGCCACGTTCGCGGGGTCCATCGCTATAAGCTCTACAGAATTGGTCTTTATCTTGAAAGAAGCCTCATTTACGAGCTCTGAAATTATCGATACACTGTCTTTTAAGTAATTCGGTTCCGCTAGTGTAAGCCTCATTTTGATACCCCCTATTTTATGCTCTTGTTTTAGCCAGCACTTGTATTTATTCTTTTCTTTAAGTTTTGCCTTTATAAAAACAGGCACTGAGGCCTCTCAGACAGCAATATTTAAATAGTCGTGCGTATAATTACATACTAAATACACACAAAGGTATTATCTTGAAGAAAAAGGATGCTCATCGCAAAGAAATG
>JAGVOD010000077.1 GCA_020052935.1 archaeon | reverse complement strand
GAGCCTTGATGCGGGTTGGGTCGCTATTAATCACCTTATCTCTGAGATGATGCCTGAAGAGGTGTATGCTCGCAGGATTATCATACCTATGAGCTCGGCAGCTACCTTTTTCGCGAAGGATGCGGATTTCCTTATCTCTTATCGCGCGGCTGATTTCCTGGTAGGTATAGAGAAATTGGTTGAGAAGTGCAAGCAGGAGAAGCATAAGATATGATTTTTTATTCTGCCAGCTCATATATGTATGCGTAGTCGTCTTCGTACCTGAGGGTGAATCCTTTTACAGGCCAGCCGTCTGCCATCTTGAACACGACTTTCTGCTTCACTGTCTCTTTCGGCTCGTTGAGGTCGTCGAGGTAGTTCTTCATGTCTTCTCCCAGCAGCATCACCATGCCGCCTATCTTGTTCTGGTCTCCCCTGGCGACGAATGCCCACTTTGTGTTGTATCTCTTCATTATGCCTTTTGTTATGGTGGGGCTGTCTGCCAGCAGCGCGTACGCGACATTGGTCACGTCCTCTTTTGATGCTAGCGGCCCGAGTTTTGTCTCGTCCCATCTGCCTTTCGACACTGTGAAGAGTATCTCATAGCATGGCGAGTATATGATCGGTTCGCGTTTTGCATAGCCGCGGATCACGTGCCCGTTGTCCCACCAGCTGAATATCTTGTCGCTGGGCTTTGTGTTTGCGCGTAGCCAGTCCAATGCCTTGCGGAGGTTGACGTCGAAGTATACAGAGTACATCTTCTCGTCTTTGACGTATTCTAGCTGTCCTACTGTGTAGTTGCCTTCCTCTCCTGCGAACGTCTGCGTGTTGAGCTGCGTGGACTTGTCTATGGCTTCAGTCTCTACTCCTACCTCTTTGGGCTTTGTGCAGCCAGATAGAATCAGCAATGATACGATGACTAGAGCTATCATCAACCTCTTTTTCATAATATGATAGGAGGTGTTTTGGTTTATAAATGTTTTGTGATGTGGGGTTCAGTAGAAAGTGGTGGTGCCGCCTTATTGCGTAGCGGCCAATCGTGACTTTCTTCACATGCGGCAGGGGGAAGCCCCCTACGGGGATGACGCATTGCGTCGATACCTTGAGCTGAGCGAAGCCTGGCGGCACCCGAGCGAAGCGAGTACTTTCTACTGAGCCGTGCTCTGGAAAATTTTATTAACCTCTTCGTGTATTGTCCTCTCATGGCAGCCAGCGCTTACAAGCACTATGACGAAATCGCAGAGCATTACGAGGAAGACTATCTCTCTGACCCGTACTGGAGATTATACCATGACATCACTTGGCTGAACATAAAGAAGCACTTGCCGAAGGATAAGAAGTCCATAATCGCTGACATCGGCGGCGGCACTGGTTTCTGGTCGAGGAAGCTCGCTAAGCTAGGCTACAATGTCGTCTGCATAGACATATCAGAGAACATGCTTAATGTCGGCAGGAAGAAGGCTAGGAAGGAAGGCTTGCAGAAGAAGATACTCTTTGCCTATGGTGATGTCAAAGACCTGAAAGACCAGAAAGCCAACTCGTTCGGCTTTGTCCTCTGCGAGGGCGACCCGGTCTCTTACTGCGGAAATGAGGGCAGGGCAGTCTCAGAGCTCGCAAGGATAGCAGAGCCTGGTGCGAAAGTCATAGTCTCTGTAGATAACTTCTATTCTGTCATCCGCGCAGCGCTGAATGTGAAGATGCTTGGCATTCTCCCTAATATCATAAAGACGCACCGCTCCAATCTATACGGCAAGATGCCTCAGTACAACTTCACAGTCGAAGAGCTGAAGGGATTGTTCAAGAAGAACAAGCTAGATGTCATCAGCATCATCGGCAAGCCTGTCTTTGCCCACAAGCACCTCTTCCGAGACTGCCCAGAATACGCGACAGACAAGAAGCTCTACAATCAGCTCCTGGACCTGGAGATGAAGTTCAACAGCGAGCCTTCCTTGGTCAGCGCTGGTGGCCATCTTGAGGTCGTGGCGAAGAAGCTCTGATTCTTTTTTCCGTAATCCTTCCGTCTTTCCAACCCAAAAACTTAAATATTACTTTGTATATACTAAGTATTACGGTGATAAGATGGAGACAATAAGCCTAAAGCTGGACGAGAACATGCTTGACAACATAGACAAGTCGCTGAAGAAGCACAACTTCAGCACAAGGACAGAGTTCATACGTGACGCGCTGAGGGAGAAGCTGGAGAAGATGACTCAGCAGGAGAAGATAGAGTTGTTCATGAGCCTCCAGGGAAAGGGGAGACGTAAATATGGCGATGAGGAATCAGAGATTGTCCGTGAGAAAGCAGTTAAGGAGTATCTCAAAGAGAAAGGATTTCTCAAATGATCTCTTCAGGTTTCTTCACTTCAGCGATGTCTTTCAGCCGGAGGTAGTGTTTGTCTTGCGAGACCATGATTGCTTTGTTTTTCCGTGCGATTATTGCGTTTAGCGCGTCATTCAGGGGGACTTTTCGTTTTCTGGCTATTTCTGCAGCCTCTTCGCAGTCCTCTGTTGTGAAACTGGCTTTTTGCAGCGGAACTATTGACTCTGCGACAGTCATTATGTCTTCCACTTCTTTCTGAGACATTTCAGTCCTCATTTCATTAGTGGTGATATTTGAGAATAGCAGGAGATGACGGTTCTTCACTATGTGCATGAAAAGCTTGCCAGCATACTTTCCGAGCGGTCTTCCGCAGGTCCCGATTCTGCCTGCATGAAAGTCTATCCATATACAAGCATCCAGATAATACTTCTCGACCACAGATTAAGAATATGTTTTACGTCTTAATAAAATCTCCGACGAGAAAATCGGAAATCTTCCGGAGAATCTAGATGGGTTTCCGGCTTAAATCCTGTGCATGTTCTCCTGGTAGTACTTTATCGTGTCGATGAAGTCCTTTTCCTTGAACTCTGGCCAGAGCAATCCTGAGAAATACACTACTGACTGCGTGGAGTCCCACAATAGGAAGCCATGCATCCGTTTGCCTGTCCCTGTCTTCACGATGATGTCTGGCGGCAGGAAGTACGATGAGTAGATGTTGTCTTTTATCATGTCTGCGTCTATCATGTCTACGTCGGTCTTCTCCAGCAGGGCCTTGCGCAATATTATCTTGCACGCGTCCACTATCTCTTCCTTGCCGTCGTAGTTGATGCAGAGGTTCAGGAAGAAGCTGTCATAGTCCTTTGTCTCTTCTGTTATGCGTTTTATCGGTTCGACTACGCGGGATGGCAGGTCGTACCATTTGCCGAGTATCGAGACCTTGATCTTGTACTTGAATATCTCGTTGTTCCTGAGAAGGTTGTGGAAGAATTCTGCCAGCGCGTCCATCACTTCTGTGAAGTCTGGCGCTTTCTGCACCCTTGAGTTTATCATGTACAGCGTTATTATGGGTATGTCGAAGCAGGTCTGGTATCTGATTATCTCCTCTACCTTTTTGAAGCTCAGGAAGTATGCCTTTTTCAGCTCCTCGCCTTTCTTCCTTGACCACCTTCCCAGCCCGCCGACTGTCATGGCTAT
>JAGVOD010000047.1 GCA_020052935.1 archaeon | reverse complement strand
TTTGTACATCATAAAACATCTCCTCCACAAGAAAAACAGACATACAAGACCCTATTTAAATACCCGCCAAAAGTGTTAACTGAAATCGGTACTAAACACTGATCTCCCTTTACCAAAATATTTATAAACAACACCAAAAACCCAGTAATCAGTCTTAGAATTGTCTAAAAAAGCGAGATAAGTGGTGTTTATGGAGACAGAGGGAGAAACAAAAAAGGTCGATGCAGGCGGAATCAAAGCAGGCAATTTCATAATAATGGAGAACGCCGCGTGCAAGGTAGTCGATGTACAGATATCAAAATCAGGCAAGCACGGCCACGCAAAGGCAAGGATAACCGCAGTAGGGCTTCTGGATGGCAAGAAACGCGTCGAAGTGATGCCATGCCACGACACAGTCGAAGTGCCTATCATAAGCAAGAAATCTGCACAGATACTATCGATCATAGGGGACAAAGCCAGCGTCATGGATGTCGAGACATATGAGACATTCGAGCTTGACATACCAGACGAACTGAGAGGACAAGTTGCGGAAGGCACCCAGGTACTGTTTTGGACGGTCCTGGGCCAGAAAGTAATGAAACAGGTCAAGGGAGCGGAATAAGATGGCTAAGTTCGAAGAGGCAATGAACAGGAAGTTCAGGAACATATTCGTCTGCAGGAGATGTAAGTCCAAGATCAGGGCTCCGAACCTGAAAGTCATCGCAGGAAAGATAAGCTGCAGGAAGTGCGGCGCAAAGACCCTGAAGTCCAAGAGGAAGAAGTAAAACCTCTTAACTACTTTATTTTTTTCATCTTACTTATAAAAAAAGAGTGAAAACGCAATGGCTTTTTGGCAAGAATACAAGTGGGTCATACTATTCTATTCCGCTATCGTCCTTCTGATATACATCTTCAGGAAGAAGTTCGACGTCCAGCACAAGGTGATGGCATTCTACAGGACCAAGGTCGGCCTGAAGCTGATGGAACGCTGGGGGAAGAAGTATTGCGAGCAGATAAAGCTGCTAGGCTACATAGGCATAGGCGCAGGCTACATCGGGCTTTTCGTCATAATATATTTCATGCTCAAGAACCTGATAACACTGCTGAGCGTGCCGACAGCGACAACAGCCATAAGCGTCGTCATCCCAGGAGTAAAGATACCTGGAAGCCCAGTCACGATACCTTTGATAATAGGATGGATAGCATTATTCATAGTAATACTGGTGCATGAGTTCTCGCACGGCATAGTCGCCAAGGCGCACGGGCTCGAGGTCAAGTCCTCAGGCATATTCTTCCTCGGACCATTGATGGGAGCGTTCGTCGAGCCAGACGAGGCAAAGCTCAGGAAAGAGAAAGACACAGTACAATACTCAGTCTATGCGGCAGGGCCGTTCTCCAACATGCTTCTCGCACTAGCGTGCATAATATTATTGACATACGCATTTTCACCAGCACTCGGCGCGATGGCTGATGAAACAGGAGTCGACCTGGCAGGCGTGACAGACGGCTACCCTGCAAAAGCGGCTGGACTCGAGCAAGGCATGGTCGTGTCTGCAGTCAATAACGTCACAGTGAAGAACTACAACGACTTCACGAACCAGCTGCGCTATGTGCGGCCGAACGATAGCGTGACGATCACCGCGAACGGCACAGACTACGCACTCACGACAGTAGCGAGCCCCAACGACCCCAAGCAAGGATACCTCGGCGTGATGGCAGCCAGCAAGCCCCACATCCAGCTCAAGAGCGAAGCCTTATACTACCAGATATTCTACGCAGTGCTGAAATGGATAGTCGAGCTCCTCGCGATAACCGGCCTCTTGAGCCTTGGCATAGGACTCGCGAACCTGCTGCCCCTCGGACCTGTAGACGGCGGAAGGATGCTCCAGGTCTCGCTCCAGAAGATAAAAGGCGAAGAGAAAGGCAACAAGATATGGCACAAGATAAGCATCGCCACACTCCTGCTGCTGGCAATAAACATATTCTGGCCTGCGATAAAATGGTTCGGAAAACTTTTAATAAGATAAGAACTGTTTGTTCAGCTCTTTTGCAGCAGTGCCACGCCAAGCTACGCTTCTCGTTGTCAATTCTGATACCGACATTCCCCGTAAGGGACGTCCCCCTTGTCGGTCTGATTCACTCTGCTAAGAAACGCTTCGCAAAAGTGGCGGTGGCACTGCTGCTAAATAAATACGATGATACGATACAGGGATTTCTAGGATGATATACGTAATAATGCTAGAGCCAGAGACTGCCGGGAATGTAGGTGCTGTAGCTCGGGTGATGAAGAACTTCGAGTTCAACAAGCTCGTGCTGATACACCCGCACTGCGCGCATCTCTCTGACGAAGCAAGGAACAGGGCAAAGCACTCGCAGGAGATACTGGAGAATGCAGAAGTGAACGAGTTCTTCGTGGTGGATGACTACGACTACCTCGTCGCGACCACTGCAAAGCTAGGCACAGACTACAACATAACACGCAGCCCCCTCACTCCCGATGAACTGGCATCGAAGCTGAAGGAGATCTCGCCTGAAAAGAAGATAGGCATAGTCATAGGCCGCGAGGGACACGGCATGTTCAACGAAGAGATAGAGAAGTGCGACTTCCTCGTCACGATACCATCCACAAAGGATTATTCAACACTCAATGTTTCTCACGCAGTCGCGATATTGCTGTATGAGATATACAAGGCAGTCGGGCAGAACAAAGTCGCTTCGCACATCACACCAATAGGAAAGCCAGAGAAAGACCAGATACTCAAGATGTACAACGAGATACTCGACAGCATGGACTTCGGAACACCTGAGAAGAAAGAGACACAGCAGAAACTCTGGAAACGCGTCATCGGAAAGGCAATGCTGACGAAACGGGAGTCTTTCGCGGTGATGGGATTCTTGAGGAAGGTGATACAGGGAAGGGGGAAGAAAAAGGCAGAGAGGGCCGAGCCTGGTAAGAAGATAGTCCTGAACAAGCCTGCGAAGAAAAAACCAGCCGCAAAGCCAAAATCAGCACGGAAGAGGAGGAAGTAAAGATGGAATACCTCTACAAAAAATATGCAAAATACTACGATTTGATATACGCATCCAAGGGATATGATGAAGAGACAAAGTTCATCAAAGAAATGATCAGGAAACATAGCATAAAAGGAAGAGAACTCCTTGAAGTTGGCTGTGGAACAGGCAACCATGCAGTAATACTCCAGAAAAGCGGCTTCAGGATAACCGGGATAGACCTCAACGAGGAGATGCTCTCTGTCGCAAGGAAGAAGACAAATAAAATCAAGTTTGCACAGGGTGATATGAGGTCATTCAGGCTCAACAAGAAGTTCGATATACTCCTATGCCTTTTCAGCACAATCCACTACAACCAGAGCACGGACGAACTCAAGAAGACCTTGCAGAACTTCCATAGCCACCTTAGGAAAGGAGGCCTGCTGATATTCGACATGGGCTTCAATGAGGAGAGATGGGATGAAAAGAAGGGCCGGACCCTGGAAGACTATCGGGGAAAAGATATGGACCTGGTCAGATTCGACAAGTCTACGAGGGAAGGAAAATTCGGGCTGTTCCACATGGCATATATCTTGTTCAAGGACAACAAGTTCAATTTCGGCAGCGAAGTGCACAAACTCAGGATATTCAAGACACCAGAAGTCAAGCGTATCTTGGAGAATGTCGGATTCGATGCCGAAATATATTCAGGATACACGAAAAAAAGGTGGGATGCTAAATCCCAGAATTACGTCGTATTCGCGGCTGTGAAAAGATAAATATATAAATCTTCGAAAGTTGGATTGGTAGTGTATGGCAGAAGAGAAAAAGGTCGGCATGACTGTAAAGAAAGAGGATGATGTGTCTAAGTGGTACACTGAAGTGCTGCAGAAAGCAGACCTCATAGATTATACTGATGTCTCTGGCTGCATCGTATTCAAGCCGCACTCATACGCGATGTGGGAGATAATACAGAAAGAAGTCGACATGCGACTCAAGAAGATGGGCGTGCAGAACGCATACTTCCCGCTGTTCATACCAGAGAAGAACTTCTCTAAAGAGAAGGAGCATGTCAAAGGCTTCGCACCGGAAGTGGCTTGGGTGACGCACGCAGGCGAGACCAAGCTCGAAGAGAGACTTGCTGTGAGACCAACGTCAGAGACGATAATGTATCCTTCTTATGCGCTGTGGATAAGGTCCTGGCGCGACCTGCCATTGAGGCTCAACCAGTGGAACAATGTAGTAAGGTGGGAATTCAAGCACCCCATACCCTTCCTCAGGACGCGGGAGTTCCTGTGGAACGAAGGCCACACTGTATTCGCCACAAAAGAAGAAGCAGAGGCAGAAAGAGAGCAGATAATCAACATGTACCTCGATGTCCTGAAGAACGTCCTTGCGATATACGGCTCGCCAGGATACAAGTCAGAGAAAGAGAAGTTCGCTGGAGCGGTATACACCTGCTCTATAGAATCATTCCTGCCGATAGGAAGGGCGATACAAGGACCAGACTTCCACTTCGACGGACAGAACTTCGCAAAGGCATACGGGATAAAATTCAAGGACCCAAATGACCAGGAACAGTACGCCTGGCAGAACACGTGGGCCATAACCACAAGGATGCTCGGCGTAATGATAATGATGCACGGCGACAACAAAGGACTTGTGCTGCCGCCGCCTATCGCGCCGATACAGATAGTCATAGTCCCCATATTCAAGACAGATGAGATCAGGCCTGTGCTCGAAAGGGCAGACAAGGTCGCATCTATACTGTCAAAGAGCTTCAGGGTGCACATAGATGACAGGGACAACTACACGCCGGGATGGAAATACAATGAATGGGAGATGAAAGGCGTGCCTATACGCATAGAGATAGGCCCGAAGGATGTGGCTATAGACCAGGTCGTCATGGTGCGCCGTGATAATGGCGAGAAGACATTCATCAAGACACAGGATGCGGCAGAGACAGCAAAGGCCATGATGGATGACATGCACAGGATACTCTACAAGAGATCAGAAGAGAACTTCAGGCAGGCGTTGGCAGAGCCGAAAACCATGGCCGAGCTCAAGAAAGCTGTCGAAGACAAGAAGATGTCGCTCGTGCCATACTGCAATGACGGCGAATGCGAGGATTTCATAAAAGAAGAGACTGGAGGGGCTAAAACACTGAACAGCCCGTTCGACAAGCCAGTGAAGAAGGGCGCGAAGTGCATAAGGTGCGGAAAAGACGCCAAATGCAATATATATGTGGCAAAGAGCTACTGAAATAGCTGCTTAGACGGATTTTCTTTATAAATACGGCCTTGGAAAGGCTGTCTTTCGTACCCGTACCAAGATGACAAAAGTTATTTATATTTTTATGATATTTCTATTGCTAAGTAACAAAAAGGGTGGTTTCGGAGTTTTAAGTTCAAGTCACAATAACTTATACTCATCCAACATCGAGGGGGTAAACCAAATGAGGAAAATAATGTCTCTGGTCGTTTTTGCATTAATCCTGGTAATGTTCGCAGGAGTCGCAGCTGCCACAAGCATGCTCGAGATATCTGAAGTCACCGTAGAAGTCGATGACGACAGGCAGAGCGCTGATGAGAGCGGTGGCACGATAAAGGTCACTCCAGACTCGACATTATCCCTCAAGATAAAGGTCAGTAACCTCTACAGCTCCGGAACAGACGGCGGCAAGATAGAGAACATCAACGTCAGGGGAGTCATCGAGGGCATCGATGATGACAGCGACCTCGATGAAGAGGCAGATGACTTTGACCTCACTGCTGGACGAGACAAGACAATCACGATAGACTACAAGATCCCTCTCAGGCTAGAGACAGACGGAAGCTGGAAGCTCACTCTCACGGCAGATGGCGATGATGAGAACAACACAGCACATTCTGACGAGATAGAGTTCGATATCGACGCAGACAAGGAGAACTACGAGCTGAGGTTCATCAGGGATGAGCTCTCACCAGCCACAGTCGCATGCGATAAGCAGAGCAGGATCACAATAAGGATAATAAACACAGGCGAGAATGATGAAGACGATGTCGAGCTCACAGTAGACGCTCCAGATCTCGGCTATAATGAGGTCTCGACTTTCGACATCCCAGAAGACGTAACTGATGATGAGAACGAGTACGAATTCACAGACATGATAGCACCAGCAGACGCTGCTGCAGGAACATACCCTGTAAGCATAAGGGCAGTCTACCATGGCGGCAGAAAGACGCTGGAAGGCACACTGAACCTCGAGTATGAGGGATGCGAAGCAGCACCGGTCCAGCCGACAACACCTACACAGCCGACAACTCCTGTCGAACAGCCTGTCCAGCAACCTACCCAGCCAGTGACGCAACAGATAGAGGTCGTCACACAGCCGACAACCGCTCCAACAGTGAGCACAGGATACGCAAGGCCGACAGCAGTCGTAGCGACACCAAAGACAAGCTACACACAGAACGGCTGGCTAGAGAACAACTGGCTGACAGTCATACTGATAATAGACGTCCTTCTCGTAGTCGCGGGAATAATAGTCATCGCGGCAGTACTGAAGAGAAGGAGGTAAATCTTTTTTTTGTAATACTTTTTTTCTATCATTTTCGTGACCAAACAACATAGACCGCGGAGGGATGCGACTTGGGAGAGGAGCTTTATGTGTTTAGTACAAGAACAGTACCTAATTTCTTAGATCCCGTATTGCATGCTGATAATCCTGTGCGAGTATGGCAGGACCATAGAGCATTTTTGGACAAGGTCAGAGTTGAGTACCGCTGGTTCTGTTTACCTTACATAGCCCTACTTGAGAAAGGCAGACTGGCAATCGCTGCAGAGCCATTGTTGCTGATACATGATGTGTGGAAGGACGGCCAGGTAAACGGAAGAGGCACAGACCACCCAGACATGGCGCTTGACGATTTCATCGCGATGCACAAGGAGGGCAATGGCACATTGTTCACAGACAGGAGAACACCAATCACGGCAGTCGTGGAGTTCTCTCCAACAGAACTGTACCCTGCGGTCATGCAGAGGCTTGAGAAGAAGTATGCTGTCAGAAGGATAATGGTGTAGAAATCATTTTAGCCTTTTTTGACCGAAACCTTTAAATAGGGCGTTATTTTTATAGAGGGTAATAATTCTAGAAACGGTAAAAAAATGAGTTCTAGAGCATTATAGGTGCGTGCTTATGGCAGAAGACGAAAATAGGATGAAAACCGGAACAACCACACTCGCAATAAGGTGCAAGGACGGAATCGTGCTAGCGGCAGACAAGAGAGCTACAGCAGGCACGATGATAGCCAACAAGTGGGTAGACAAGATATTCCTCATAGAGGATTACATGGCTATAACCACAGCAGGCACAGTGTCCGACGTGCAGCTATTGCTGAAGCTGATCAAAGCCGAGATAAGGCTGAAGAAACTCAGGACAGGAAGGCAAGTAAGCGTGAGCGAAGCAGCCAACCTGCTCGCGGGGATGGTGTATTCCAACATAAGGAAGTTCAGCGCCATACCAGGCATATCCCACTTCATATTCGCAGGCAAGGACGACACAGGATTCCACATCTTCGACATCTACCCTGACGGGTCGATATCAGAAACAGATGATTACCTCGCATCCGGATCAGGAAGCGTGTTCTCATTCGGCGTCCTAGAAACACTTTACAAGCCGTCAATGACCCTCGATGAGGGCAGACAACTCGCGGTGAAGTCCATGAACGCGGCATTGCAGCGCGATTCAGCATCAGGAAACGGCATCGACATAGTCTTCCTGACACAGGAAGGCGTCAAGAAAGTGGCGACAAAGAAGATCGACACCGGAGTGAAGGAATAATTCTTGCTCTAAATCTTTTAATCATGTTTTATACCTGATATCTATGAACAACCATTCTAAAGGTGGAGCATTTGAGTGAAATAATCAAGGAAATAATGAAGAGCATACCGTCAGGCAAGATAAGCGACGCATGCTTCGAGGGCGCGAACATAGTCCTCTACACAAAGGACAAGGAATTCTTCCTCGACAACCGCGGAGTGATCAGAGGCATAGTCGACCAGATAAAGAAAAGGGTCGAGCTCAGGCCAGATCCTGCCATCTGCATGGAGATGGAGAAGGCAGAGAAGAAGATAAAGGAGATAATACCTGAGGAAGCAGGCCAGACAGAGATCATATTCGACCCTCAACGATCCATCGTAGTCATACACGCAGAAAAGCCAGGCCTGGTGATAGGCAAACAAGGCGAGTTATTGCGCGAGATAAGGGAAAAGACCATGTGGGTGCCGCTCATAAAGCGCACGCCAGCGATAAGGTCAAAGCTCATAGAGAGCATACGCGCAGTGCTGTACGAGAACTCAGACTACAGACGCAAGTTTTTGGACAAGACCGGCCACCGAATATACGACGGCTGGATACGCGGCAAGAAAGAAGAGTGGATACGCGTAACCTACCTCGGCGGAGCAAGGCAGGTAGGAAGGTCTGCCATACTATTGCAGACGCCGGAATCACGCATCCTGCTCGACTGCGGCATAAACGTCGCATCAGACAACGACGCATACCCGTACCTCGACCTGCCGGAGTTCAAGCTCGACGAGCTCGACGCAGTAATAGTCTCGCACGCGCACCTCGACCATTCTGGACTCGTCCCGTGGCTGTTCAAGATGGGATACCGCGGACCTGTGTACTGCACGCTGCCGACAAGGGATGTCATGGCCCTGCTGCAGCTGGACATGGTCAAGATAATGAGGTCAGAAGGCAAAGACCCGATATTCACATCCGACGAAGTCAGGGAGATGGTCAAGCAGACCATCTGCCTCGAATACGACGAAGTCACAGACGTCACACCAGACGTCAGGATAACGCTGTACAACTCAGGCCACATACTCGGAGGAGCGATGGTGCACCTCCACGTAGGCAACGGCCTGCACAACCTCCTCTATACAGGAGACATGAAGTTCGCAAGGACCAGGCTCTTGGAACAGGCAGAGACAAAGTTCCCAAGGCTCGAGACACTGATGATAGAAGCGACATACGGCGGCAAGGATAACGTAATGCCTTCGATAAGGGAACAGGACGAGCTCTTCAAGCAGATAGTCAAGGACACTGTCGCCAGGAAAGGAAAGATACTCCTGCCGACGCTAGGCTCAGGAAGGGCCCAGGAAGTCATGCTCATCATAGAAGAGATGGTCAGGAAAGGCGAGATAGAAGCAATGCCAGTCTACATCGACGGCATGGTATGGGACATCACAGCCATCCACACAGCATATCCGGAATTCCTCAACATCAATGTCAGGAAGCAGATATTCCACAAGGACAACAATCCTTTCTTGTCTCCGATATTCAAGATGGTCGGCAGCCAGAAAGAAAGACAGCAGGTCATCGAAGAGACAGGAAGCTGCCTGATTGTCGCGACATCAGGAATGCTTGTCGGCGGACCATCTGTCGAATACCTGAAAGCGCTGGCAGACAACCCGCACAACGCGCTCGTGTTCTCATGCTACCAGCCAGAAGGAAGTCTTGGCCGCAGGATAAGGGAAGGCGAGAAAGAGATAGTCATGCGCGTCGATTCCTCTGGAAAGCCGGATGTCCTTTCTATAAAGATGGAAGTGCATAAGATAGAGATAACAGGGCATTCTGACAGGCGAGAGCTGATGAATTTCATACAGCACTGCCAGCCCCGCCCTAAGAAGATAATCATAAACCACGGCGAGAACTCAAGATGCCTGGACCTTGCTTCCAGCATACACCGGCAGTTCAAGATAGAGACGGTTGCGCCGAGGAACATAGAAGCGGTAAGGATAAGATAATATTTTGATTTTCTTCAGCCTGTTCTCTGAAGCACTGAATAGACACTTTTCGAACAATCATCGACAGGCAGCTTGACAAAAGGGAATCTTCTGTTTTTATAGGGTATGTAAGGCATGTCTGGGAAGCTGATGATTATGCCCCCTGGTCTGAGCACGCGTGTCATCTCATCAACGACCGTATCGAGCTTATCGCATGTCAGGTTCTCTCTCTGGAGCTCTATCAAGTCGCGAAAGAACCAGTGGTTGAGCAAGACATCAAAGGAGCAGTCCTTGAAAGGCATGCCCTCTGTAACGTCTGCACGGACGAAACAGCCTTTAGGGCCTTGATAAACATCCCTTATGTCGACGCCGACGACATCAAAGCCTGCGGCGAGGATGCCCTCGACACCGTGGCCGCGGCCACAACCTACATCAAGGATGCGCCTTGCATCAGGCAGGTATTCTTGGATTAGAGCACCTACCCAGAACTTCGCCAGGTTCGAACTGAGTTTCCTGCTTTCCCTGTGCGGATGGTATTGGAGAGACATAGAATAACTACCTTGTAGAGGCAGGTATGACAAACCTCACGCAGTCGTATTCCCTGCCTTCAGAACGCTCTTCACTCGGTTCTAACTCACCATCGCCATCATAATCAGTAGTCGTGATTGTAAGATCACTGCCGCACTTTGTTATGTGCTGCTCATAGCATTCCCTGATGAGGACTGGGTGCAAGCACCTGTCGCTGTTCTGGTTTGCTGCGCATTCTTCAGCAACACGCCTTTCGAGGCAAGCCTCATTGGCATCGCCAAGAGTGATATTTGTCTGGGTGCCGCCTGTATAAATTTCAACACGCTGCGCAGGAGCGCAGGCAGAAGCTGCCAGAGCAGCTGCAGACATAAGATATAATATTGATCCTTTCATCTTGATTACCTCATTACTTATGCGGCGGAGGGATACTGGATTTCCTCCTCGCAACGAATCCTTCATCGATCAGAGCGTAAGTACCGCTGTCCCTCTTGCCCTCTGAAAGCGGCGCGGGCTGTGGCGGTTTCGGAGCCAGAGACTGCCGAAAAGTCTTATATTCCTGCCTCATCTTCTCGTGGGCATCTCGGCATGGCTGGCACTCGCGCATATGACCATAAACAGTCTTTTCAATCTCCTCTCTTGAGCCGCCGTACTGCCCCAAGACCTTGACAAACTCGTCATCATCCTCGAAGTACGTCATGCCTATCATCGTGCAGACAAAACCCTCCAGCGGACCCTCTTCAAGGCAGGGCGTGGAGGCCTTTTCTACCGGAATGCCCATAGACTTGGCGATATCATCCCAACCATCATCGATTTTCTTAGTCATTCTCAAACACCATATGCTGTTAGTTAAAAAGGCTTTTTATGCTTTGCGTAGTGACCGGGCGAGGACAGCTATTTCTCGTTTATGTTGTCAAGCGTCCTTCTGATATCATTGACAGACTCATAGACCCTGGCACAGGCATCGCAATGCACAAGATGATCGGTGATGTAGTCGCCTATAGTGCCTTTGTCCCTGCCAAAATCACTGAAAAGCTCCAGGCGCTGCTCCTCGGTAAGGCCATCATCTACGCCCTTGTCCCAGCAGATATACGCATCGATGCCTCCCTGTTGCTGGAGGATGTGGCAGTAGTCTGGCTTCTTCTCTTCAGGCATACTCTCACGCCCTTGTGATGGGGATTATGTTGTTCCTGAGATTGTAGTTGCTCACATTCATCGGCGAGATAGGATTGCGGTTGAAGACATCCTTCAGCCCGTAATACCTGTTGAACGACAAGTCCATCAGCTTACGCGTGTAAGACTCATCAAGCCGGAAGCGGACATCAGGGAATGCGCCCTCCGCGGCCTTCTTCAAGGCTGCATCAAGCTCTGCCCAAGGGTCTTGGACAGGACCTGCCGCATCGCCAGCGGTAGACGTAGCATCGTCATGCCTGAACCTCTGAGTAGGCATCTCGTCAATCTGGATAGTATCTTCGTCGAGAGTCATGGTATCATTCTGGGGTCATGGTTACCATCATAAAGCTCTGTCCCCTGGCTGATAGGATGTTGTTGCTGCGTAAGGCAGAGCATGTGCTTTTTCTTGTCCTTCCATGCACGACCTGATGACCGCTTCGATGCTTGGCAGACGGTCTCTGACCGCATCAAAGATCTTAGCGGGCAAATCCCTATAGCGGACATCCGCAATCACGTCAAATGCTTCTCGTGTCGACGGAACATGCGGTGGTAGGTTGCGTATGGGTGATATCCCAAGCGATTCTCTCTTAGTAGAAATGAGATGCATCTTAAAATTATAAGTCTGATAAACGACACACATGTCAGGCAGAAGGCCATAAACTGAAACGCTACGAAGCAGGCGTCGGTCAAGGTGATGTGGAAAAACGCGCTCTTCCACATGGAAAAGCCTCCTGAGTTCATTAACATGCATAGGATCCTCGGCCACCACGAAATCACCTAACTCCCACACATGGTAGCGCTCACCGAGCTTTTCCTCTGCACGAAGTTCCAGTTCTGAAACTTTTCTCTCGCGTTCCTCATGCTGTTGTTGTAGCTGTAGGCCATACAATAATTCTCTGTTTAAAGTGGTTTCGAGAAGAGCGCAGCGAGGCTCGTACTCGAGGACGTCTATGAGCAGCCTCCACTCATCCAGCACGGCATCTGCCACTGGGTCGCATGCAGGATGCACCCAGATGAACAGGTGCTCGATCTGATTTCTTGTAAGAGTCATTTTTGGTCACCGGTTTCATGTTCCTTCCAGGAACTGCAGAATCTGAGACGGAGCCGGTTTCGCGGTCCATTGTAGCTTTATGTTTGTCAGTGGGGTAATGTTGCTCCCGGGGAATATCTGATTTGAGAAGAAGTCAACTGCGTTGTTTAGAGTGCGTCCTGAATAAGTGTCCTCGTCAAAGATTACAATCCGTTTTCCTTCAGAAAGCGTACGCAAATAATCTGTCTCACCAGCAGTCAGTTGAGGTTGTTGGTCTTCTTTCTTGTCTGCTGAGAATCTTACTGCATAGAAACTTGAACCTGTACTTTGGCTAAGGTAACAGTACCTGAGGAAAACATCCATGCCTGCAGCAACACCGCCGTGGGCAAGGGCAATGAACATAAAATCTCTTTTCTCGTACACATCGTGTGCTGATGCTAATTTCTCCGCCGAGATTGCACAACACTTTTCAGGGTGGGTTGCGCCCCAGCTTATCTCATCTCCCAACTGTTCCAACGGCATCATCAACAATTCACCGTTGCCAGAACTCATTAAGGCTTCCCTGAGATGTGCAATGTCCTTCACGTGCAGGGAGCCTCTGTATATGTCAAGCGCCAATCCAATAGATTCCCTGAGCAGCTGCTCGACTCCTTCAGCATCAGGATTGTCTATCTTGTAATCTAGAACTGCGCGGATTATCCTTGGCGTCTGAAGAGCCAGTACAACAGCAGTATCCTGATAGGTATTATTAACCAATTCAGCTCTCTTCTTATCTAACTTGCTGCCTTTGGCATTTATTGCAGACTTCCATATTTTTCTTCTTTTCATTCCGTCAGCCAAGTCAGTCATCACATCATCTAACGTGCCACGGTACATGTTTGATATGGAATTCCACGGTCGTCTTCCATTTATTTCGTCAAACAGGGAATTGTATGCCATTTTATTGCTCCTGCGTCATTGCAACCACTAGGAGAGACTGGCCCCATCCCAACGGCGTGTTCTCGTTATGCACTTCGCTGTTTGCGTAGTACAACTCTGGCAATTCTCCTTTCTCGTTGACTACCTCGACTGTCTTGCGCATGTAATAGGCAGCCTTGTCTGGCCTGTTCATGGATTTGTAGATAATAGACAGCCAAGGGAACCCGAATGTCCATTCCGCTTCTCCATCCTTGTGGAAGTACCTGTCGCCTGCGTAGCGTATAAGGCCGCGCTGGCGGACAAGCAGCTCCTCGACGTTGGCGAGTATCTGGAGCTTCTGCTCCTCACTAACCACGCCGTATGGCCATATCAGGGAAAGCAGTGCTAAATCGCAGTCTTTACTG
Source organism: archaeon (assembly GCA_020052935.1). GTDB lineage: Archaea > Nanobdellota > Nanobdellia > Woesearchaeales > UBA11576 > JABMQF01. The sequence continues at coordinate 39,584 of JAGVOD010000047.1, read as the reverse complement.
TCGGATTCCCTCGGCAAGAGTTGGTTCAAGGCGTCTTCGCCTTTGAGTATGAGAATATTCGGAACATCGACTATCTTAGATATCTTCTTCAATCCTGCAACACAAGCGCCGACACTGGAGGCGTGGACCTCCTCGTTCTCTTCCCACATGCCGTTGTCAGCGTCGTGCCAGTATTCTATAGAAGCGAGATAATACACCAGTTTCTGAAGCAGTCGCTCGTCATCCTTGTTTCTTATGACGTGGATGCCCTTTGACTCGAGGTCGCCGATCTTGAACAGCAACGCGCCGATGGCGTCGTTCTGCTTGTTGCCCCAGTCCTCGTGGAACTCCTCGAAAGTCTCGGGGTGGAAACGTGCGTGTATGTACTGCCATGCATACCTGGGCTTCTCGACGATGGCCCAGTCTATCTTGTACTCATGCTTCTTCAGCAAGTCGAGAAGGGCCTGGTATGTCTTGACGACTTCCTTGTTGTTCTTCGTCGCCTCGAATCCTAATGTCGCGTAGATGCAGTCGCGTATCCATGACTGCCTAGAATAATGAGTGCTTGAGTCAAGCGCAGCTACGAACAACCCGCTAGGGTGCTGCAATTGCCTGAGTATGCTTATTGATTTATTGATCATGATTGTTTACCTTCAGATTGTGTTGTCTTGGCTGCGGCAATCATCTTGGCTATATCCTCAGGAACATGGTGCGTGCAGGAAGGATACATCTCAATGTATCCCCTTATCAGGTCGACATCCAGGACACCTTTACCATCACGATCATGCAAATTCCTGATCTGGCTGTACACTACAGTCACATACTGGAGCCTATCATGCGCAGGGTTGGTGGCGAGACCTTTCTTCCACATATCATCCAGCTTCGCTGCCTTCCATACACGCAGCTTTTCTTTCTTGTCCCATTCTCCCTGGAACGCGAGCTGCTCCAGCCTTGAGAATTCAGCATCCTGATTGAAGTCTTCTTGAGCCATCTTCATCTGCCTCTTATACGCAATATGCGAAGAAGCTCTGGAGGAGCATTCTGTGCTGATTCAGGAAAACGAGTAAGGTAATCCCTGACAGGGTCGTAGTCCTTGCCTTTGAGAGTGGGCGCGGTCATGACTGAAGAGACTACACAAAGCTTCTGATACCTAGAATCATAGGGGTTCTGGGTCTTGTGGGCCATCTCTGTATCCTTAAGACCTGTGGCTTCAAGAAACTCATTCCTGGCAGCCTCGTCCCACCTGCCTCTGAACGCAGCTTGCTCTAGCTTAGAAAAAAGCTGCTCAATAAGCTCTTCTGAAGACATTCTCTCAACCACCCCAAACCAACTCTATAATATAGTAATGATACAGTACTAGGCGTGGAACTAATATTTAAAGGTTTCGTTTTTGTAGTCCCTCGTAAGTGGTGACAAAAGGAAAGGTTTATAAAGGGGCTTGGTCAAGCCAAAAGCCATGGCAGACCTATCTGACAGGATACGCGGGTACCACTATACTAATGATGAAGGATTCTCTAACATGCGTACTGGCTGGATGTACCGCGAAAAAGGGCTCACACCTATACGCAGGTTCGCACATCTCGGGATAGGAGGAGGCCTGCCTAGCGAGGCGCACGACGGCGTGATAGAAGCGCTCCTGGAGCCAGAACCCGCATCTTGGAAAAACAATGTAGAATTCCCAACACTTTGGAGCTATCTCATGGGAGACGTATGCAGAAGGAAGAATACCCTGCTGCTTAGCTTCGAGCTCACGCCACAAGACAAGGCATTCGTAGTAGATAGGGCATATATAGAACGCCAGCTCTATAGGCTGGCGAAAGGCCAGGGAGAACCCACCAAAGAAGACAGGGACAAAGCATACCGTGCATATTGGGAATCAAGAGTGCCTGTATTCGACTACAAAGGCGGATACAGTGTTCCCCAGCTGACAATATGGTCGCCAATAGCGTTCGAACGGCTGCATGTAGAATGGCAGCACGAAACGATGGATAAGTTAAGGCAGATCCATGAAGAGACTGACAAGTGGCTCACGCACCTGGAAGAGATAGGCGTGCTGCCGTACAGGGATGCTCAAGGAAATCCAGTAGACGAGACACAGGTCAATCGCGCGAATATGCGCCAAAAAAGCAGAGGAATGATCATCTAATCTTCTTCATCGCCAACTCAGGGAAGTTCGCAGCTACATTCGCCGCGCCGAACAGGCTCACGTTGTAGTTCGTTATCACAAACACAGGTATCTCGCGAAGCACCTTGTGCTGCGTGTGGTTTATCTCGAACTCTTTCATCAGCGCGCCAGAGGTGAAGAAATCCATGTTCTTGGCAGCGATGCCGCCGGCGATGTACATGCCACCGCGCGCCATTATGTTTATCGCCATGTTACGCAGCGCACGGGCGTAGAACCTTATGAACAGCTCAAAGGCTTTTTTGCACGCAGGGTCCTTCTTGGAATGCTTTGATATCACCGCGGCCTTGTCAGCAGCAGAGCGTATATCCTCGGTCACGCTGTTCTTGTCAAACATCTCCATCTCGAGTATGTAGTCATATATCACAGCTATGCCGCGGCCTGAAAGCAATTCCTCATAGTCGACAGGAGACTCGCCTCCTCGCCTGCCCTGGATGAACTGCATCAGTTCGAACTCGAAGGAGTCAAGCACTGGAAAATCCTCATGCCCGCCTTCAGACGGAGAAGGCACGTAAAGGGATTTCTTCTCATTGAAGATGAGTATCGCCTTGCCGAGGCCGGTGCCTGCGCCGACGATGCCCTTCACTGCGTTCGGCACTACTGGAGGAGAATGCTTGCCCGGGTGAGGCAGCTCGAGCAGGTCTTTCTTGTCGTCGAGGAAAGGGATGCCAAATCCTATCGCCTCGAAATCATTTATCAGCGAGACAGAGCTGAGCAGGGTGCCTGAAAGCACTTTTTTAACATCGATGTCCCAGGTGACATTCGTGAGCTTGCAATAGCTCCTCTCTGCATTGATAGGGCCAGCAGGGGAAAGGCAAGCATTCGAGACCGCGATGCCATACTTATCATAGGCAAACTTCAGGGTCTCGTTTATAGCGTCGATGATGCCAGACATCTCCTGGCTCTTGAAACGCAGCACGAACAAAGGCTCTAATACGTCCTTGGTTACGCCGGCGATGCTGAGGCCGGTGTTCGTCGCGCTGACATCTCCGGCCAGTACGAAACCAGCGTAATCTTCCTTCTTGAACTTCTTCAACTCTATCAGTTCATATTTCATCTCAATCACTCCTTAAGATAGACTTCCATGATCAGCTCTATGAACATCGCGGCAGACCAAGCCTGCGCAAAGCAGCCCTTCGACGACAGATGCGACGCTGAACTCAGCTCTGCAGCGTGGCCAATCGCGCCGTGCCACAGTATCTCGCGCGAGCTGGCATCTATGATTTTTCGTATGTTATCCTCGAACTCTATCGCGTTGTTGCGCAGAAGGCATACTGCTGCAAGATTGTTTAGCCAGAACCACGAGTCGCCGCGGTGATAGCTCTGGTTCCCGATGCCAGAATAATCCGGGGTGAAGAGGCGATGCGTCTTGTCTATGGATGACAACCCGCCCCAGTCAAGCCACAGCTTCTCGAGGGAGTTCTTGAACACAGCCTCCCATTCACTCCTGGAAAGCAGGTCAGGATAGATGTAATATGCGATGAATATGTTCGGACGTATGGCGAATTCCTCTGCTCTGTCTGCGAGAAGCGCGCCATCCCAGAACGCATCAATGACATCGATGCGCATCACCGTCTCCTTCTTCTCATACTTCGCGTCGCCAGTGAGCTGGTGGGCAAGGTGCAGCATGTTCAGATGCAACGCCTGGATCTCGATGCAGGCGCCGTCCCTGATGTCAGACTTGTTGTAGTCAGTGTCCATCCAGGTCTCATTCATCTTGTTGAAGATGAGGCCGTCATGCATATGATTCTTCTCGATCACAGAGATTGAATCGCATAATGCCAGCTTCACCTCATCAAGCTCCTTGCCTGAGAGGTACTTGTCCAGCTCCCTGCCAGCATTCAACGCGTCGATGAAATCACCGACGCGCTTCCAGAGCCAGCCGATGCTGTCTGCGCAGCCGAGATGAGCGTCAGGTATGCGGTTAGAGAGCCTGCCGTCGATGCCGATGTTGCGGATGTAGTGGAACAGGATATCTTTCACGACCTTGAACTGGCCCAGCCTGATGGGGGCGCCAAGAGATATCAGCTCATCCCTAGACCAGAGCTGGAAGAACCAAGGCAGTCCTGCGAAGATACGCGTCTTGCCCTCGTGGAGGATCTTCAGCTTCTCAAGAGAGTCCTGCGCGCAGACAAAAGCCACTGCAGCATCCTCATCCTTCTTCTTGTCGACAGTTAGGTAATGCCTCTCCTCAGGCCTGTGATGCTTAAGCTTGTCAAGCTCCTCCTCAGCCTCCTTCATTGTCCTGCCGACGGAGATAAGCAGCTCTTTCGCATCGAGGATGAAAGGCCTGTAGACGAACCTTGACGCAGGGAAGTCCTTGCGCTCTTCATCATATGAATAATGATGCTCCTCCCACCTGTCAAGCGACTCGTAGTCATTCTTCGCGTCAAAACCCTTCGCCTGTATCACGATGAAGAAGGAGAACTCCTCCCGGCCGTGCGTGCCATCCTCTTTAGAGTCAGTACGCTTGGTGAACTTCACGGATATCCTGTCCTTCTCGACATTGACTTCATAATACCGGCCGAAGCTGCGCATATCATACACTTTCCTGCAGTCAAAATCAAGCACTATCTTGGCTTTCTTGGCGAGAGAATACTGCAGGCCATTGATGCCTGAAGGGAAGACTAACTTGCCTGAATCAGACTCGCCTGTGCGCCTGACATGGTCAAGATGGTTCTCCAGCTCGCCCATGGCCCCGCCTGCAGGGAATATATTCTCAAGCACCCTGTACACGTCGAGACCGTAACTGACGAAGAGTCCGCTGAACTTCGAGACTGGCGTGGTGGAGAGGAAAAGGAAACCGCCAAGGTTATTGGTGAGGATGAAGCTGGAAGTATCGCAATTCATGCAGAGGTTCTGCTGAGGTATCTTGTGGGAGACTTTCATCTGCGTATGACTGCGAGAATCCTGTCCCGCATCTCCTCCATCTTCTTCTTCGACTTCGCCTCAAGATTGAGCCTGAGGAGGGGTTCTGTATTCGAGGGGCGCACGTTGAACCACCAGTCTTCAAACTCCAGGCGTATGCCGTCGAGGTAAGATACAGACTTAGCGTCGCTCTTGAACATCTTTACAAGCTCCTTCATCTTGCCGTCTTTGTCCTTGACCTCTGAATTCAGCTCGCCGCTGGCAAAGTAGCGCTGCAGGGGAGAGACCAGCTCTGAAAGCCTCTTGCCTTCCTCCCGCAGCATGTTGATCATCAGGATTGTTGCGATTATCGAGCTCTCTGTCCATACGCTCTCCTTGAAATACAGGTGGCCTGACAGCTCGCCCGCGAATAAGGCATCCATCTTCCTCATCTGCGCCTTTATGAACGCGTGACCTACCCTGCACATCTTGGTCCTGCCGCCAGCCTCCTCGATAGCCTCCTTGACAGCCCAGCTTGAACGCAGGTCATACAGGAAAAGAGCCTTCTTGTGCGTCTTGAGGAGCTGCCTAGCGATGAGAGCTGTAGTGAAGTCAGAGCTGACATATTCGCCATGCTCGTCGATGAATATGCAACGGTCGCAGTCTCCATCTATGGACACGCCGAAGTCGGCCTTCTCCTTCACGACGCGCTTCTGAAGCTCGGCGACGTTCTCCAATTTCAGCGGGTTGGCCTCGTGGTTCGGGAAAGAAAGGTCTATGTCAAAGTACATAGGAACCACATCGACGTCGATACGTTTGAACACCTTCGGGAAGGTGAAACCACCCATGCCGTTGCCTGTGTCGACGACTATCTTCAGCCTCTTGCCCTTGTTCTTGGCTTCCAGGAACTTGAGGTTGTGGGCGATGAACTCCTGCATCAGGTCTTTCTTCGAGACATTGCCTTTCCTCTTCGGCGCCGGGAACTTGTCTTTCAGGACGAGCTTCTTTATGTCTTTCATGCCGCTATCTTCGCCGATAGGTATGGTGCCGGCACGGCAGAACTTGAAGCCGTTGTACTTCGCAGGATTATGGGATGCGGTCACCATTATCCCTGATTCATACTTCGCTGTGCAGAAATAGAAGAAAGGCGTGTCGCAGTTACCTATGTCGACGACATCCGCCCCCTGCTCGTTTATGCCGCGCGTCAATGCCTTGAAAAGCGAAGGAGAGCTCTTGCGCATGTCCTGGCCGACAACCACTGTCTTGCATTTCAGGAAAGAGACGAAAGCACGGCCTATCTTGTATGCAGCATCCTCGTCCAGCTCGCTCGGATACACGCCTCTTATGTCATACGCTTTGAAAATGCTTTCATCAACCATCGTCCATGCCTCTCTCACTACTTGTGCTCGCCCCTGTAGAACTTCGCTGCGTCCTCAGGGCTCACGACGTTTATCACCACTCCTGAACCTAGCTCAAAGCCGGCCCAGTTGGCCAGGCGCGGCAGGATTTCTATGTGGAAATGCAGATCCTCGCCCTTCGGAGCATAGTATAGCGCGATGTTGAAGTTCGCGTTCAGCTCCTTGAGCTTACGCAACACGCGCTTCAGGGCTGCTGCGAGGTCAAAAAGCTCGTCGTCAGAGAAGTCCATCAGGGTGCGGTAATGGCTCTTCGGCATTATCCAGACCTCAAAGTTGAACCTCGAGGCGTAAGGCGTGAACGTCACGCACGTGTCATCCTCATGCACATGCCTGAAGCTCTTGTTCTCGATGTTCAGGATCTCACAATAAGGGCAAGATGGATACTTCTTCACGGCGTCAAGCTTCTCCTTGACCACAGGAGGGAGTATGTTCAGCGAGATGATCTGGCTGTGCGAGTGTATGATGGAAGTGCCTGCCTTAGGCCCCTCGTTCTTGAACACGCACACGTATTTCGTGTTCGGCTGGTTCATCAGCTCCTCTATCCTGCGGGTATAGACCTTCAGCAGGTCAGTCAGCTCGTCCTCGCTCAGGTCTATCATCTGCCTCTTGTGGTCGTTGGTCTCAACTATGACCTCGTGGCTGCCATACGCATCCGAATACGTGAAGAACTTGTTGTCTGTATTGACTGAGGGATTGCCTTTCTTGTCGACAGCATTGAACTTGTTCTGGAACCATCTCATCTTCCAGCCGGCCCCGTCCTTTATCCTGCCTATCTCTGGCGGAGTCAGCGACTCGTTGCCAGGGCAGAAGAAACAGCTGGACGGGCCTTTATCGTTAGCGTAGATGTCATCAACTGACTTGAACTCCTCAGGCCTCTTGCCGCGCCCGGTCGCGATAATGACCCAGCGGTCAAGGATGTAATCTTTCCTAAGCTCCATTTTTACAACCTCTTTTTGATCATCTATTGTCTTCCGAATACCTTCTCGACGGCAAGGTTATGCGCGTCTATGTAGTTCTCACCCAAAAAGTCCCAGTCGCCGAGGTTCGCCAATCTCCTAGCTTCCAGCTTGGCGTCGATGCGCTTCTTCTTGGGCAGGTTAGCGAAGTAATACAACAGCTGTGAAAGCGAATCAACGACCTCCTCTTCCTTCTTGTCCATCCTCTCCAGCACGTAGATCCCGAAGTCCCTGTAGCTCTTGCTGTTCAGGAGATGCTTGCCGAAACCTGCGAGATCAGACGAGACAGAAGCGACGCCGAGCGCGCCGGTCTCGAGCGGGGTATATCCCCACGGCTCATAGAACGACGGGAACACGCCGAAATGCGACCCTTGTATCGCCTCATAGTACGTGAGGTCGAGAAGGTTGTCAGCGCCGTTGAGATAAGTAGGATACAATATGACCTTGACGCGGTCATCCTCCGAGTTCGTGAGGCTACACTCCCTGAAGCTGCGGAGTATCGGGTCATTGGGGTCGAAAAGATCGTGTGTGCATAACGGAGCGACCTTGGACTCGCGCTTGAACTTTATCACCTTCTTCTTTATGTCAGCGAGGAACTCCTTCGTGAAGATGGTGTCGCGCGTGATAGGCTTGTCTGCCACCACGGTGCTGAGCACGCGCCACATGACATGCTCTGCATTATCCTTCAACCCATCCTCTATGTCCTTGAACAGCATCTTGTTCTCGATGATCTCGTGGTTGATGCCGCGGATCCCTGAAGGCACCCAGAAGAACACGACGATATTGCGCATCGCGCCCTCTGACTTGAGCTGCTCATTCAGCCTGCCGAGAGACTTGATGAACACGTCCATGCCTTTATCATGGAACTCGTACCTTGACGCCGTGAAATAGATGAGCGTATCCTCTATGTCCAGGTGGTAGTAAGGGAAGAAGTAGAACAGCAGGAAGTGGTATATCTTGTCGCGGAAGACGCGGTGCATTATCGATATCTCATCGAACGACGGGAAATTGCTGATGTCGAGGCCGTTCGGCACGATGACATCGGGAGCCCTCTTGAGTATCCTCTCAGCTTCCATCCCTGTGATCTCTGACACGGTCGCGAAGACATCCGCGTTCTGCGCAGAGGCCTTCTCAAGCTGGTGCTTGGTATATACATTCCTGTTGTAGGCCTCACGGTCGAAGTCCATTGTCTCAATGAGACAGTGTCCTTCAGCATCATGGCAGTAGATGTCTATGCCTGCGTTCGCCAGGCAGCGGCCAAGCACTGTGGCGTGGGTGACGAATACTGTACCGACCCTGGCCTTCTGCGACTTCAGGTAGAGCAGAGCAGCGCCTGAAAGCCACTCGTGGAATGTCGCGGCTATCTTCTTGTCAGGATTAAGGTTTGAGAAACGCTCGATGACCATGCCTACAGCCCAGCCCCAAACCACAGGCTCATTGAAGTCGAACGCTGCATGGAGCGAGTCTATCTTGAAAGAATCCCAGAGCCTCCTCTTGATATCATCGCTCCTCTCAAAGAACGGCTGGAAATCTATAAGTATCGTGTCAGGGCTGCCCTCCGTGAGCCATCTTCCGTAATGCACCACGATGCCCATGCCCCTCAATTCGTCACAGGCGGCCTTGCAGTGCTCAGGAGCCACGGTCTCCTCGAACTCGCCCTTCACGCGCTGGTGGAAATAAGGCCCTACCAGGAGGTAATTCGTCCCGTATCTCTTCAGCATCTCAGGTATCTTGGTCTTTATGACGGTGTATATGCCGCCGACCTTATTGCAGACCTCCCACGACACTTCGAAGAGGAAATCTGCATTTACCTTCTTTTCACCACTTTTCTCTTCAGCCAAAAAAATACCCCAATAATTTTGGTTTAACTCTAACTGTCGCAGCGCCACGCCAGGCTTCGGTAGGCAGTGGCGCGTGAGCTCGGCTTGCGTTGTTGCCGTCGAAGGGGCTGCGTCCCCGTAGGGGGCATCCCCCCGCTACGCCCGCGAACGATTTGTTGAAAAGCCTCGCATGTCACGGCGCCACTGCTTACGTATTTGTTGGCGGTGGCGCTGCTGCATTAATCCATCCAGTTCAACGTTTGAATATACCTAAAAACCTAGGAAGCAGCCTCGTGTCCTTGTACTCTTCGCCGGATATCTTCGAGGCGAGCATGTTGTAAGCTATCGAAAAATCCTTGTCAGGGAAATATGAAGAGGCAGGAGCTGTCTTTGACAGCGCCTCAAGCACGCGCACGTCATCATTGATGACAGAGAGCACAGGGATGCCTGTCGCATTCTCGATATCGGAGACGGAGAGCTCAAAGCTCTTGTCGCGGACCTTGTTGAGGACGAGGCCGCGTATCGGCGTCTTGCGCTCCTTCGCGACCTTCACGGCATGCATGGTGCAGCTGAGCGTAGGATAATCCGGGCTGGTGACGACAAGCAGCTCGTCGGAGGCTATCATCGTCGAGAGCATCTCCTCGTTGAGGTTGGGAGAGGAGTCGATTATGACATAGTCATATTCCTTTTTTATGTCAGACAGGCGATTGTGCAGCTTGTATGGATTAACTCGCGTCTGGCTCTTCTTCGGGAGGAGCGAGCCGGTTATGACGTCGAAGCCATACTCTGACTTGCGGACGGCCTTCCATACAGGGACGTTATTGAACAAGACATCATGCAGGGTGTTTTGCGAGTTGAGAATCCCGAGATGCAGCCCTAGGTTCGGGGCAGAGATGTTGCCGTCCACGACGAGCACGCGCTTGCCGAACTGGTTCGCCAAGGAAGACGCGAGGTTCGAGACTACGGTGGTCTTGCCTACACCGCCCTTGATAGAGATGACACCTATCGTCTTCGCATTCTTCATTTGTACACCTTCTTCAGATGGGAGATTATCCTATCCTTGCTGCCATCATCCTGGACAGAGAGCGCAAGGTCTTTTATGAAGTCGTCGTCCGTCGATGCAGAATCTTCTCTCCTGAACATCCCCTTGATGTCAGATGCGACGCGGCTCATGCCTTCTGCCGAGAAGACAGAAGCCATCTCGCTGAAGAATCCCGTGACGAGGGCAGTCCCTACATCAGCGGCTGAAGACTCGGGCTCTTCCAAGAATATCGATGCTGCCTCTGCAGGAGGAAGAAGGTCTTCTACCTTCATGAGGCGCTCCTCGAGCAATTCGGATTCGGAAGCGGCGGCGTGCTCTACCTGCGCCGGCGCAGGCAGCAATGCCACGGCTGGCTCAAGGCACTTCTCCAGCTCATAGAGGCGGATCCCTAAAGCATTGACGCATTCCTCTTTTGTTGCGCACGAGAAAAGGCTGTTCGCGAGCCGATAATCCTTGTGGACGTCACGCACCCAGTTCCCGAAGTCGTTCTTCGAGCTGTCGACATGACTGCCGAATACATCCTCTGTGACGGTCTGAAGAGTATCATAGAGCTCCTCAAGGTTCTTTATCGTCGAGCTGTCGCCCATCCTGAACACCTTGTCCGCGGGCACGTCCGCAAGCATGCGCTCAGCATCAAGTCTAGCCAGGCAGTCAGCCATCCATCCTCACCTCTTTTGAAAACGTGTTCCTGTTGTCCATTCCCTTATCTAAAAACAAGTGCTTCAGCAGCAGTATCTGGCTCTCCTTCTTGTCTTTTACCGGACGTATGGAATCTGCCAGCTCCTTATTGCCGAACACATCGCCGATCCAGTTGGCGAAATCATTCTTCGAATCATTAACATGGAAACTGAAGTCCGAGTCAGCTATGCTGTCGAGAGCCAATGCGAGCTCCGCGATGTCCTTTATAGTGACGCCGCTACGCAGGACGAAGTACTTCTCAGGAGGTATCTCTTGCCTTATCGCGGCTTTCGCCTCCTTCACATCATCCTTCTTCGACTTCCTTCTCGCCATCTCATCCCGCCTCTTCATCCTGGACACGACAGGCATGGCGACGGATCTCTTCTGCTTATAGTGCCTTGCCCATCCCAACGGATTTCACCTCACCTAGTGATGCGGCCTTATCCACATCCTCGTACGACTTCACCCTCAGCACGAGGTCGTTCATTATGTTCGCGAAATTTATGAAAGAGTCATACGGAGAGTCATAAGGATTGAAGTACTTGTGCACATCGCCGTCAGAGAACCACTTCGTGCACATGTAGTAGAAGTGGTCTGAGGTCTGAAGCTTGCGCCAGTCTTCCAGTATCTCAGGATCGTCAGTCGCCTTGACCTCTTTCTCAAGAGCATAGAGCCTGTTTATCGCAGACTGCTGTATGCGGTTGCCGAGCCACGCCGAGAGATCCCTCTCCAGGTCTGCCCACGAGATGAGGTTGTGGCAGTCTATCTCATCCTTCGGCTTTGACTCGCGGATCAGCTCTGAAGGAGTCTTGAAATTGTTGTCAGGATGCTTCAGGATCTCAGAGGGGAGATGGCGCATGAAATCGAATATGCCTGTATCCTCCCACTGGTGCTCGCCGAATGTCTCGTAATCCATGAAAAGGTTGATGCACTCGCCGCTGCCGTTGAAGTTATTCACCCACTGGGTGAACTTCTCTGTCGTGAGAGGCCATTCAGGCCAGCCCTTGTTTGAGAACCTGAATGCTATGTCGTCGGACAGGCGGTAGTTCTTCATGAGGAGAGCGAGATTCCTCGTTGTCTTTGGCTTGTAGACGAAATTCGCGCTGCGCCAGCCCAGCACAGGATCCCATCCTTCCGCGATGATGCCTTTGAAGCCCATGCCCTCGACGAAGTTCGCGATCTCGTTGTTGTAGATCAGCTCGGTGTTCCTGAAGACCTGCGGAGTCGCGTTGAAAAGCTCTTTCACTTTCTTCTTGTGCAGCATGACCTGCTCCCTGAACTCATCCTTGGAGAAGAGGTATGCGAGGGAGTGGTGGTACGTCTCCGAGAGTATCTCGACACGGCCTGTCTTGACAAGGGCCTTGAAGCTCTCTATCACCTCGGGCGCCCAGCGCTCGCACTGCTCCATGAACACGCCTGACAGCGAGTATGATATCTTGAACTCTGGGTGCTTGTTGAGCAGCTCCAGCATGACCTGGTTTGCGGGCAGGTAGCATTTCCTCGCGACTTTCTTCAGCACCTCTATGTTCTTGGCGTCGTCGAAATAGTCATGACGCTTGCCTATCTCGAACACAGAGTACTTACGCATCCTGAAAGGCTGATGCACCTGGAAGTAAAAACACACACTCACCATGCTTTATTTTCCTCCATCATCGCATCTTCATCTCCTTATCGACAGGGCCTTCTCGTATATCGCACGCGTCTTCTGCGCAGGCTCGTCAAGGTTGAACTTCTGCACCTCCCTTGTGCAGTTCTCCTTCAGCTCGGCGTGCAGCTCTGGGTATGCCAGCACGTTGACGATCTTGTTAGCCATATCATCCACATCCCAGAAATCGGTCTTCAATGCGTGGTTCACCACTTCGCTTACGCCGGACTGCTTGGAGATCAGGATAGGTGTGCCGTTCTTCAGGGACTCAAGGGCAACAAGGCCGAACGGTTCAGATACAGATGGCATCACGTAAAGGTCTGCCATCTGGAAGGCGCGATGCACATCCGCTCCGCTTAGGAAACCTGTGAACACGAAGTTGCTCAGTATGCCAAGGTCTGCGGCCCGGTTGATCATACGCTCGAACATGTCACCTGAACCCGCGACAACGAACTTGGTCTTGGGCAGATACTTGAGGACTCTGTCAGCTGCCTCGATGAAATAATCAGGGCCTTTCTGGATAGTTATCCTGCCCAGGAACAGCACGGTCTTCTCTTCTGCGAATGGAGATTTCTGGCCTAGATGATAGTGCGGACTGTCCGCGTCAATGCCCCAATGGACAACCTCAATCTTGCCTGGATCTATCTTGTACTGTTCAATTACGTTCTTTTTCGTCCAATTGGAGTTAGCTATTACGATATCAGCTGCCTTGAGGCCTTTGTACTCTATGTGGCTTATGAACTGGTTCGGATGCCCTCCCGTGCGGTCAAACTCTGTCGCATGGATGTGCGCGACCAAAGGCTTGCCTGAAATGCGCTTCGCATTCATGCCTGCCTGGTACGTCATCCAGTCATGGACATGGATGACATCATGCGGCTCTTCCCTGGCGATGTGCTCTGCGACAATCGCATAACGCTGCACTTCCTCAGCGAGATTCTTGCCATAGATGTCGTTTGATTTAGATTTCGGCCCTGTCAGGAGGCGCACCTGTTTCAGATGCTCGTCATAGGAGGAGAACGATTGGTACGGAGCTAGAACAGAGCTTATTTTGCGGACTTTGATGTTTTTCGCGAGATTATTTGCGCCGATAATCTTGACGAACTCTGCGTTCGCTCCCTCGGGAGCAGCGGGCATGACGAACGTGACAGAGACACCTTGTCGAGAAAGTCCTTTAGTCAGGTCATAGCACGCAGTGCCGAGACCGCCGCTTTTGAAAGGTGGGAATTCCCACCCAAACATAAGTACCTTCATTTTGGGGGTTACTGAACTAAAACAGTTGCCTCTTTTTTAGTTACTGGATGGATTGCTAACTAATGGGTTTGCTAGTTTGGCCATTAATAAAGATTCTTTTTCACTCGCGAGTGGTATGAGTGGTTTTTGGTGACCAATAGTTGCCAATCAGGACGGCTAAAAAGAGCTTCCTAGACAAAATCAGGAAACAAAAAATCACAACATTTACACAGAACAGTGACTACACGAAAAAGCCAGAAAGGGATTTCTGGCTTTTGGTGCACAAAACTTTTCGAGTTTTGGCAGCACAAAGTTTTTAAACCGAAAAGCAAAGTGCTTTGCTAAAAAAGAGTGTGAGCATGGCTGAGAAAAACAAAAAGAAAAAACCTGTAGTCGGCTTCTTTTCATTCACCTGTTGCGAAGGCTGCGAATTCACAGTGCTGTTCCTGGACGACTTGATGAAGATACTAGAAAAGATAGACCTGCAATACTTCCATCTCATAAAGCAGAAGAACCGCAAAGTGAAGTTCGACCTCGCGTTTGTCGAAGGCGCGATAACCACAAAAGAGGAAGCTGCGAAGATCGCGAAGATCAGAGCCAAGTCAAAGTTCCTCGTCGCGCTGGGCGCGTGCGCGTGCCACGGCGGCATACCTGCGATGCGCAACTTCATCGAGAACAAAGAACTAGGGAAGTACACATACAACCAGAAGATGCTGTCTGACTCGATAGAGGCGCAGCCCATATCCAGTTTTATAAAAGTGGACTACTACATGTACGGATGCCCGATACTCAAATCAGAGTTCATGGATTTCATCAACAACTATCTCGACGGCAAACTCATCAAGGAATTCGAGGGCCCGGTATGCAACCAGTGCCCGCGGCGCGGCGTGAACTGCTTCCTGCGCGAGAAGAAAGTCTGTTTAGGGGCGGTTACGCACGGAGGCTGCAATGCAGCATGCGTACGCGAGGAGATACCGTGCATAATGTGCCGCGGACCGCTCGAGAACGCCAACTTCCCGGCAGAGATAGCGCTGTTCAAGAGCTGGGGTCTCGACGAGCGAGACATAACAGGCAAACTAGGGAAGTTCGGCGAGAGGAAGCTGACAGAGAGCAAAAATGGGAACAAGACTAAACCTTGAGCATATCACGAAGATAGAAGGCCACGCCAGGCTTTACGTAAAGGTAGCTGGCGGAAAGGTCGAGAAGGTAGAACTTCGGGTGCTGGAAGGAGCGAGGTTCTTCGAAGGAATACTCAAGGAAAGAAAGTTCAACGACCTCAGCCACATATCATCAAGGATATGCGGCGTGTGTTCAGTAGTACATACTCTCGGATCACTGAAAGCCATAGAGGACGCGTTCGGAATAAAGGTCTCGGAGCAGACAAGAAAGCTGCGCGAAGTGCTGAACATCGGCGGCATAATACAGAGCCACATCCTGCACCTATACTTCCTTACGCTGCCCGACTACATCGGAGTCGGAAGCGCGATAGGCATGGCAAAGAAGCACAAAGCTATCCTCGAGAGGGCACTCCGGCTGAAAAGGCTCGGCAACCAGATCGTCTTCACTATCGCAGGAAGGGACGTGCACCCGATAGCCTGCGTCGTCGGAGGATTCTCAAGGCCGCCTGCAAAAGATAAGATAGACGCGCTGCTCTCTGAGCTGAAGCAATGCAAGAAAGACGCAGTAGAGACAGTCAAGCTGTTCATGTCGCTCTCGTACCCTGACTTTTCAAAGGACGCGCCGCACTTCGCGCTCAGCGGAGAAGAATATTTCTACTCTGATACTATCGTCAGGTGCCAGGGAGGGGCGTGCTTCCCGACAAAAGACTACAAGAAGCACTTCAAGGAGTATCTGCGCGAAGGTTCAGCAGCAGAATTCGCCACACGCGAAGGCAAGAGCTACTTTGTCGGAGCGATGGCGCGGGTATGCAACAACACCGAGATGCTGTCTGAAGAGTCCAAGAAGTACGCAAAGAAGATCTGCGAAAACAACACAAACCCGTTCATGAACATCCCAGCACAGGCACTCGAAGTGCTGGAAGGCATAAACCGTTCGATAGTCATACTGTCTAATCTCGAGATAAAGCCAGAGGCGCCTACTGAATTCACTGTGAAACCGTGCAGCTGCGAAGGCATAGGGGCTGTCGAGGCTCCGCGCGGCACACTGTTCCACCATTATTCTTTCGACGACAAAGGCTACTGCACAGCAGCAGACATAACAACGCCTACGACGCAGAACCTGCAGCACATAGAGGAAGCGATCGGAGAGTACCTGCAGGAGATACTCGGCAGGTCGCCTGATGAAATAAAGCTCGAGATAGAGAAATTGATAAGGGCGTATGACCCGTGCATATCGTGCTCTACGCACTTTTTGCAGATGGAAGTGGAAATGGAGTAATCACTTATTTAGCATAAGCAGTATTTGCCTTCAGCCACGCGTTGCAGTTATCTATGACTCCGCCATCAGTTGTTGCGTTCTGGTCGACGAAAAGAGGAATCTTGGCGCATATCGGCTGCTCTTCCTTGGCTTTCTCATAGTAGCAGGTCAGGTTGGTGGAGCAAGACAACCACAAAGCATCTCTCTTGTCGTATATACTGGTGTGGATAAGCAGGAAGTATCTTGACGGTTCATACCTTATCCTGTCCGGGCCTCCCGGCCCTTCCTGATGGATGTACTCCTTCGGGACACTTGAGTAGTACTCGCTAGATTGGTAGACATCAGACAACCTAAATCCGTATATCCTCTCAAGGAACGAGACGTAATCCTTCATTCTCATCGCCTCAGCAATGCCTAGGCTGTCCAGTCTGGAGAGCTGCTCGATGTATATTTCTGGGTGCTGAGGTTTATCGCTGGAATGATAATATCCGAGCCCGTATGAGCTGGAGCGGTAAAGCTTGCCTTCTTTAGGAAAGTAAGCAAAATATGTGTAGTTGGTGAATGCTGACTCGCTGAACGCAGAGAAGAAATAAAAATCGCGGGTAGGGTCGGTATGTCCTATGACACCAAATATTTTCTCACGGTTCCTTCCTGGCGAAGGGTCATCAAAGACGAGAAATGTCATGTTCAGGTAATCGACAGTCTGCGCAGGAACCTCTGTGAAATACTTCGCGATAGCTTCACGCTGCAGGGTGTCTTTGTCCATGAGCGCTCCTCTTATAAGAATCGCAGCGGCAAAGACGACCAACACCGCCAGAACCGCCCAACCGACGAGATGTTTCTGCTTCATAACCCCTGGTTAGCCAGACGGGCTTAAATACTTTTCTGAAGCAAATCAAGAACCTGCTGCTTTATCTTCTTCACATCCCCCTTCTGCGGGATGCATATTATCCTCACTTTCTCCAGCTTCCCTGTCTCTTTCATCAGCTTGAGGAAGAAGCCTAAGTCGAAGTCATGCAATGTGCACAAGCTGCTCGACTTCAATCTATCTATATCATCTATCAGCGTAACGCATTTCGCGCCCTGCGCAACGTCAAGAATCATGAAGTCCTTGTCTGTGTAAGACAGGATCTCGTCAGGCTGGATGCACTTCACTACCTCGAGGCCTTTTATCTTGTCTTTCACGATGAGGTCTGCGACTTGCAGGGCGAGGTTGTCCTCGTCAAGATACGGGTTGCCGAAACAGAGCAGGTATAACATAAGCTTTTTATAGAGCTGCAAGTTTATATGCTTTACTCTGGGGAAAATACGTTGTGCTACGCAATACCTGGCAAACTGGTGGCAATAAAGGGAAATATAGGTGTTGTCGACTACTTCGGAGAGCACAGGAACGTGCTGATAGACACTGATGCCAAGGTCGGAGAATACGTCTATGCCCAGGGAGGAGTGCTGATCTCCAAAGTCTCAAAAGAGGAAGCGGAAGAGACTCTCGCGCTCTGGAAAGAACAGTTCTTCGCGCTGAAGAAAGTCGACCAGAAACTATCCTCTGTGAAGAAGACAGGGAAAGAATCCGCCAACACGCTCGCGATACTCCAGAAAGTGAATGTCGGAAAGCAGCTCTCAAAAGAAGACATGCTCGCGCTGCTCAAGCTCGACAATGCTGCGGAGCTGAAACTTGTCTATGACACCGCGAACAACCTCCGCCAGAAGAGGAACGACAACGCCTGCTGCGTCCATGGCATACTCGAGTTCTCCAACTACTGCAAGAACAACTGCCATTACTGCGGCATACGCAAGAGCAGCAGGATAAAAAGGTACAGGATGACACCTGACGAGATAATCGCTGCGGCTGAACACGCAGTGAAAGAGCTCGGCTTCAAGGCGATAGTGCTGCAGTCTGGAGAGGATGAGTGGTACGACGATGAGAGACTCGCCAGGATTGTGCGTGAGATACGTGCGATGGGCGTGCTCGTTTTCATCAGCATAGGAGTGAGGAGCAAAGAGACATACAAAAGACTCTATGACGCCGGAGCACGAGCAGTGCTGCTCAGATTCGAGACATCAAACAGGAAAACATTTGACGCGCTGCGGCCAGGCACGAATCTCGATGAGAGGCTCGAACTGATAAAGTACGCGAAAAAGCTAGGCTACATCCTCGCGACAGGATTTATCGTCGGGCTTCCAGGCGAAACTGATGAAGACCTCATCGACAACATCCTTCTCACAAGATCACTCGGCGCAGACATGTACTCCTTCGGGCCACTGATACCCGCAGAAGAAACTCCTCTGGAAAAACAAAAGCCGACGACAAAAGAAATGCTGCTGAAGACCATCGCCCTGACCAGGTTCGCCGACCCTGAAGCAAAGATACTAGTCACTACAGCCTTCGAGACGCTTGACAAGGACGCACGGCGGGAAGGATTGCTTGCTGGCGCGAACTCACTCATGCTCAACATAACTCCGGTGCAATTCAGGAAACTCTATCGGATATACCCTGGAAGGCCTGATACGGATAAGAAGATAGAGGAAGGGATAAAACAGACAGTAGAATTATTATACTCGCTAGGAAGAGCGCCTACTGACTTAGGCATATGAGCTTCATAGACGACAAAAAGATAGAACAACTGCTCCAGGAGAGCAAGAGCCCTGCAAAGGAGAAAGTGCTCTCTGTCATAGAGAAAGCGCTCAAATTCAAGGGGCTGACACCTGAAGAGACTGCTGTGCTGCTGCAATGCGAGGACAAGGTACTGCTCCAGAAGATGTTTTCGGCAGCGCGGAAGATAAAAGAAGAGATATACGGCAATAGGCTTGTCTTGTTCGCACCGCTCTATGTCACTAACATCTGCATCAACAACTGCCTCTACTGCGGATTCCGACGGGACAACAAGGAGCTCGTGAGGAAGCAGCTCAGCATGGAAGAGATAAAAGCAGAGGTAGAGGAACTCCTCAAACAGGGCCACAAGAGGACGCTTCTCCTGACCGGAGAAGACCCTGTCACTTCAAACATCAAATACGTAGAGGACGCGATAAAGACAGTGTATGCGACAAAGGTCGGGAACGGCAGCATAAGACGCGTGAATGTAAATATCGCGCCGCTCAGCACCGAGGACTTCAAGAGGCTGAAGAACGCCGGCATCGGGACGTACCAACTGTTCCAAGAGACATACCACCCGGCGACGTATAAACGGATGCACCCCTCAGGACCCAAAGCGAATTACGAATGGCGGCTGAACGTGATGGACAGGGCGATGGAAGCCGGAATCGACGATGTAGGGATTGGAGCATTGTTCGGGCTTTATGACTACAAGTTCGAGGTCCTTGCGTTGCTGTATCACTGCCTGCACCTCGAGGAGAAGTTCGGGGTCGGGCCACACACAATATCCGTGCCTCGTATCGAGGACGCGCTCAACGCACCGCTGGCAAAAGACATACCTTGCCCCATATCCAACGACGCATTCAAGAAGATAGTCGCGATAATAAGGATGGCAGTGCCATACACCGGAATGATACTCTCTACCCGAGAAGTCCCGCCGTTCAGGGACGAGGTGTTCGAGCTCGGAATATCACAGATAAGCGCTGGCTCGCGCACAAACCCAGGGGCATATTCTGAAGAGAGGGAACACGCGCCAGACTCAGAGCAGTTCAATGTTGCGGACACTAGGACAATGCCAGAGATAATAAAAGAGAACCTCAAAAGAGGTTTCCTGCCAAGCTTCTGCACAGCATGCTACCGTTCTGGAAGGACTGGCGATGACTTCATGAAGTTCGCAAAAGTAGGTGAGATAAAGAACTTCTGCCTGCCGAATTGCCTGCTCACATTCAAGGAATATCTGCTTGACTATGGAGATGAAGAGTTGCGGAAGATGGGGGAGAAGATGATATCCGCAGAGCTGGAGAAGATACCAGACTCCAGGATAAAGGAAAAGACCCTCCAGAAGCTCACAGAGCTGGAGAAAGGCAAGAGAGATCTGTATTTCTGAGCAGCGCCACGCCAGGCTAACTCGGCAGTGCCGCGCCAGGCTCCGCTTGTTGCTTATTTTTGTGGATTTGCGGCACCTCCCCGTAGGGGTCTTCCCCCTCCGCAAGCGAATCACTCCCCGAAAATCGCTACGCAAAATGGCGGCGGCACTGCCTGAGCAATTATTGGCGGTGGCGCTGCTCCCTTTTTTTAAGGCAACATTTATAAATAAAAGAGGCTTTGACTCTTTATATATACAGGAAATCACGTTTTTGGAAAAAGAGGCAGCGCAAACCTTCGGTTTGCTGGTCTCTTTTTTTGGTGGTCAAAAAAAGAGGTGTATCTAGATGGAAAGAGATAAAGAGTTCATTCTATGGTTCGACCAACTAGGCATAGAGGATGTGCCGCTGACCGGCGGAAAGAACGCATCGCTGGGAGAGATGTACCGCATGCTCACACCGAAAGGAGTGCAGGTGCCGAACGGATTCGCAGTCACAGCCACAGCATACAACCACCTTGTCGACAAGATGGGCATAAAGGACAAGATACGCACCATACTCAAAGACCTCAACACCTCTGACATGAACAACCTCGCGACAAGGGGTGAGAAAGTAAGACACGTATTCCTCAACACAGAATTCCCGCCAGAACTCAGCGCGAAGATAGTTGAAGCTTACGCAAACCTCTGCAAGCAGTACGGCGAGAACACAGACGTCGCAGTACGCAGCAGTGCGACAGCAGAGGACCTGCCTGACGCCAGCTTCGCAGGACAGCAGGAGACATTCCTCAACATACGAGGGCCAGAACAACTGCTCGATGCGTGCAGGAAATGCTTTGCATCATTATTCACGAACCGCGCGATATCCTATCGTGTAGATAAGGGATTCGATCACTTCAAGATAGCGCTGTCAATAGGCGTGCAGAAGATGGTGAGGAGCGACATGGCCTGCTCTGGAGTCATGTTCAGCATAGACACAGAATCAGGATTCAAGGAAGTTGTGTTCATCACAGCAGCATACGGCCTCGGAGAGAACGTGGTGCAGGGAGCTGTGAACCCAGACGAGTTCTACGTGTTCAAACCGACCCTCAAGCAGGGATTCCGGCCGCTCATCCACAAGGAAGTCGGCGAGAAAGCCATAAAGATGATCTACACCCACAACGGCATCAAGCAGACAAAGAACATACCTGTCGTCGACGAGGAAAGACGCAAGTTCGCGCTGACCGACGAAGAGGTCCTGACGCTCGCCAAGTGGGCATGCATCATAGAAGACCACTACAGCCAGAAGGCGAACTACTTCAAGCCCATGGACATGGAATGGGCCAAGGACGGAAACACAGGCCAACTGTTCATAGTCCAGGCACGACCAGAGACAGTCCAGAGCCGAAAGGACAAGACGACACTCGAAGAGTACAAGCTCAAAGGCAAAGGAAAGATACTCATCACAGGCAAGAGCGTCGGCGAGAAGATCGGCGCGGGAGAAGCCAACGTGATCAAGGAAGTCCATAACATAGCAGACTTCAAGAAAGGCCAAGTCCTGATAACAGACATGACAGACCCGGACTGGGAGCCGATCATGAAGATAGCATCTGCCATAGTGACAAACAGGGGCGGAAGGACATGCCACGCAGCGATAATCTCGCGAGAATTAGGCATACCCTGCGTCGTCGGGACAGGCAGCGGGACAGAAGCCATCAAGCCAGGACAGAAAGTGACAGTAGACTGCTCACAGGGCGATGAAGGCTATGTGTATGAAGGAGCGATCCAGTTCGAGATACTGAAGACAGACCTCAAGAACCTACCAGAGACCAGGACAAAGATAATGATGAACGTCGGCAACCCAGAAGAGGCGTTCGAGATGAGCTTCCTGCCCAACAAGGGAGTCGGGCTTGCGAGAGAGGAGTTCATCATAAACTCATACATAAAGGTCCACCCGAACGCACTGCTACACTTCGACAAGGTCACAGACCCCGCGACAAGGAAGCAGATAGAGCAGCTGACATTCGGCTACAAGAGCAAGGTAGACTTCTATGTCGACAAGCTGGCACAGGGAATAGCCAGGATCGCAGCAGCATTCTACCCGAAGGACGTAATACTCCGGTTCAGCGACTTCAAGACAAACGAGTACGCCAACCTGATCGGAGGCACTTACTTCGAACCCAAAGAAGACAACCCCATGATAGGATTCAGGGGCGCCTCGCGTTACTATGCTGAAGCATTCAAGGAAGCATTCGGGCTCGAGTGCAAGGCAGTATTGCGCGTGAGGAACGACATGGGACTCACAAACCTCCAAGTGATGGTACCATTCTGCCGCACCATAACCGAAGCGAAGAAAGTCATCGCAGAGATGGGCAAGAACGGGCTGAGGAAGGGAGAGAACGGACTCAAGGTAATATGCATGTGCGAGATCCCATCGAACGTCATCCTTGCAGACGAGTTCCTCGACATCTACGACGGATTCTCGATCGGCAGCAACGACCTGACCCAACTTACTTTGGGACTTGACAGGGACTCAGAGCTTGTCGCCTCGATATACGACGAGAGGAACGATGCTGTAAAGAAACTCATCAAGCAGGTCATAGACGTGGCGAACAGAAAGGGCAAATATATTGGCATATGTGGCCAAGCTCCGAGTGATTTTCCGGATTTTGCGCAGTTCCTGGTTGAAGCAGGGATACATAGCATGAGTTTGAACCCAGACACCGTAGTCAAGACAACACTGAAGATCGCAGAGAAGGAGAGAGAGCTGGGGATAAGGTAGAGGCCAAGAATATCAGTTTAATCTTTTACGCTTTTCTTTTTCAGGCAACTGAATGTAATTCTCTGATGAGACAACCTTCTCACCACTCCGCTTTTCCAGTTCCTTTCTAGCTACGCCAGCGACCTCGCCACCTTCTTTCGCAGCGCCCTTGTTCTCAACAAAGCCCTGTGTATCCTTGTTCTTGGCAATCCTAGTAGTCGAGGCCTCGCCAAGCATGGTGAATATCAGCTCCAGATCGTTCATGTGGTCACGCAGGTTCTCATCCTTAAGGCCCTTGACCTGCTTATATTCCGCAGGACTTAGCCCGAATGTCGCCTTGGATATCTCTGTCGTGAGGATGGCATACTCCCTGTCTTTCTTGACTCCCCTCTTGTCCCACTCGCTCGTCAGTTCGTCCCTTATGGCGATGCCCCTTACCCTCTTCTCAATCCACTCGCCAGAGTAACCTTTTGCGCGATATATCTCCCTCATGCGTTTCTGCGCAAGTTCTGGGTTCTCTATCTCTTGGATGCGCTCGTGGCCGACTTTGGCCAGCCACAGCTTGAAAGGTTCAGCCTTTCTCGAAGGAATTGACTGGATTATCCTAAAGATGGACTGGGTGTTCGCGCAATCAGTATCATACTTTTTGCCGTCTGCCGACACTAATTTCAGTTGTACACAAAATGTGGACAACTCAACCTCGTGCTCTGCTTCCCTCGTTTTGAGCATGCTCCAATAATTCCTTGGATTATCGCTATCTGTAAGCGCCCCAACAACATCAACTACCGAGAAGTACCATTCACCATTATGTCTTTCACGCCTGATACTCTTGCCTTCAAAAACAGCAAGACTGTTATTGTCTTCCATGCCCTGTAAAGAAGCGCCCCTTATTAATAAAACCTACGCGGGCATGTCCAGTGGGGAGTGATGATGGACTGTGTACCGTCGGAAGATTTGCGGAATCTTTATGAGCCTCAACCCAGACATGGTGGTCAAGACGACAGTCAAGATAGTGGAGAAGGAAAAGCCGCTGGGGATAAGGTAAAATCTTTTTTCTTTTTCAAAAGTTTTAAATAACTACGCCGGATAGTCCTCTACATGGAAGTCCGCAAGGCACAGCTAAAGGATGTAAAGCAGGTACTTGAACTGCTGAATGCCACAAAGGAAGTGCGGGCATATGAAGGTTACAAGTACCACAAGGAATATGTCACAAGCCACCTAAATAACCCGATGCACCTCATGCTGGTCTGCGAAGAAGAAGGCAGAATCCTGGGAGTGCTCTGCGCAGAGATATGGAAAGACAAGAAATACTCATTCGTCTCAAATCTTGTGGTAAGCAGCACACACAGGAGAAAAGGCCGCGGACGCATGCTCTATTCTGCATTTGAGAGATACTGCAGGTCAAAAGGCCTCAAAGTAGTAAACCTACTCGTCCTCGTCACAAATAAGAGGATGCAGAAGTGGTGCAAGAAGAACGGATTCAAGAAAGGCCATGCGCTGTATTTCTATGAAAAGAACATCTGATTCCGACGGTCTTTAAGGCATATTTTCGTGACTTTCTGATAGTTACAAAACACCCCAAAATCACGCAAATATTTATATACAATCACCTACTAGGGCTTCCCAGATGCATGACACCTTAATAAGCAGGGACATCATAGAAACAGCCAAAAAACAGGGAAAAGTCAAGTCTATAACCGTTGAGGTGGGCGATTTAGGACATCTGCCTGCAGAAGAGTTGGCAGAGACGCTGAAACGCATGGTCCCCTGGAAGGTGCGCATCACAAGAAAGAAGGCCAAGGCAAAGTGCGCCTGCGGCTATGTGGGGGAGCCGAGGATAGAAGAGCACAGGCATGGCAACTCAGTGTTTTTTTGCCCGAAGTGCGGCATGGTGCCAGAGATAACAGAGGGCATGGACATAATACTCAAGCAAGTAGAGATTGAGTAAAACTTTAAGATATTGCAGCGCCACGCGGGATTGCCAAAAATCGGCAGTGCCACGCGAGGCTCGGCGTGCGTATACGCTGTTGAAGGGCCTGTCCCCCCGGATGTCAAACAAATCCCTGGGATTTGTGGGAACTCACGAATGCCAGGCATTCGAGAGTGGGCAACCCCCGACAACGGCCGCGATGGTGTTGTTGAAACGCCTCGCAAATTCGCGGTGGCACTGCCGGAGCTAAGGGCGGCGGCGTTGCTACAAACAAAAAGTGGTATAGATGCTGAAGATCAACAAAGCGTCATTCAACGACTTCCTTCTAGACCTTATGCGATACAACGAGCTTATAGCACCTGTCAAGACAGATGAGTCGAGGTTTGAACTCGTGAAAGACATAAAGCAGATAGAGATATCGCTACACACATACTTCCCTGTCAAGAAGCTCTTCTTCAGGAAACACCAGACCATGTTCAGCTTCGACAAGAACAAGCTCGCAGAGCCAGAGACCAGCGCAGAGAAGAAACAGCGCGTCATCGTCGGCCTTAAGAGGTGCGACCTGAACTCCATCAGGCGCCAGGACATCATGTTCATGAAAGACACGAAGGACCCGTACTACAAGGAAGAGCGCGACAGGACAATACTTGTAGGATACAACTGCAAAGAACCATTCGACGAGTACTGCTTCTGCTCATCCATGGACCTCGGCGACTACTACGACCTCATGCTGTACGACAAAGATGATGCGTACCTCGTGGAGATAGGAAGCGAGAAAGGACGCAACTTCGTAGACAGGTACAGGAAATACTTCTGGGACACAGAACTCTTCCTAAGACCTGAGGACAGGAGGATAGAGACAAAGCTACAGCTCGACAAGCGAGACATAAAAGAATACTACAACCACCCGGACTGGAAGAAGATGGTGGACATCTGCTTCAGCTGCGCAGCATGCGTCACTCTATGCCCCAGCTGCTACTGCTTCGACATACACGACGAGGTCGATGCCACGCTCAACAAAGGCGAAAGGAAAAGGAACTGGGCAGCATGCCAATTGCCTTGCTTCACAAAAGTCGCGGGCGGACACGTATTCCGCAGCACAAGAGAAGACAGGTTCAAGCACCGGATATACCACCAGCTGCAGTACTTCAAGGACAGGCACGGCATGACGCTGTGCACAGGCTGCGGAAGATGCATAAGAGGATGCCCCACAAGGATAAACTTCGTCAAGGGAATCAACGAGATGAAACTGGAGAAATAAGATGCCGCGCGTAAAGACAGCAAAAGAAGAACCAGAGCAGCAGTCTGCGAACCCATACCTGCCGGTCTCTACTAAGATAACCAGCTTCAAGAGAGAGTCCAGCGACTGCTTCATGATACGCATAGACTTCAAGACAAAACACGACCCGGGCCAGTTCGTCCAACTGACGCTGCCAGGCATAGGCGAGGCACCCATATCAATAGCATCATACTCACAGGAATTCATGGACCTCAACATCCGCGAGGTAGGCAATGTCACAAAAGCGCTCTCGAAGATGAAGAAAGGCGACACACTCTTCGTGCGCGGGCCCTACGGAAAAGGCTACCCTATGGACAAACTCTTCGGCAAGGAGCTCATAGTCATAGGAGGCGGCAGCGGGGTCGCACCGCTGAAAGGCATACTCTCATACGTCGACAAACACAAGAACAATTTCGGCGAAGTCAGCCTGTACTTCGGCTTCAGGACGCCGGAAGACATACTCTTCAAGGACGAGATGAGGCAATGGAGGAACAAGTACAACCTCAACCTCAGCGTGGACAAGAACCCGAACAAGGCAAGGATAAGCTGCGACGTCTGCTTCATAACAAACCTCATCGAGAAAGCAAAGCTCAACCCAGAGAACAAGATAGTCTTCATCTGCGGACCGCCCATGATGATGAACATCACGATATCCATACTCAAGAACAAAGGCTTCAAAGAGGAGCAGATCTACGTCAGCACAGAAAGGCTGATGCAATGCGCACTAGGCATATGCGGGCACTGCATGATACACGGTAAGTACACATGCCTCGACGGCCCTGTGTTCAGGTATGACGAGATAGGCCAGTACACGAACGATTGACGATCAACATGGCAAAAGACAAACCAGTAGTAGGATTTTACGACCTGACCGGATGCAACGGCTGCCTACTCAGCTTCGTATTCAACGAGGATGAGATACTCGAGATGGCGAGGCACTTCCAGATAAAGTCATTCAGGCTCATAAAAGAATTGAAGGAAGAGAAACAGTTCGACATAGTCTTCATGGAAGGACTGGTAGCGAGCAACATGGACCTCGAGATGCTCAAGGCCATAAGGGCCAAGACAAAGACGCTCGTCGCGCTGGGAGCCTGCGCATGCACGGGATGCATACCTGCCTACAGGAACTTCATAGACGCATCAAAATACGTGGCGATGGTGTACGAGAAGACGAAAGAGATGAAGGACACGCAGCCGCTGCCGATAAACAAGCACGTCGCAGTAGACTATTACATCCCGGGCTGCCCGCCAGACAAGAAACAGATACTCGATTTCATGAAAGACCTGCTGCTGGGAAAGAAACCCGCAGATTATGACAGGCCAGTGTGCTTCGAATGCAGGCTCAACGAGAACAGATGCCTGCTCGACGACGGAAAGATGTGCCTCGGACCCATAACAAGAGGCGGTTGCGACGCAGTATGCACCAACGGAAAGCTCGAATGCTGGGGCTGCAGAGGACCCATGCCCGACGCCAACCTCCCGCTCATATCCAAACTGCTCGAGCAGAAAGGATTCCCGAAGGAACACATCAAGCAGCGCCTCAGGACATTCGCAGGCATGATGATGGAGACTCCGCCAGAGCCTAAGCCGATCAAGATAAAGCCGGCAAAACCAGCCAAGAAAGTAAAGCTAGTGAAGAAGAAGCTGGCGAAGAAGAAGTTGGCGAAGAAAGTAGCAAAGACAGCGAAGAAGACCAAGAAGGCCAAAGCAAAACCTGCGAAGAAGACTCTCAAGAAGGTACTCAAGAAAAAGGCCTTGAAGAAGGCAAAGCCGAAGCCAGCTGCAAAGAAAACAGCGAAGAAAGCTGTCAAGAAGATAAAGAAAGCGAAGAAAAAAGAGAAAACCGCCAAGAAAACAGCAGCGAAGAGAGTACAGCCTTCAAAGCCTGCCAATGAGCCGGCGCCGCAGAAAACTTTCAAGGCAGAATCCGAGCCGCAAAAGAAAGACAAGTCATTCTTCAACATGATCAAAGGGAGATTCAAAAGATGAGCCGCACTATAAAGCTTGACCACATAACAAAGATCGAGGGACACGCCAACCTGAACCTTTCTATAGAAGGCAACCAGATAAAGAAGTGCGAGCTCGGCTCTGTCGAGGGATCAAGATACTTCGAAGGCATGCTCAAAGGAAGGAAATGCTACGAGGCGCCAGAGATCACTTCCCGAATATGCGGGATATGCAGCTGCGCCCACACAATATGCTCTATACAGGCAGTAGAGGAAGCGCTGGGAATAAAGCCCACACAGCAGACGATGCTGCTGCGCGAGCTCGCGATGGTCGGCGAGAGGATAAGAAGCCACGCGACACACCTCTATTTCCTCGCCCTGCCAGACTACCTCGGATTCGAATCAGCGCTCGACATGAGCACCAAGTACAAGAAGGAAGTGGAGCGCGCACTCAGGCTCACAAAACTAGGCAACGAGATCGTAACAGCGATAGGCGGAAGGGAGATGCACCCAGTATCCATGCAGCCAGGCGGCATGCTCAAGCTACCGACGCAGGAAGCAGTAGACGAACTGAGGAGGAAGCTCCAGGAAGCGCAGAACGACGCCATCGCCACAGCAAAACTGTTCGCCAGCATCAAATACCCCAAGTTCGAGCGGGAGACCGAGTATTTCTCGCTGTACGACGGAGTCAACTACCCGATGCTCTCGGGCGAGCTCGTGTCGAAAGCCAACAGGTTCAAGAAAGATGAGTACTCAAAGTACCTCGAGGAATACCACGAGCCGTACTCAACTGCAAACTTCGTCGTCAAGAAAGAGAAAGCATACATGGTCGGTGCACTAGCGAGGCTGAACAACAACTACCGCTTCCTGTCCAAGAACGCCAAGAAGATAGTCACAGACTCAAAAGTCAGGTTCCCGATAACAAACCCATTCATGGACAACTTCGCGCAGGGAGTCGAGCTGGTGCACTACATCAGCAGAGGCATAGAGATATGCAGGAAACTCGCGATAACAGAGGAGAAGGCTATACACCCCGGCGAGATGAAGTTCAAGAAAGCGCGAGGCATAGCGATCATAGAAGTGCCGCGCGGAATACTCATACACGACTACGAGATAAACGAGAAAGGAGACATTGTCTCGGCGAACATAATAACGCCGACATGCCAGAACCTGCTCAACATGCAGCAAGACATACGCGCATACCTGCCTTCGCTGCTAAAGATGAGCGAGCAGAAGATAATCCTTGAGATAGAGAAGCTGATAAGAAGCTACGACCCGTGCTTCAGCTGCAGCTCACACTTCCTTAAGGTGAAGTGGAACAGGAAATAAGATTATATTCCATAGGCAAGAAATAAGCCTAAATCAATAGTTCTGGGGTTATATTTATATATTGCTTTATCGTCAGCAATGCCATGAGCGAAGAGGACGCTAAAAAAGAGCAGACCGGATGGAAGATGTACTTCCGCGACAAGGTAGTACGCGGCCACGAAGCAGAAAGCATGATATTCGACCTGGTGCTGCTCCTCATAATAATAATAAGCGTCGCTGTCGTGATCCTGGACGCCATACCTCAGGTATCCCAGAAGTATGGAAACATTCTGCTCATAGCAGAATGGGCATTCACGATAATTTTCACCAGCGAGTATTTCCTCAGGGCGATATGCGCCGATAAGAGCGCCAAGTACATATTCAGCTTCTTCGGAATCATCGATTTGCTCTCTGTGCTTCCACTGTATGTAAGCATATTCGTAAAAGGCGGGGAGATAGTGCAGGTCATAAGGCTGATGAGGATAATAAGGCTTGTATCACGATTCCTCAGGGCGTCACACAGCATCGACAGGCTGACAAGATCAGTCCTAAGGCTAGACCAGCACCTCAGGGAGAATGAGAAGATGCTCCTCTTCTTCAGGCAGTCACGCAAGACCATGCTCTTCAAGTATCTCATCGTGCTGGCGCTCATCGTATCTTCTTTAGTGGAATACCTCGCGGGCCTGAGCGAGCTTTGGATAATACTGACCATATTCGTGTCGTTCTTGGTGCTTTTGAGGGCAGAATATGTCATATGGTCTGTCAGGTTCGGCGTCACAAATGAGAGGATACTCTATTCGAAGGGCATAATCCACGAGCATTTCCAGAGCATGACCTATGAGTACGTGACTGACATATCCTTGTTCCAGAGCGTTTACGGCAAGATAATGAACACAGGAGAACTCATAATCAAGACCGCGTCAGGCGAAGGCGGAGAGCTGCTGATAACCAACATCTCTGACCCGCTCAGCATAAAGAAGATGATAGACGGCAATGTCGCGTCTGTGCAGGCAGTCGGCAGGCGTCCGAGAAGCGCGGTGAAGAGCGAGCCATGACGATGAAAAAAGCGCTTATTCTCGTCGATTTCGAAAACGAGTGGATAGATAAGCACTCTGACTATTTTGTCGGAAATATATCTTCTGTAATCAGGAACACCAACAGGCTAATCGATTCCTGCAGGAGGAAAGGCTACAAGATTATATTCACAACACACGTCGAGAAAGGCTCTGACGGCGCATTCGCGCCCGGCTCGAAGAACGTGAAGATAATCCCGCAGCTGCACAGGAAACCCGCGGATATCTTGATAACGAAATACAAGATAAGCCCATTCTACAAGACTCAGCTAGAAAAGCGGCTGAAAGGAGTGAAACGCATCGTTGTCGCAGGAATACTGACGAACCTCTGCGTAAGGAGCCTTGTCCAGGACGCATACGACCGGGACTTTGATATCATAGTGATAAAGGACTGCTGCGTAGCCCTCGACAAGAAGACGCAGGACTTCACATTCAATGACCTAAAAGCGACGAGAGAAGAGATAGAATTCATGAATACAGCAGAATTCTTGAGAAAGCGTTAGCTCTTATGCCCCTTCCTGAGCCTGAAACTTATCTCCTTGGATGACTCGACCTGCGGCTGGTCATAAGGATTGACGCTGCGCAGCATCGCAGAATACACAGCTACGTAATGCCAGAACCCTAAGAACTCTCCGACGCAGAACGGAGATATCTTGTCGATGGAAAGGCGGATAGACGGTATCTTGTTCTTGACAGCATCCTGGAACGTGCCCTGGAACTCGAACTCGAGCGACTTGTAGTAAGGGACGTTGTTGATATCGCCCAAAGTGCCGCCACGGACACCTATTGACTTGATAGAATCAGGCACCTTGACCTTGGATTCGGAATCATACTGCGTATTGACAGTAACAAAGAGACCGAGCACGTTCTTCTTCCCGCCGAAGAAACGCTGGTTCGTGTGATGCTGGGACTCAGGAGCGTCAGCGCAGTAGAAAGTCTGGCCCTGCTTGGCCTTGCAGACAGACTCATGCATCAGCTGCACTATAAGATTCGAGAAGCCATCCAGCTTCAATGAATAGATAGGGCAGAACACCTCAGAATAACCCTTCTTCTCCAGCAAAAACAGGATAGAGGCAAGCTGCAACGCAGGATTCTTGGCTATCGGCACAGAAGGGGCGCAATCCTTGTAGATATTGCGCGCGCCCTTGTCTATGGAATCGACGTCGATACTGAAAAACAACGCAGGAGCGAAAGCAGAAGAAGTCAGACCCGAAAATCGGCCGCCGACATCAGGATGAGGGATTATGTCAAGACCCTCTTTCTGCGCGATGACAGATAAAGCACCTTCTGAAGGGGAGGTTACGGGAAGCACTTTGTAACCAGAGAAAGCGAACAACGATTCCAGTATGCCTATAGTCGTTCCTGACTTGCTGACAGGCATCACGAGCGTGTCTTTCTTATTGAACCTGTCCTTGACCTCGTCGAGAAGATCAGGCTCCATCGTGGTGAGGATGAACGCTTCCTTTTGAGAATTGAGAGGAACAAGAGCCTGGTGGAACGCCTTGAAAGATGTGTTTGAGCCGCCATTGCCTATGACTATCAGGTTTTTGTAACTCGTGTACTTCTTCATGACGTCTTTCAGCTTAGCGATATCCTCATGATACTGCTCGAAAGAGGGCATAGACGATTTCGTTATCTTGTCAAGCGCCTTCTTCAGACTCGCGAAGGACTTGATGCCTGATTTTGAGACGTCAAGATACAGCATTCACTTACCTCTTACTTCTCTTCACTGTCTTTGGCTTGGCCATGCCCTTTATCAGGTCGAGAAGCGCCTTTTCAGGATCCTCTGCCTTCGTGACGCCAGAAGCGACGAGAATCCCTTCACAGCCTAGCTTGATCGCTATCTTTACATCATCATGGTCCTTGATGCCTGCGCCGCAAAGCACAGGAACTTCCTTATTCACCTTGTGCACAAGCTTGACAGTCTTAGCTATGAGCTCAGGCTTGGCTTTTGACACAGATACATCGCCGCCGATAAGCTCCGGAGGCTCGACAGCGATGAAATCAGGAGCAAATACTGCGATTGATTCGCTTGATTCTGATGTGGGGGCGCATACGATGGTCATAAGGCCGACACCCTTTGCGCGCTTGATGTCATCCTCTATCTGCGCGAGTTCAGCACGGTCCTCAGAATGGTTGATAAGCACGCCTGCTGCGCCGTTCTCGACGAGAGCTTCGGGAAGGTCCTTGCCTGTGTTCGCGCCATAGCTGACAGGGTCTATGTGCTCTGCATAAACAGGGATAGAGACTTCGCTCGATACGCGGAAAAGATCCACGTTCTGCACAGCGATTATGACATGCACTTTCGTCTTCTTCGCGACCTTCTCGCATATCTTAGCGAGCTTGACAGCCTGCTGGCCAGTCGCCTGCTTGTATGTCTTGAAATTAACCACTAAAAATGGCATATTGGACACCTTCATCTGCCGCAGCGCCGAAGCCTCTTTCGACACCTGCGGTGTCGTAAGCCTTCAGGCCTCTACGAGTCCTGAAGTGACTCGGCTTGCTCCGCAATCCTCGTGGCGCCAAGCGCTGCGCGCATGAATTATTGATCATTGCTTTGATGCCTGCCTTACGCAGCGCACACTGGCGCCACCGGCTTCGGCACTGCTCCTCATGATTTTGCTTTCCCTGACGAGCCGAACAGCTTCATCTTGTACCTGATGATCTCAGTCATCTGGTCTCTCGCTGGACCTAGTATCTTCCTCGGGTCGAACTCCTCAGGCTTTGTCTTGAGCACCTCGCGGACGCTTGCGTCGAAAGTAAGCCTAAGGTCAGAGTCTATATTAATCTTGCTTATGCCATTTGCGACAGCAGCCTTGATGTCAGAGTCAGACACACCGTGCGCAGGACCCAGCAGAGCGCCGAAGAACCTGGCCTTTTTAACGATGGCATCGGGAATGCCAGAGGCGCCGTGCAGCACCAGAGGGATCTTGATGACGTTCTTTATCTCGCCCAGACGCTTTATGTCCAGCTTTGACTCGCCTGCGAACTTATACGCGCCGTGGCTCGTGCCGATAGCGATAGCAAGGGTGTCGCAACCAGTCTTCTCGACAAACTCCTTTGCGTCGCGAGGGTCGGTCAGAAGTATATTCTTCGAGGAGACAGAATCCTCTACGCCACCTATCGTCCCGAGCTCTGCTTCCACAGAAGCTCCTTTCTTATGCGCCATAGTGACGACCTTCCTCGTGACCTCTATATTCTTCTTGAAATCGAAATGCGAAGCGTCAATCATCACAGAGGTATAACCGAGCTTCAGGCAGTTCTTTATGATTTCCATGTCCTTGCCATGGTCCAGGTGCATGGTGAAAGGCATCTTCGACCTCTCTGCAGCGAGCTTTATCAGCATCGCAAGGAACTCGTGGCCAGCATATTCTATCGCGCCTTCTGTTGTCGCGATTATGGCTGGAGAGTTCTCGAGCTCGGCAGCCTTCACGACGGCCTGCACCGATTCCATATCATACACGTTGAACGCACCGACTGCGTAATGCCCTTTCTCGGCTATCGACTGTATCTTCTTATTTGTGAGTAACATTGTACGACCTCTGCTGTTCTAATGCATGTTTTTTAGATAAAAGACCGCGCTTTGCACCGACATAAGCGATGACTGACTCGGAATCGAGCAAGCCAAGCTCCATGGCAAAATTTATCCTGTCCCTCATCGGAAGGTCAGGCTTCATGATGAAACCTCCAAGGAAACCTGCGCCGAAAGCGTCTCCTGCCCCTGTCGTGTCAACGGGATGCATCTTCCTGGCTTTCTTGAAGTAACGCAGCTCGCCGTCATATACGTGGACACCCTCGCTGCCGTTCGTGATTATGCAGATGTGCGGGCCGAGCTTGTGAATGCCCTTGAGCAGATCGTAGATGCTGCCCTTTGTCTTCAGAAGCATCTCTGCCTCTTCCTTGTTCACAGCAAGTATCGTAGTCGCAGACAGGACCTTCTTCAGGTAATCGCGGCCCTGCTCTGTCATGTAGCTGCTCGGGTTGAAATAAACATCTATCTTGTTCTTCTTGGCGAAGCCGGCCATGTGCTCCAGGGTCTTGAACGACGCACCGGTCACAGAAGCTAGATACAACCACTTTGTCTTGATGCCCTTCGGCACCTCGTCAGGATGCAGGAAACTGCTTGCACCTTTGTAGACGAGGATGGCGCGGTCCTTGCCCTTCGCCTCAAGCACTACAGAGTATGCTGTCTGGTGGCGCGAATGCTGCTTGACTATGAAATCAACCTTCTCTTTCTTCAGCTCGTGCTTTATGACATTCGCTGAGAGGTCCTGGCCCACCTCGCCGATAAACCCGGTCTTCAGGCCGAGCCTTGCGATGCCGACAGCGACATTCGTACCGCCGCCGCCTGTGAGCAGCTGGATGTCGTCGATGAGCAGCTTAGAGCCATGCTTAATATCATTGAAATCCACAGGTATCTTCGCAAAGCAGTCAATAGACGCAGAACCTACACACACAACGTCATATTTTTTGGCCATATTACCCTTCCACCGATTCACTTAACCAAAGCCTTTATCGCTACAAGCTCCTTGCCCTCGAAGAGCTCCAGGGAGACGCCGCCGCCAGAAGAGACAAGAGTCAGCTTATCCTTCATGCCCAGCTTCTCGACTGCTGCGCCCGAATCACCGCCGCCCACTATCGTGACTGCGGACGAGCTTGCCATCGCATTTGCTATCTCATTTGTGCCAGTAGCGAACTTGTCGAACTCAAACACGCCGATAGGGCCGTTCCATATCACTGTCTTTGCCGCTGCGATCTCCTGCCTGAAACGCTTTATCGTCTCAGGGCCGATGTCGAGCGCCATCCAGTCCTTGTCGATGCTTTCTACCGACGAGACCTTTGTCCTCGCATCATTCGAGAAGCTGTCCGCGAGCACAGTATCCACAGGAAGGATGACTTTAGGATTGTTCCTTATCTCTGCGACCAGGGATGAGAACTCAGCAAGACCCTCGGTATCGACCTTTGTCTTGCCCACCTCCTTGCCGAACTGCTTGAGAAGAGTGAATGCGAGAGCTCCTGCTATCAGTATCTTGTCAACGCGCTTGAGCAGGTTGCCGACTGCGTTCAGCTTGTCTGCCTTGACGCCGCCGATTATCGAGATGAAAGGACGCTCTGGAGATTCCATGGCCTTGCTTATGGTCGACACCTCATTCTCGACGCTGATGCCGACGCAGCCAGGTATGAACTTAGGGACGGATGTCATAGACGCGTGGTCACGATGGCAGTTAGAGAAAGCATCATTCACATAGATATCCGCGAGGGACGCGAGCTGCTTGCCGAACTCATCACGTTTGGCCAGGTCTTTGCTCTTCTCCCTGGGGTCGAAACGGAGGTTCTCCAGCATGACAATCCTTGCTTTCTCTGGAGCGGGGATGCCTTTCTCCCCGAAATCACCTATCTTGACGACCTTCTCGCCCAGAAGCTCTGAAAGTCTCGCTGCTGTCTTGTCTGTCTTTGACGCGGGGTCGCGCTCCTCAGGCCTGCCGAGGTGAGTCATCACTATGACCTGCTTGGCGCCATGCTCGAGGATGTACTTTATCGTCGGCAAGGAGATGCGGATCCTGCTGTCATCAAGGATGTTCCCGGCATCATCTATAGGCACGTCAAAGCCTGCCCTAAGAAGTATCCGCTTACCACCTATGTAAACGTTCTGGAGAGTGGGAGCATCCATCAGACTCCACCTTATCCCAGCTTGGCCATTATCTTCAGCAGGTCGACCATGCGCTTGGAATAGCCCCACTCATTGTCATACCACCCGACCACTTTCAGCAGGCGCTTGTCGATGACATTCGTCAAGGCAGGGTCGAAGATGCATGAATGCGGATTGCCGACGATGTCAGAAGAGACTATCAGGTCTTCGCAGTACTGCAGCACGCCTTTAAGATGATAGCCCGCGACGCTCTTGAAGAGCTCATTGACCTGCTCCTTGGTCACGTCGCGCTTGGTGATGACTGTCAGGTCGGTTATGGAGCCCGCAGGCACCGGCACGCGTAAGGCAAAGCCGTCCATCTTGCCTTTCAGTGACGGGATGGCCTCGCCGATAGCTTTCGCAGCTCCTGTCGAAGTAGGTATTATCGACAACGCAGCGTGCCTCGCCCGCCTAAGGTCCTCATGAGGAGAATCGACAAGGCGCTGGTCCGCAGTGTATGCATGCACAGTAGTCATGAATCCCTTCTCAATCCCGAAGTTGTCCTCTATCACCTTGGCCATGGGCGCAAGGCAGTTGGTAGTGCATGATGCGTTGCTGACTATCACGTCATCCTTGGTAAGCAGGTGCTCATTGACGCCTTTCACGATAGTCTTGACAGGCTGCTCGCCGGCATCGCACTTGCAGGGCGCAGAGACGATTATCTTCTTCGCGCCCGCATTGATGTGCAGCATCGCATCCTTCTTGTTAGTGAACCTGCCGGTGCTCTCCACGACAACATCCACATTGTACTGCTTCCACGGGAGCTTTGTCGGGTCCTTCTCAGATATGACCTTGACCGTCTTGCCGTTCACGACGATGGAATCAGGCGTGTGGTCAACAAGGCCCGGGAAATTGCCCTGCACAGAATCATACTTCAGCAGATGAGCGAGCGTCTTGGTGTCTGTCAGGTCGTTTATCACGACGAAATTTATGTCTTGGTCCTCGAGGCCTGCCTTGAAAACCATCCTGCCTATCCTTCCGAAGCCATTAATCGCCACGTTTATCATATTAAACACCTCGTATTATTATCATCAAGAATAATGACGTGGCGATTAGGGTTCCAAAATCTACGATTTTGAGAACCATTGATTGCAACATTTATCATCTTTTCCACCTCTTGAACATGATCAATCATTCACCCATAGACCTTCTTGATGGCAAGGTCATGAGCGTCAAAATAATTCTTAATCAGTACTTTCCAGTCGGCCAGAGTGGCGAGGTCCTTCGCGATTATCTTCTGCTGGACCCTCTCCTGGGCATTGAACTTCGCGAACTTGTAAAGGATGTCTGCGAAATCGTTCGTCGCATCATTAATGTCCCGCTTGTACCTCTTGAGCACGAATATGCCAGAGTCTCCCTTTGTCTTCTGCAGCAGGAAGCGGCCGAAGCCACCAAGGTCGCTGGTCAATGACGGCACTGCAAGGGCAGCGCACTCAAGCGGGGTGTAGCCCCAAGGCTCATAATAAGACGGGAAAAGGCCAAGATGGCATGCATTCATGGCGTCGTCGTAGGCAAGATCGGTCAGTCCGTCCACGCCAGACAGGTAGATCGGATAGAAAATGACCTTCACGCGGTCATCCTCCTTGTTGTCAAGGCCTGTCTCAAGAAGGCGCTTTATTATCGCGTCATCATACTCGTAAGGGATGTTGTGCGTGGAGAGCGGAGGATTGCCCTTCTTCGCGAAGTTCAGCTCAAGTCTCTTCACCTGATGGATGAACTCAGGACTGAAGATGTCTGAACTAAGTTCCTGTGCGTTCCTGACCGGACCTGACTTTATTATGTTGGTGACGATGTTGGTCTTGATGGCCTGGAGATGTTCGTCGAGGAATCCCTTAAGGGTCATGTACGCTGTCTTGTTCACTGAGATGTCATTCCTGACGCCATGCACATCCCTCGGGATCCAGATGAAGCACACGACAGTCCTTGTCCCGCCCTCTTTCTTCAGCTTGTCATTGAGCTTTGCGAGAGCCTCGATAAGTATGTCTATGCCTTTGTTCTTGAACTCATAACGCCCGACGATGAAAAATATGACTGTGTCCTCTATGTTGAAGTAATAATACGGCAGGAAATAGTAGCGCAGGAACTCGTGGATCTTCTCGCGGTTGATTCGGTGCTCGTACGCAGTCTCCTCGTAGGTCGGGAGCTTCTCGATGTCCAGGCCGTTGAGGACCAGAACGTCGGGCTTGCGGCCAAGCAGGTGCTCAGCCTCGATGCCGGTGATCTCAGATACTGTAGTGAAGGCATCTACGTTCTGCGCGCAAGCCTTCTCAGTCAGGTGCTTGTCCTGCACACCGTAATTGTAAGCCTCCCTCTCGGGCGAGATCTGCTCAATCTCATCATAAAGGTTGCGGCCGCTGCCAGCTATCGTCCGGCCAAGCATCGTCGCGTGGGTGGTGAAAACCGTCGCGATCTTGACGCCTTGCTTCTTCAGGTAGAGAAGTGCCGCTCCGGCGAGCCACTCATGGCAATGCGCGATGTACTTGTAATTATTCCCCTGCTGGGTCTTCTTATGGATGAAAAGCTCAATCATGCGGCCTGCAGCCGTCGCCCATATGATTGCTTCGTCAAACTCCCCGCTAGCATATATAGAATCTATCTTGTAATCATTCCACAGATTGCCCTTTATCTCGTTCTTGCGTGGCCAGTAGCCTGAGAAGTCTATGAGTATCGTGCGGGGATAGCCTTTGACCTGCCACCTGCCGAAATGACAGACAAGACCCTCTTTCTTCAGCTCCTCGAAGACCTCGCCGAAAGGGGCAGGAGGCGCTTCCTCGACCAAGTCTACATTCGCGAACTCCTCGAAATAAGGGCCCACGAGAAAGTAGTTGGGGTATGCTGAATTGAGAAGGGCTGCCTTTGACTTGACGACAGTATAGATACCGCCGACCTTGTGGCACACTTCCCAAGATAACTCAAACACGAACTTGTCCTGATTAGCCATTGTACACCTCTTTTTCAAAAGATTACCAGCGGCGCCGCGTGAGCCCTTAATACGGGCAGTGCCACGCCAGGCTCCGCTCGACAAAGATTTTGCACAGACATGACATCCCCGTAGGGGGCGTCCCCCTGTCATGTGCGAATATTTCACTGCAAGACGCTTCGCAACGTCAGAAATACACAGTATTTCTGAGCGTGCTCAGAAACCAGAGGTTTCTGACATATTGGCGGTGGCATTGCCCCACCAACTCACGGCGGCGCCGCGTGAAGCTCAATTCATGACTGTTCCATTCCTTTTGTGTATGAGACGCGCTTTGACTCCTTAAGCATTATCGCGAAATTATAATATTTCAGGTCTGCAGCGAGGAACTCGCGTATCTGCTGCAGTATCTTCTCGAAATCATGAGGGCTCGTGCAGGATATCTGGATACGCATGTCCCATGTGCCTATGATGCGCTCTGCGAAAGTGACGTTCGGGAGGGAGTAGAAGAAAGTCCTGACCTGGCTCTCCCTCTTCGGATTATAGTTGTTTATCTTCAGGAAGACAGAGTAG